>DESS01000391.1:0-253 GCA_002361335.1 Richelia sp. UBA3308
TCGCTACTTAATTCAACCCCCGCGAGAATTTTTTAGCCTAAAAAAGGGAACGAATGGGTACTGCGCGAGAATAGTTGTTCTTGATAGTATAAAACTGTCGCAACAATAAAAAATTGAAATCGTGAAAAACAGCCAAATTTTAGCCCTTCAAGAATTAAGTTATTCATTATTTGTAATATTAGCATTAGTCTTTTTTAAAGAACCTATATTGGAATTTTTAGTAATATTTAAAAATTTTGTAGAAACAACTGTT
>DESS01000391.1:321-1292 GCA_002361335.1 Richelia sp. UBA3308
CAGTGGATATTAGCGCAAGGCAATGTTCCTTTGCCACCACCACCACCACCAGGAGGAGGAGGAACAGGAAATTTACCACCGTTGCAAGTGCCATTCCCACCACCAGGAGGAGGAGGAACGGGAAATTTACCACCAGCCCCACCAATAGATGGTAGTGGCGACCCAATAGACCCAATGATAAATAGCGCGACGGAAATTTTACAGCAGTCTTTGAATTTAACCCAAAATACGGCTAATTCATGGGATGAATTGTGGAATTACACTATTTTCGATTCAGAAAAAAACTTTTTGTGGGATAATTTGGTAAATTTCGGGTTAGAGTTGGCGGTTGTTTCTTTACTATATTTAGTACTGACCGAAGGAGGAGATTTTTTACAGCAACAAGATTATTCGAGCCTTGTAACGATGTTTATCTGGCCGTTAGTAGTAGTGTTTTTCTTAAGCAACAATGGCTATATGCTATCTAAAACAATACAATTGACGCGAACGATCGCGCTAACGGAAATCAACCAAATATACGCGATACAAATTAACAATATGAGCTTGCATGATGCTCTCGTTAAATATCAGGTAAGTTCGAACGCGGTAGATGGTGTAAATGGAGCATTCATAGCCTGTAAGGATAAATCGGGGGACGAATATTTAAAATGCATTCGCAGACAATCTATATTAGCCAGAACTATCTACGATCGATCTCTTAATGCGGTAAATAGCGCGCATATAGGAGGAGGTTTGCCAGGAGTACAGAATTACCTTGGAGATCTCGCAACTAATTCAATCCCAACAGATCCGACACTGCAATATTATCAAAGATCGCGATCGGTGAACACCGTAATCGCCAGAGCTTTCAAATCGGGATATGTAGCCATATTAAAGACGATCGGATATTGGATACAGTGGGGATTTGCAAATATAATCGAAGTCTCCTTGTTACTATCAGCATTAGTGTCGCCACTGGCATTGGGACTGTC
>DESS01000391.1:1432-3939 GCA_002361335.1 Richelia sp. UBA3308
TCTCAACTAGAAGCCGTAGCAGATGCAGCATTTCTAGCGTATTTGACAATTTTCGCTCCATCTTTAGCCGCCGGAATCATGACCTTAAATGGAATAGCAATACACCAGGGCGTAGTCAGCAACATTAATGAAATTAAAAATGTAGTCTCTGAAGTCTTGAGCTTTGGTACGAGCATGGCTTTGAAAATGGCTACAGGAGTTTAGTCATTTCCCTTGCCTTCCACCCTTCCCCTCTCCCGGCGTGAGCCTTACTAATTACTTCTACTACTAATAGAGTTGTCAACTTTTATATGAGGTTGCCGAGGATAATCGCCCCACACCCCAACACAGGAATATTGATCATGAGTGACAGAATAAAAATAAGTTTTGATGGCGGTACATCGCTAACTAAAATAATCTACCAAGTCTTCAAAAATGATAGAAAAGGAAAAATTTATCATGCAACTTGGCAACCGGAAGTACTTAAATTAATGGAAGCCCCGCGTGCGAATAATTTTAGTGCAAATGCGGGGTGGGTACAATTATCACCTAAAAAAGCCAAAGAATATTACGCAGTTGGTAAAAGGGCAAAAAACTTAGGCATGAACAGTAGTATCCGGCGACTAAAATATGAGGGTTTTGTGCCGAAAATTTTAGCAGCAGTAGGAGATATTGTAGCTAAGTTTGAATTGACCGAGCGAATAGATGTTGACTTATATTCTTTATTGCCATATTCAGAGTATGAAAATCGACAGGCTTTGGAAAAGGCTTTAAGACAAGCATTAAGAGCCTATTGGTATGGGGGGAAAAAAATTAGGGCATCTCTAGATAATTATTGTTGCTATCCTGAAGGGTTAGGAATAGCTCTAGAGATAAGAAGGAGGTTAAGTAAACCAGTTTGGTCGAAGAAAAAAATCGGAATATTAATATTTGGATACCGAAATACAAGCTGGTTGGTGTTCGAGGATGGAGTATTTTCACAAACAGCAAGCGCAACAACTAGTTATGGATTTTGGCATTTACTAGATTTTGCAGCTTCTAGCATACCAGGAGTTTCGCGAGAGGAAATACAAGATGCAATATATAGCGAAACGGTAGAATATATCGATCGCAAACAGCAAAAAAGATTCAAAAGGCTAGAAACTAAAATAAATTGGAAAAGGCTGGTCAAAGAAACCAATTCTGAAGCAATTAATTCTTGTATAGCCAAGACAGAAAAGGCATTAAATAATGGTAAATTACAATATTGGGAGCTACTTTCTAACTTATTATATGAAGTACAAGCCCCAACAGTAGACACTATTTACTATGCTGGTGGAAGCGGACTATTTATCAGAGATAAATTAGTGAGCTATTGCAGCGAAGAGAAGATCCCATTAGTTTCTTCTTTAGAATTAGAGCAAATTACAAGTGATGTAAAGATTTTACCCCCATTATCTCAGGTCTTAGATTTAAGTCAAATAGAACTACAATCTTTTACGTCACAAAATTTAGAATTGAGATACAAAGATAATTGGTTTCTATTTACAAATATAACCAATTATCATGACCAATATTTCGCGAATCAACCCACAAAAGAATTAGTAAGTACTGGTTGATTGGTAATCAAAAAGACTTCAATACTAGCAGATAGGGAGAAGCGTCACTCCCCCCGGAGTGACAAATCTGTTTCACTAACCAATAAGTAATTAAGTTCATTTAACGTAAATTTCAGGAGAAAGTAAAATGGCTAAATTAATATTTATCGGCGGAATGAAAGGAGGAGTTGGTAAAAGTTTCACGACCAATTTGACGGTTTATTTGTATCAGTTATATAAACGAGATTTTTACTTAGTAGATGCAGATGTAAATAATCCTCACGTAGCAGATTTAAATAATTCTGAAATAAGAAATATTAAATTTGCAGTAGAAGATGATGAAAGTAGCTATATGTCGCAGTCTTTTACTCGTACCGATCGATTATTAAAGCTAGCAGAAGAAAAAGATGTAATTGTCAACTTACCATCGGATGTTGAAAACAAATTAATTTATTGGCTAGAGCAAAATAATCTTTTAGAAGAAGACATAACCGAAGGAAAAGTAAAGTTTGAGTATTGGTTTCTTTCCAACGGTAGTTGGAATAGCGTCAGCTTATTTTTAGACTTACTTAAAAGAATGGCTTCACCATATTTTAGTTGGGTATTCGTGCGAAATAAACGGTTATGTGCTGATTGGAGTCGAGTAGATGATCGCAAAGAATTTGTCGAGGCAATTGAAAATAATAATGTAACTCAAGTGATTTTACCAGGTTTGGCGGCTCTAGAAAATGATTATTTAGAGGAACATAAAATTACTTATTCTCAAGCTCTAGTAGATACAGAGATACCATCTGTAAACCGTCAGCGCATTAAAGGGTACTTGAGAAAAGTCGATCGAGAATTTATTGATTCGGGAGCATTATCTCAATTATTATCTTCTGAAAGTGTCGAAAAGAATGGCAAAACAATCAATAATAATACTGGTAAAGGTAAAAACGAGAATGTAACACC
>DESS01000227.1 GCA_002361335.1 Richelia sp. UBA3308
CCTACTACTCATCAATACTCAATACTCATTACTCATTACTTATTACTCGTTACTCGTTAGTCGTTACTCGTTACTTGTTACTCATTGACCCCCACAGATATGATAACTGTTTAACCGGACATGATATCACGGGCTAATAGGAATTCTTTATGAGGCTGCGCTTAATCGCTCTCCAAAAGGCTATGGTGGAGCTACCACTACAAAGCCAACCGAAATGGTGGCTAAATTTGCCGCATCTTTATAAAGAAATGGTATGACAAATTTGTGATTCAAATTGGATTAGCAGGAAAAAAAATCAAAAATGCGCTTCAATGATGTAGGGACGTAACTACACGTCTTAATATCACCTAAATGTTTTCGGCTAGACTAATTTACTAATGACTCAAAAACAGTCGTTTTCTTGGTTTAAAATTGGCATGATAGCTGTTTTTCTGCTGTCACTTGCTTTCAGATTTTGGGGGTTGGGACGATTTAACACCCTCGTATTTGATGAGGTTTACTACGCTAAGTTTGCTCAAAATTATCTTACTCAAACCTCATTTTTTGACGGTCATCCACCATTAGGAAAGTATATCATTTCTATTGGAATCTGGCTTAGTTCTTATGTTCCTTTTTGGCAAGATACGGTAAATACTCTTACGGGTGTGGCTCGCTCTCCTTGGAGTTATCGCTGGATAAATGCGCTTTTTGGTTCTTTTATTCCTCTTATTATTGCTGGAATTGCCTATCAACTTAGTTATCGTCGTAGTTTTGCTTTTTTGGCGGCTTTGTTTGCAGCTTGTGACGGCATATTTTTGGTTGAGTCTCGTTATGCTTTGATTAATCAATATATAGTTATTTTTGGATTATTAGGACAATGGTTGTTATTACTCGCTTTGGGGAATACTACAAAACAACCTAGGCTTTATTTAATACTTTCTGGAATTAGTTTTGGTGCTGCGATCGCCACAAAATGGAATGGTTTATTCTTTTTAGTAGGGGTATATTTAAACTGGATGCTTGCTTGGTTTAAGCAACGTTTTATAGGGACGGATACAGTAGTTGAAAAAACAAATATTATAGATCGTAGTATAGATCGTAGTTCATATTATGTTTCTACTGCCCAATTAAAACAATCTACCGCCACATTAACTGTACCGCAAGAAACTAGAGTTAAACCTTTATTATTACCGCTACAGAAATTAGGTAAATTAAAAATTTTTACTGTTGCATTTTATTTAGGAATTATTCCTGTAATCACTTATAGTTTAATTTGGATACCTCATCTTCTACAAAACCCGCAGTACGGATTTATAGAAGTACACACACAAATTTTATCTTTTCACAATCGCCTTGGTGATAATACTTCTAATATACATCCTTACTGTGCAGCATGGTATAAATGGCCATTGTTAAGTCGTCCGATTGCTTATTTTTATCAAACAGCATCAAATGTAAACGAAACTGTACCGATTTTTGGACCGCCTTTACCTTCTAATGCGGGTAAAGTAATATATGATGTTCATGCAATGGGTAATCCCTTTTTATGGTGGTTTGGTTTTGCTAGTATTTTATTTTTAATTGTTTTAGTTTTAATTCAAAAAATAGTAATTCCTTCAATTAGACAAAAGCGTTTATCTTTTAATTCATCATTTTCTGTTAATACTGGAATTGCTTTATATTTAATCTTAAATTATGCAGCTAATTTACTACCTTGGGTAAAAGTGAATCGCTGCGTTTTTATTTATCATTATATGACTGCTGTAGTTTTTGCTTTTGTTGCTTTAGCTTGGTTGATAGATAAATGTTTACGTAGTTATCATATCCAAGTTCGTACTTTTGGACTTGCTGTTATTTTCTTGATTATTATTAGTTTTATTTTTTGGATGCCGATATATTTAGGTTTACCTCTTTCTCCTGATGCTTATAAATTGCGGATGTGGTTTACTTCTTGGATTTAATCAGTTAGTTATTAGTTATTAGTTGTTAGTTGTTAGTTAACAGTAGGATTTACGCAAGTGGCATATTTTTTATTGTAGGGTGTGTAGTTTAGATAATTTACCAGCTATAACGTGCAGGATTTGAAATTACCGTCACGCACCATAAACCATTACCACTCTCAATATACAAGGGTGTGTACTCTGATAAATTCTGAACGTGATTATAAGGCAATGAGGGTAGGGCATCAATTCCCGTCTTGTGACAATCCCGTAAGTCTTAGATTAATAAAAAAACATAAATTATTAAATTTAAACATTTGTTGATAAATATTTTTACAAAGTTAATCAAACTGATGTTTTTACTACTATCATTACTACCAATTCTTTGATAATTCTTATCGGTAATAAATCCAGTAGTTTGATATATTAGAAACGCTAAATTATTTTTAAAACAGTTAGAAATAAAATAGTTAGAAATAAAATAGTTAGAAAAATAAAGCTATTGAGCTAACTATAGGGGGTTGCACTTGTGATTTAACTACCTTGGAAACTCCATTCTTTACTCTTCACTCTCCAACAGAGAAGAAGGGATTAAGGGACTAGTACCGGTGGGGGGAAGTCAAAAGTATCAAGGTAATAAGTATTAATTTAGTGGGGTTTAAACAGTTTTTAATGGGTGTGCCCTTTCTGCCGTGCTGTACTAGGATATAAAATCTTTAAAAAATATGGTATGTAGTTGCAATCAAGCCGGGAATAAAAACTACAGCACGCTCGTTTATATTTTGAGTACAGTACTATTTTTTTAATCTTGTGGTACGGGCATCGCTGCCCGTCCAAATGTTGCTGTATATACCAAAATTATATACAAGAATTATGTCTTAGAAATGTTTGTGAGAAATGTTTGTAAAATGGCGATTAATTGGTACTGAAATAAAAAATATTGGAGGATATAATGTTAATCGATTCAAATTTGGATTCCTTAGATTTAATCAGCTTGAAAGAACCAGCGATTAATTTATGTAGTAAAATTCAGCAGCATGGTGTCTTGCTTGTTCTTCAAGAACCCGAATTAAAAATTTTACAAGTAAGTCGTAATGCAGCATTAGTACTTGATGTTTCTCTAGAACAATTATTAGAAGCAAGTTTAGAAGAGTTACTAGATCCTTATCAAATCGGGAGAATAAGATCGCGTTTAGCTGAAGATTCTCTTGATTTTATTAATCCGACAAAAATTTGGGTAAAAAAAAGAAAAGAAGACTATGTTGTTTTTGATGCGGTATTTCATCGAAATTCAGAAGGAATTTTAATTTTAGAATTAGAACCTGCAATTTCTGAAGATAATATTCCTTTTTTAAGCTTTTATCATTTAGCTAAAGCTTCGATCAATCAGTTACAAGAATCAGCCAATCTTCAAGATTACTGTCAAATTATTGTCGAAACAGTGCAAAAAGTCACCGGATTTGATCGGGTGATGCTTTATAAATTTAATGAAGATGGACATGGTTGTGTACTTGCTGAAGAAAAGTTGCCAAGTATGGAATCTTATCTGGGTTTGAATTTTCCAGAGTCAGATATTCCCAAACCGGCAAGAAAGATGTTTCTTTCTAATTTAATTAGATTAATACCAGATACTACCGGGGAACCTGTAGATATATATCCGATTTTAAATCCCATTACAGAACGTCCGATAGATCTAATTAATTCTACTTTAAGAAGTCCTTTCCCCTGTCATATCGAATATTTACATAATATGGGTGTGGGGGCTTCTTTAACTATTTCTTTGATTAAAGAAGGTAGACTTTGGGGATTGATTGCTTGTCACCATCAAACACCGAAGTTTGTTTCTTATGAATTGCGGAAAGCCTGCGAATTTTTGGGGAGAATGATATTTGGTGAAATTTACACCAGAGAAGAAACAGAAGATTATGACTATCGGATGAAATTAACATATATTCAATCTGCCTTGGTTGATTATATGTCTCAAGAAGAAAATTTTATTGATGGTTTAATTAAACATCAGCCAAATTTGTTGGAATTAACTAATGCCCAAGGTGCAGCAATTTGTTTTGGCGATAATTATACTTTGATCGGTGAAACTCCTAAAGAAGAAGACTTGAATTTTTTAGTATCCTGGTTACAAAAAAACGTAAATGAGGAAGTTTACTATACCAATTGTCTACCAGAAATTTATCCGGATGCGTCAAGATATAAAAATATTGTTAGTGGTTTATTAGCGATTCCCATTGGCAAACGAAATTATGTATTATGGTTCCGTCCAGAAGTAATTCAAACTGTTAATTGGGGAGGTAATCCCAATAAAGCATTTGAAATCGATGGAGAAGAAGGAAATTTACGTTTATGTCCACGTAAATCTTTTGAACTGTGGAAAGAAACCGTTCGTTTAACATCTTTACCTTGGCAGTATGTTGAAATTAAAGCAGCATTAGAATTACGCAAAGCAATAGTTAATATTGTATTGCGTCAAGCTGAAGAATTAGCACAATTAGCAGCTGATTTAGAACGTTCCAATGCTGAATTAAAAAAGTTTGCTTATGTTGCTTCTCACGATTTACAAGAGCCTTTAAATCAAGTGGCAAATTATGTTCAACTTTTGGAAATGCGCTATCAAAATGCATTGGATGAAGATGCTGATGAATTTATTGGTTATGTTGTCTCCGGAGTCAGTTTGATGCAAACTTTGATCGATGACGTACTGGCATATTCTAAAGTTGATATGCAAGGTATTGAGTTTGCTCCAACTTCTGCACAAGAAGCTTTAGAAAAAGCCTTAAATAATCTTCGCAGACGCATTAATGAAACAGGTGTTACCATTACTCAGGATGAATTACCAATTGTCATGGCTGATAGTACCCAGCTAATGCAGCTTTTTCAAAACTTGATTGGTAACGCAATCAAATTCCGCAGTGACAAACCACCAGAAATTCATATTGGTGTATCTCGCTTAGAAGATAAATGGCTGTTTTCACTGCGCGATAACGGAATTGGAATCGAGCCGCAATTTAGCGATCGCATTTTTGTGATATTCCAAAGATTACATACCCGTGATGAATATCCAGGTACAGGAATGGGTTTAGCAATCTGTAAAAAAATCGCAGAATGTCATCGAGGAAATATCTGGGTAGAATCACAATTAAGTCAAGGTGCTACATTCTATTTTACTATTCCAGTAAAAGGACGCGAACGTGAGCGTAGAAACGGAAGAAAAACGCAAAATCATCTTTTTGGTAGAAGATAACAAAGCAGATGTTCGTCTTATCCAAGAAGCTTTCAAAAATAGTTCTTTATCTCATGAAATGCTGACAGTTAGGGATGGGATAGAAGCTATGGCTTTTTTGCGTCGAGAGGGCGAGTATAATAGTGCTCCTCGCCCTGATTTAATTCTCTTGGATTTAAATTTACCGAAAAAAGATGGTAGAGAAGTACTTGCAGAAATTAAAACTGATTCTAAACTTAAGCGAATTCCAGTTATAGTTTTGACAACATCCCATAATGAGGATGATATTTTTCACAGTTATGACTTACATGTTAATTGTTACATTACTAAGTCTCGTAATATTAGCCAATTGTTTAAAATTGTTAAAAGAATTGAAGATTTTTGGTTAGAAACTGTAACTTTACCATCAGAAAACAGTGAGTAGGGAAGAATTTAGAATTTAGAATTTAGAATTTAGAATGAAGAATTAACAACTCACAACTATCACGGATTAGATGGA
>DESS01000285.1:0-7569 GCA_002361335.1 Richelia sp. UBA3308
TACCAGTAACTGCAACAGAAGTCAACATTCAACCTTTACAAAAATTTGTTTTTGGTGATGGTTATGTTTCAGCAGTGCGAGGAAAGCATTTAACTTTTGAAACTTCAGGAACTATCACTTATATAAAAAAAGTAAATGGACGGGATTTGCGAGAGGGAGATTTTGTGAAAGGGGGTGAATTACTCGCAAAAGTAGACGATCGCAAACTCAGAGCAGAATTAGCACAAGCACAAGCCCAAACAGCTGAAGCAGAAACTCAAAGGGTAACAGCACAAGCTAATATTTCCCAAGCGAATGCATCTGTAGAACAAGCTAAAGCAGATGTAATTAGAGCACAAGCTGACTTGCTAGCCGCAAGAGACGCTTATAGGTTAGCAGCATCAGAATTAGAACGACGGGAAAAACTATTCGCACAAGGAGCCATTTCCATCTCCGATGTTGATGTTTACAGAAATAAAGCCAAAGAGGCTTCAGCAAAAGTCATAGCGGCCGAAGCTCAAATAACTGCTGCTCAAAGTCAAGTAAAATCAGCTCGGGGACAGCTAATATCAGCACAATCTCAACTTGAATCAACAGGAGCCACCATAGCTTCAGCTCGTGCTAAACAAAATCGTTCCAATGTCAACCTCGAGGATACGGTAATTCAAGCACCTTTTAATGGTATTGTCGCTCACATGAATATCCGAGAAG
This sequence comes from Richelia sp. UBA3308, assembly GCA_002361335.1. GTDB lineage: Bacteria > Cyanobacteriota > Cyanobacteriia > Cyanobacteriales > Nostocaceae > Rivularia. The sequence continues at coordinate 691 of DESS01000285.1, forward strand.
GTGACTACTGGACAACCCAAAGGTTACAAGTTACCGGGGATTATCAAAATATAGTGGATTCAGTACCGATAATTTTGATTGATCCCGGAGAATACGAAGTCACACTAAGATTACCAGCTTTTGATGGAGCTTTAGTGCGTCCCAATCAATCAGCCTATGTGGTATTAGACAAGGATATGAGTGCAGCTTCTACAAGAGGGATGTCACAAGAAACTCTATTGAGCCTTGCCAGAGCTAGAGGTAAAGTATTCTCAGTCAGCCCTTCAGTTTCTCCTGGGGAGCGTGCGGTACAAGTAACAGTTCGTTTAAATGGGGGAATGAAAAATGTACGGGATGGCGAACGGGTTTCTGTGTGGTTAGCTGTGGAAAATAACCCCCGTGCCCTTACAGTTCCTCCAGATGCAATTGTTTACCGCGATCGAAAACCCCATGTTTTCATTGTGGATAAAGAGAAGGAAATAGTTAAATTACGTGCTGTTTTAGAAGGAATTCGTGGAATTTCACAACAGGAAATTAGAAGCGGTGTTAAACCTGGGGAGTTAGTTGTTACAGAAGGACGAAATCGTTTAGTTGATGGCACACCTGTAGAGGTTGTTGATGTTAAGGAATAAGAACATAGGGTAAGAATTTAAAATTCAACAGCACTTAACTCATCACTCCTAATTCTTAATAAAGTCCAATTACCGATTGCCAATTACTAATCCCCAATTGAAAATTTTATGACTTCTGAATTAGTTGCCCTCCCAGGAGGAAAACGTAACCATGACGATGTACCAGATGTCAATAGTGCTTCTGGTTTAGTTAAATTCTTTTTCCTAAAAACAGTTTTTGGTATTCTGCTAATAATTTTGCTCGTCTTTGGCGGGTTAATGGCTTACCAATCAATGGTTAAAGAAGCAGATCCAGATATAAAAATTGCTAGGGCAATGGTTACCACTACCTGGGCAGGAGCAGATCCAGAAACTATTGAATCTCAAGTTACGGACAAGATTGAAACGGAACTTAAATCCCTTAAAGGGTTAAAAAAAGTTGAAAGTTCTTCTTTTAATGGTGTTTCCAAAATTAGCGTTGAGTTTGTTGCTAATGCTGATGTAACCGAATCAATCCAGTTATTACGTCAAAAGGTAGATGACGCGGAACCAGAAATTAATATTGATGCTGACAAACCAAAAATTGACCAAATATCTGTACAAGATGCTCCGATTTTGACTGTTGCTCTCTATGGTAAATTAGACCCTCCTGTTTTAAGTAGAGCAGCAGAAGATATTCAAGAAAGATTGGAAAAAGTTCCTGGAGTGCGCGAAGTCGATTTGGTGGGACAAAGGGATGAAGTTATTCATGTGCAACTTATACCCAGTCGTCTCAGTGCTTTGGGTATTTCTCCTACAACGGTGAGTAACCGCATTCAAACTGGAAATCGGGATATGCCTTGGGACCAAATTGAAAATGCTCAAATTGGTTCCCAGGTGCGTCTATATGGACGGTTTCGGACTCTAGAAGACTTGCGTAGTTTACCTATAACCCGTTTGGGTGGTGACGAAGGTAGGGTAGTACGTTTAGATGAAGTTGCTCAAATACGTCGAGATTTAGAACGGGAAAAAACCCGTGCCTTTATTAGTTGGAAAGGTTCGGAGTTTGAACCAGTAGTTAATTTGGAAGTCGTAAAAGTACCTGGTTCTGACACAATTAATGTAATTAGTAATGCCTTGCAAGGATTGGAATCGATAAAAAAAGATCCAAATACCTGGCCTCATAGCATGGATTATCGCATCACCTCTAGGGATGACGAAACTATTGAGAAAGATCAAAGTGATTTGATTAGTAATGTTGTTCAGGCGGTAATTTGTGTTTTTATCATTTTATTGGTAGCCCTGACTTGGCGAGAAGCTCTAATTGCTGGTTTATCAATTCCCATAACTTTTTTGGGCGCAATATTTATTCTGTGGTTAACGGGACAAACTCTCAACAGCATGATTTTGTATGGCATGGTGTTAGCCCTGGGTTTGTTGGTGGATGTATTTATTTTGATGATGGAAGGGATGCATGATGGGTTGTTTGTTGAAGGTTTAAGTTTCGACCAAGCCGCCTTGAAAACCGTGAAAACCTATGCTGGACCAGCTTTTACCGGTCAACTGACAACTATTTTGGCAATGGCTCCCTTAATGGCAATTAGCGGTACTATGGGTAAATTTGTCCGCTTGATGCCAATTACAGCAATTATTTGTTTATTGTTGAGTTATGCGATCGCCCTTTTAGTTGATATCCCCCTATCGCGTTTTCTTTTGGGTAATGTCAAAGGTGGAGCAAAAAAAACCCGCATTGATAAATTGACGGAATGGTTTTCTGAGAAATTTAACCGTTGGAGTCTAAATTTTACAGTACGCAATAGAGCTACTTCTGCAGCTTGGATTGCTGGTGCTTTAGCACTATTTATTTGTGCTTTGTTGGCAGTGGCGCAATTACCAGGATCTCTTTTCCCCGATGATGATAGACGCAATGTGAGTATTAATATAGAATTGCCACCCAGCGCAACTTTAAATCAATCTCAGCAAGTAGCGGATGATTTGGGAGAAATTTTACGCTCCAAAACTTATTTTGAAAGTGTCACCAAATTAGTCGGACAAAAAAGTAATTTAGTGAGTGAAAGTGGAATGAAACCCACCCAAGATAATTATTTACTGGGTTTCTCAACAGTATTTACTAAAGAAGAGCAACGTGAATTAACATCCTATGAATATGTTGATAAGTTACGCACCGAATTAAAACAAGCACTGCGTCGTTATCCTGGTGCATCAATAGTCCTAAATACTCCCGGTACTGGAGATAGTGGCGATCCCATTGAAGTTGAACTCAGAGGGAATGATATGGAGAAACTGCGGCAAATTTCCGGAGAAGTTCAACTAGCACTGCGTCAAATAGAAGGTACTCAAGATGTACGCGACGGTTTGGGGGATATGCGTTCTGATGTAAAACTCCAACCCCGACGGGAAGCCATGGATTTTTATGGGATTACTCAGGATGATTTGGCCATGCAGGGACGCTACATCATGACTGATAACGATATTGGTGACTACCCCATTGGTGGTGGTGAAGATGATTTAGAAATTCGTCTTTCCACAGCTTTTCCTTCCCGTCAAGGTGCTGTTGGTGGCCCTACCCGTAGAGATGAGTTAACGACAATTCGATTGTTTTCTCCAGATAAAGGAGCAGTATCGGGACGATCGGTACTAGATATTGAAGAAAGTGTGGCTCCCCTATCAATTACCCATACCGATACAGAACGCACCGTTACAGTTTATTCCAAAACTAATAATCGAACTGCTGGTGAAATTTTGGCAGATTTAGAGCCAAAATTAGAGCAAATGAAGAAAAAATGGGGTGCTGGTTACGATTACAAATTTGCTGGTGATGCAGAAACTCAAGGTGAAACCTTTGGTTCGGCAATTCAAATGTCATATGTTGCAGTATTTTTAGTATTCTCAGTACTGGTGTTGCAATTTGGCTCCTTCACCCAACCTTTTATTATTATGCTCTCCATTCCTTTTGCTTTCATCGGCACTTTTGGTGGTTTTTCCCTATTTCAAATCCCTCTTTCCTTTCCCGCAATTATTGGTATTATTTCTCTGGTAGGAATTGTAGTTAATGATGCCATAGTCATGGTGGAAACCATGAACAAACATCGGGAAAATGGCATGAAAGTACGACAAGCAGCAGCTCGCGGTGCATCTGACAGATTGCGCCCAATATTAACTACCAGTATCACTACCATTGTAGGTTTAATTCCCTTAGCAATTAGCGATCCGGTATGGTTTCCCCTGTGTATGGCAATTATCTTTGGTTTGTGTGCATCCACTTTAATTGCCTTGTTAGTCATTCCTTGCTTGTACTTGCAGCTTACACCTAATAATTAATCAAATTCCTTATAATTAATCAAATTTCTTTGAATATATATTGACAAATTGGCATTGTTCTGAAACTAAATTTGAATTTTCTTAGGACTTACACAACTGGCTGCCTTTTCTTTAGTGGTGCTTGTACACTGACTGATTTTTAACTTAATAATAAGGCAATCAGGGGGCACCACCCGAGTCCACCAGACAATTGCGTAAGTCAAGTTTCAAACCAGGGAAATTGAGGAATTGATATAATATATTGGATATATGACCATAGTCATGACTAGGGGCATTATGAAAACTATTTCCAAAAGTAAACTTAAAAGCAAGCTGTTAGAGTTATTACGCCTTGTGGAGTCAGGAGGGGAAGAAATAGTAGTAACCGATAGGGGAAAGCCAGTGGTAAAAATCTCTAAATATGGCGATTCACCTTCAACAGAAGAGCTATTTGGACAAATGCGGGGTAAAGTAAAGTATTTTGAGGATTTAACGACTCCAACAACTGAGGAATGGGGCGAATAGTGAAAATTGTCCTGGATACTTGTGCTTTAATTTGGTGGAGCTTAGATCCAGAAAAACTTTCTCAAGCTGCAACAGAAGCCTCCAGGAGATGGAAAACTTAAAAAACGGAATTGTTCCTTCTATTGCTATTTGGGAAATCGCCATCAAAATCAAAAATAAAAAACTAGATTTAGGAGTCGATCTTAAAGAATATGTCGCTTCTTTGAAAAAGTCGAGTGTTATAAATATTGTTCCTATTGATGAAGATGTGTGGCTAGAAAGTGTCAAACTAGAATGGGGGCATCGAGATCCAGTAGATAGAGTTGTAGTAGCATTAGCTAGCGTTAACCAAGCTTCAATTATCACATCAGATAAACAAATAAGAAATTTTTACTCAAATGTGATTTGGTAAATAGGAGTGAGGAGTGAGGAGGGCGGAAGGAACGAAGTTTAAATTCTTCACCTTCCTTCTCCCCTTGTCCTCTTCCATTCATGCTTTTTGTATTTTCCGCAAAACGGTAAATGCTAAAAGGATAAAAATTGTTAGGGTGGTGACAATAATTAGTACCGGAGTCATTTGTCGTATGGTCATTCCTAACCAGTTGAAAACTAAAGTTATTGACCATAGAATAAATACTGCGTGTCTTTGTGATAAACCCCAAGCTAATAAACGATGGTGAAAATGGTCTTTTCCGGGGGTGTTCAGAGGGTTTTTACCTGCTGCTAAACGCCCTATAAAAACTTGGGTAGTGTCCAGTACAGGTAACAGAAGAAACATGACTGGGGGTAAGACAGACAAGACGGTAGTTATTTGCAATTCACCTAAAATACTAGTTGCCGCTAATACATAACCAAAAAAATATGCTCCGGCATCACCCATAATAATTTTTGATGGATGGAAATTATGGCGTAAAAAGCCTAATGCAGAACCACCCAAAGCCGCTAAAACTAAAGTTGCCGCCGCACGGTTAGGAAACTGCGCCGAAACAGCTAACAAACTCATGGCTGTGATAAAACTAACTCCTCCCGCCAAACCGTCTATACCGTCCATCAAATTAATGGCATTGGTAATTCCTACTACCCACACTACTGTAAGTAATGTTGACAGTGTGGAATCTATGGGAGTACCAAAAGTTAAATCAAAACCAATATCGTTAGCAACTAGCAAAAGCGCCGTAAAAATTTGTACCAATAATCGAAAAGAAGAGGGTAAGCTAAATTGGTCGTCAATAAAACCTACCAAAACCAGTATTGAACCGCCTAATAACACGGTTAAAACTTGTGCTAACACATTTTCTAATTCAATCGGTCGTAATAAACTAGCAAGAGTAACAGCGGCAATTACTCCTCCATAAATTGCTAATCCTCCCGCATTCGGTAAGGGTTCTTTGTTCAAACGCCTGGCATTTGGCTGATCTGCCCAACCGACACGTAAAGCAAATGTACGTATCCGGGGGATTAAGCTCCAGGTGACAACTAAAGCTAATAAAAACGTAAACACTACTGCCAACCAGCCGGAACCGCTTGGTTCAGCAATACCGAGAGATTTAAGGAAACTGTATATATTCATCTCCCGATTCCTTCATTACTGACAGACAATTACATGAGCTTCAACTGTATATTAATCATTTTTGTTCCCAATATCTGTAATCTGAATAGCTTACATTATTAGCACTCTTGAGCAGTGAGTGCTAAATTGTAAAACAGGAGTGGTTGTAAATTAAAAAATGGCGAAAATCGTTTCCTTTAATGAAGAGTCACGTCGGTCGTTAGAGAAGGGAATCAACGCCCTTGCTGATGCCGTCAAAATAACCTTGGGACCAAAAGGTCGTAATGTTCTTTTAGAAAAGAAATTTGGTGCGCCTCAAATTGTAAACGATGGTATCACCGTTGCTAAAGAAATTGAGCTCTACGATCCTTTGGAGAACACTGGCGCGAGATTAATCCAGGAAGTAGCTGAAAAAACCAAAGAAATTGCGGGGGATGGTACTACTACCGCTACTGTTTTGGCACAAGCTATTATCCGCGAGGGTTTAAAAAACGTTGCTGCTGGTTCCAACCCCATGAGTTTGAAGCGTGGCATCGACAAAACTATCGAAGCCTTGGTGCAGGAAATTACCAAGATTACTAAGCCAGTCGAAGGAAGTGCGATCGCTCAAGTTGCAACCGTATCTGCTGGTAACGATGAAGAAGTCGGTAGCATGATTGCTGAGGCAATGGAGAAGGTTACTAAAGACGGTGTAATTACCGTTGAGGAATCTAAATCTCTATCTACCGAATTGGAAGTTGTGGAAGGGATGCAAATTGATAGGGGATACATTTCTCCCTACTTCATCACCAACAACGAACGGATGACAGTAGAATTTGAAAATGCCCGCATCTTGATTACTGATAAGAAAATTAGCAATATTCAAGATTTGGTGCCAGTATTAGAAAAAGTTGCTCGTAGCGGTCAACCTTTGTTAATTATCGCTGAAGATGTTGA
>DESS01000285.1:7597-8495 GCA_002361335.1 Richelia sp. UBA3308
GATGTTGAAGGTGAAGCTTTAGCAACTTTGGTAGTAAATAAAGCCAGAGGCGTGTTAGGAGTTTGTGCTATCAAAGCCCCTGGTTTTGGCGAACGTCGTAAAGCAATGTTAGAAGATATTGCCATTCTTACCGGCGGACAAATGATTTCCGAAGAAATCGGTTTAAGCTTAGATACCGTAACTTTGGAAATGTTAGGAACCGCCCGCAAAATCGATATCGACAAAGAAAATACCACCATCGTTGCTGCTGGCGATTTGAAAGCTGATGTCCAAAAGCGCATCGATCAAATTCGCAAACAGCTTGCAGAAACTGACTCCGAATACGACAAAGAAAAATTACAAGAACGTATCGCCAAACTTGCTGGTGGTGTTGCTGTAATTAAAGTTGGTGCGGCAACCGAAACCGAATTAAAAGACCGTAAATTACGCATTGAAGATGCATTAAATGCAACAAAAGCAGCGGTAGAAGAAGGCATCGTTCCCGGTGGCGGTACTACCTTGATTCACCTCGCCAAGAAAATAGAGGAAATCAAAAACAGCTTCACCATAGAAGAAGAAAAAATTGGTGCCGACATCGTAGCGCGATCGCTAGAAGCACCATTACGTCAAATAGCTGATAATGCCGGTGTAGAAGGTTCGGTAATTGTCTCCAGAGTTAGAGATACCGAATTCAACATTGGTTACAACGCAGCTAGTGGGGAGTTTGAAGACTTAATTTCTGTAGGAATTATCGATCCTGCAAAAGTAGTGCGTTCCTCCTTACAAAATGCCGGTTCCATTGCCGGAATGGTACTAACTACCGAAGCCTTGGTAGTAGAAAAACCAGAACCCAAAGCTGCTGCTGGTGCCCCCGACATGGGCGGCATGGGCGGCCTGGGCGGCATGGGCGGCATGGGCG
>DESS01000287.1 GCA_002361335.1 Richelia sp. UBA3308
ATGCCCCATGCCCAATGCCCAATGCCCCATGCCCAATGCCCAATTCTAAATTCTAAATTCTAAATTCTAAATTCTTGAATATCTTTTAGTAAATCATAAAAAGGTTGCCAATTATCTTGTTGAACAATTGGTTCCCAAACAGATTCAATTACAGGTCTTAAAATTACTGTTTGGGGATTATATTTTTTTAAAGTTTGAGCAATATTATTCATTTCATCAGTTGCCATATTGCTCAATATTCGATGATAAATTCCCGCCCAATTAACGAATAATTCCGATACACCTAAAGATTTTTTAATCTCAGAACCTTCTAAAATATAGTTTGCATCATCTTGCCATTTCTGAGAAAAATTTGCCGCGATATCGGCGAAAAAGTGATGGTAGCTGATGGGATAATGCTTAAGTAAATCAATTGTTGCTTTTAATAATTCGTCAGTTTCGGATTTCGATAATTCTTGCTCAATCCCCAATTTTTTTAACATTAATAAGCGATAATTACCCAAAAAATATTTACCAAATTTGATCAACCCAGCATCCATGTTCGCTTTATCAATTACACCCTGTAAAGCAACTTGAAGCATTTCTAAATTCCACATACAAATATCTGGCTGGTGGATATAAGAATAACGGCTATAATAATCAAAATATGCTGCAGTAAAATGGGGATCGTAAGTAGGAATAAATGCATAGGGTCCATAATCAAAACTTTCCCCAGTAATGGACATATTGTCAGTATTTAACACTGCATGACAAAAACCAGCAGCCATCCATTGTGCTGCTAATTTTGCAATTTTTTCGACTAATTCAGCATAAAATAAAGCATACTTTTCTTGTTCGCTAATTACTTGTTTGTTAACTAAATGGGAATAATAAACCTCTATTACATGATCTAAAAGCTTCTTAGTTAAATCTGGACGTTTCAAATAGTTTAAACGTTCAAAAGTACCGAAACGAATATGGGAACGATTCATCCTTATCATTACCGATGAACGAGTTGGGGAAGGTTCATCACCACGCCACAACTGCATTCCGGTTTCAATCAAACTCAGACAACGGGAGGTTCGTACACCCATACGATGGAGCATTTCTGCTGCTAATACTTCCCGCACTCCACCTTTAAGAGTAAGCATTCCATCGCCACCACGGGAATAAGGTGTTCTACCAGAACCCTTGGTACCAAAATCATAAAGTTCGCCATCGCTACCCCATACTTGTCCGTAAAGAAATCCTCTACCATCACCTAATCTGGGGTTATATTCACCAAATTGATAGCCGTGGTAACGCATTGCCAGAAAAGGTTTGCGTTGCTCAAATTTACCAAAGGCTTCAATAAAATTTTCGTCAGTTACTTTTTCGGGGTTTAATCCTACCCGGGGTAGCAGCGCATCATTGCGCCAACGGAGTTTGTGAAGGGGGAATTCCTCCGCCATGACTTGATCATAATAGTCATCACCCAGAGATTCAAATGCGGGTTCGTAATTGAGATTGAGCAGGGGATTGGTAGTTTCAGTCAGAGTCATTACCAGTACGGGTTAGTTTGCCTTACCCTTTATGGTACATCTGAGTGGGGAGATGGGGGAGGGGGAGATAAGGAAGGGGAGAATTCAAAATTCCGCCATACCCTTCGGGAACACCTTCGGTGAACAAAATTCAAAATTCGGCGTTGCTGATTTAATTTATGAAATTGATTTGTTTGATAACCGAAACCCTTGTAGAGAAGCGATATATCGCGTCTCTACATTCCAATTCCGCCACAAGGTAGGCAACGCCCAAAATTCAAAATTCAAAACTCATTACTCCTCACTCCTCACTAATCACTAGTCACTCATTCACTACTCACTAATCTTTCAATTGATAAAGCTGAGCGGCGTTTCCTTGTAAAATAGCTGTGGCGATTGATTCGGCTTCTTTAATTGTTAAATCTCCGTCTTTGATTGATTCCTCCAATACTTGACCTAAAATTTTTCTTCCCCATTTCGCACCTAAATAATACAAGTCAGGAATTAAATGAGCATCGGAAGAATACATCAATTTACTAGTAGGAGCTAATTCTATTAATTGCTTAATTGTATTTCGCATTCCGGAAACACTTAAGGAAGGTATTGCTAATCCAAAGTCTAGATAAACATTGGGATAAACTGATGCTAAATAACCGGCTTCTCTTGTGTAAGGATAGGAAGCGTGTAATAAAACAATTTTCGCATTACGAAAGTTGTTATCTTCCAGTACAAACCTTAAATTTAAAGGATTTGATAGGCGTAAATCTAAATCTGGGTCACCAAAGCCAGTATGAAATTGTATCGGTATTTGATGTTTAGCTGCAACTTCTAATGTCTGGATTACTAAAAAGTCAATCAAAGATTTATCGCTCAAACGCGGTTTTGTGTCTGCTGTTGTTTGTTTTATCGTATTAAATTGATATTTTATTACTTCCAGTTTTACAGGTTTAATTTCTAACCCAATGCGATAAGCTGCGATACTTTTAAAACCAATTACCTCTGGTGGTGGAGGGTCAATTTCTGCTCTAAATCTATCCCAGAATTCCTCAAAGCTATTCACTTGAGGAATAAGATTTTGTGCGACATCTTCTATTCTTAGTAGTCGTTTTACAGGTACAAATTGTTGATGCCATTGCCAAGGTAAAATGTGTTCTGGAAGAAACCCATCATCTAAGAAAATAGCCTCTATATTTGCTGCATTAAAACAGGTTTTTGTTAACTCTTCTAACCCTAATTTATCTCGTTGGGCTAAAATTTCTGCTTCTTGAGGTTCGCATTTTAATAATTCTGCTATATCCCGCAAACTCCGACGATAAAACAAAGTATGACAAGCATGATTATTAATGATTTCGGGATGATTACCTTCGGTAAAAGCAGCAGCATAAGGATAATTAGCGATAACTTCTGGCTTCAATAAATTATGAGCGTGTTGATCAATAATTGGAATATTCCCAAGCTCCATTTTTACACCTTTAATAAATTTAATCTTGAGGTACGGGCATGCGGGGCCCGTTTTATTATGGAATAAAAATTTGGGGCGTTGCCTACCTCGTGGCGGAATTATAAATGTACAGACGCGATATATCGCTTCTCTACAAGGATTTTGCTCCCTAGGGCAAATCAATTTCATACATCGTTGGGAGCAAC
>DESS01000281.1:0-9361 GCA_002361335.1 Richelia sp. UBA3308
AGGTTTGATCGCGATCGCTTTATTGTAGGATTCGATTGCTTCTTGGTAAAGTTGTAAATTATTTAGGGAAATACCTTGGGCATTCCAAGCTTGATAATTATCAGGTTTGATAGGAATTTCTTGATCGTAGGATTCCAAAGGTGTTTCATCATTCTTGGCTTCTAAAACCGGTTGGAACTCAGGTATTTTTTCTAGAAGAGTACAAATAGTCACCAGCAAAACAGTACATCCACAAACAACGAACAAACGCCAAGTAGACATAGTAGTTTGGGATTATTTACCGACATCTTGTACTTTAAGGATAAACTATTTATCTCCAAAATCTCGGTCAAATTTTTTACACTTCATCAAATTTATTTCAATTTTCTGATAGAAAAAATTAGTGAATGTCAGGGGAATTAAAATCACTATTCGTAATTCGTAATTCTAAATTCTAAATTCTAAATTCTAAATTAATAAATGGTATTTACCTGATTTTTTGTATCAGATAATGTATTATGAAAACCTATCTTTTTCAAGTTGAAAATCCTAAAATTATTCCTAAGTAAACTCTACAGCTTGCTTATCGCCCTTCAAATTCAGATTTAAATAGAATAATTATGTCTGAGAATAATTCTAAAGGCATGACTGTCTTTACTGTTGTTACAACTGTTGTTGGTTTGTTTATTGGAGTTGCTGAAGTTACTGGTGTGGGATTCATTAGTGGATTTTTTGAACCAAATACCCGTTTTTCTTGTACTTTGCAACCTGATACAAAAACTGGTAAAGAAATATGGACAGTAATGTATAGTAAAGGCAACAAGCAAATTCCTTGGCTGAGGATGGTTAATAGTTTTGGTGATGATTGGAATACTAGAAGACGTTGCAATAAAATTGCCGATCGCTTAGACAGATTTCTTAAAGATGGTTTAACTGATTTTGGATATCGCACCGATCCAAATACACCCAACCAATCTGTAATTTGTGCTTATACCAAAATTGCCCCAAACAATTGTAACTTGTTAGTAACTCTCAAACCCGGTGCTGATGGTTACGAATCCTTAAGTAAAATGCTTGAGGCTTTGAAAACTGGTACTACAGTTAACAAAAGTTCTGGTGATAATGTTAATGTTTCTCCTAATTCCACCAAAGTAAATATTGAAAATTTACTAGCACCAGAAGATCGTAAAATTAATAAGTAAATTGTTCTATATTTTAAAACTCTTGTGGTAAGGGCATCCCTGCCCGTCAAAATATACCTGATTAAGATGAAATATGCTGTATATTAGTCGATGGTTAGACTTGAAATATCTGAGGAAAAATGGATAATAATAATAAAAACTCTTAATTAATTAGGAAAATAGTTTGCTAAAAAATTTATTTTTGATTTTAAACAAGCTTACTCTAGATTGGCTTGCTTTTTTCGGGATTATTATTAGTCGATACTTTTTAATTTGTGGGGGAACCCATTTAGTCTTTTATTTTTTTCTCAATTCTTTTTTCAAACTTAATTTACAAATTAAACCACCATTATGGAATAAAATTAAAAAAGATATGGAATTATCGCTATTTTGTGCGATAATTTTTGCTTTTCATGGGGCATTAATTGTAACGGGATACGATTTAGGATTTACAGGTTTATACACTTCTATTAATAAATATGGATGGTGGTATTTAGGGGTTAGTTTTGTTATATTACTTGTTCTTCAAGATGCATATTTTTACTTTATGCATCGATTCTTTCACCATCCCCGACTCTTTAAAAAGCTACATTACGGACATCATCGTTCTGGAGAACCTACACCTTGGACATCATTTGCATTTGATCCTTTAGAAGCAATTATCCAGGCTATGTTCTTTGTATGTATAGTTTTGATATTACCACTGCATTACATACCTTTATTAGCAGCCTTGATAGTAATGAGTGTATGGGCAGTATTTAATCACATTGGATTTGAATTATTTCCATCATCTTTTTATTCCAATTGGTTGGGAAAATGGTTTATTGGCTCAAAACACCACTTAATACATCATCGTAAATACACGTTACATTACGGATTGTATTTTACATTTTGGGATAAACTTTTGGGAACTCAAGATGCGAATTATGAGAATGAAAAATTAGTTTCAATTAAAAAGAAAATTTAATAGGATGTCTTAATAACGATGCACATAATTTAGCTGGCGTTCAACTTCGCCGTAAAACGCGGCTGGTTTGCGGCTTAAACGGTTTTTGTTGGGGAACTCCACTTTTCTATCTAAAAGGCGATGTCGTTTTTTTGCTAATATCTCTACCGATTTTTTCTTAATTTCTGCCGCACTTCCATTAATATTTTTCCCAACATATTCTTGCCGCTACCATCTTTACCGCAACCCCAATAATAATCTCCCGGTGCATTTTCGATAATTTCTTCATCACCAGTAGCAAGTAAAATTTCCCGAATTTCGGCGTGAGTTTCAAACTTTTTTAAAACAGCTTTTCGCATCACATCGTCTTTAACTTCTTCCCAATCACCACGCAAAGGACGTTTTCTATCTCTTCCCATTTTTGCAGCTTGTTTGGGAGTTATCGCTTGTTGAATTTCTTCTAAATGATGAGTTCCCACAAACTTTTGGGCTTGAAAATAATGTTCGGTTGTTTTCCACCAAAATCCATCTAATTCAACACCATGAGGTGAAAAATTTGAGAAGCAACCGTATTTATCTTTTGTTCCATAAAAGTAGATAGGCATATTGATTTAGTAAGCAATATAGATGCTGGCTGATTTATCTTACTGGTGAATCAAAAAAACCGGCTTCGCTAGGGTTTTGGTTGCTGATTGATACTAATTGCGATTCAAACTCCCAAAAACTGCTTCAAAATCGGCAATACCAAAACAGCATTAGCTTGATTAATATCACTGTCATCATCAGCAATATTTGACGGATTAAAACGAGCACCATTTTTCACTCTCTCACCCATTTGTCGCCGCTCTACTTCGCTGAAAGTGCTAAAAGTACGACGTAATAAAGGTAAAGAAGCCACAAATAAATCTTCACTTAAATTACATACCCAATTATCTAAAACTTGCCAAAGCTTATCATCGTGTAACAGCAATAAACCACTACCTTTGAGAAATCCTTCTACCCATGCCGCAGCTTGAGAAGTTTCTATAGCGCTAGATAAAGCCAGCCCCATTCGACGTGCTATTTCCGTTGCATCCAATACTCCAGCATCCAATAATAAACGACAACAACGCCCGGAAATTAAACCATGTACGTGAGAATTATCTGCTATTTGAGCTAAAACTTGTTGCCAAGAGCTGATATATTCTTGATTTTGTAATAAAGCGATCGCATTATTCACCTGGATCACATTTTCATACATCACCGCTGCTGCATGATCATCCACATATACACAAGCACCCGGTAAACCAATACAGATTCGTGCTACCAAACCATCAACTACATGAGATACCATCGCCGTGTCAGTTTGACGTACATTACCATAGCGCAATACTTTTACCAGTGGCGGTAATGCATTCATTAAATGGGTGACATCGCTGGTTAAAGCCGCAGCATTTTGCAACCGCGACATCAAATAAATTACGGCATCAGGTAAATCAGATAAAATCACTTTATTCAACAAATTTGTTAGAGTTGGTAACTCTTGTGTTGAATCGGCAATATTACAAGCTTTGGAATTTGCAGCATCAGCAATCGTATTACCCCAAATTCCCGCTTCAATTAAATTCACAGCAAATTCAGGATGCCATTGCACCAACCAAAACTCATGAAAAGTACCCTTCTTACCGCGAGTTTCTTGAAATTGTCCCCAAGGAATATCTAAAAGATTGAGACGATGTAGTAAATGAGAGCGAGCTAAATCATTCTCCTTTCGCAAATCTAAATCGTACATCTTTTCTGTAGGCTCCGGTGGCATCCGCAACCGCTTTTGTAGTCGCACTAAATCTTGCTGCAAAGGCACCATCGGCGTTTCGTCAGGCACTTTACCCAAACATTCTCCAACAATTAACTTGTCGTAAATTAACTGCATCGGTAAATCGCTACCAAAACACATCACCGTTTGAGTAGCTTCATTTAATTCAGTTAAACCAGGTAAAGAAAGATTTCGCAAAGCCGCCAAAGATTCCGCCAACCGCACCGCTTCAATAACATGTGCCGAAGAAGCATCCAAATCTTCTTCCCGTAACAAACGCGCCACTTTTGTCATCCAAGAAATTGAAATAGAGGGAGCAGCGCAGATGGAAGCAGCAGTTGAAATTTCCTCTTCACTAACCAATTCCCCATGCCCCATACCCAATGCCCCATGCCCAATGCCCAATGCCCCATTCCCAATGCCCCATTCCCAAAGATGATGATACCAACCCGGCGATTCGATACCCGCACCATAACCGCTACTATAAGATAAACGTCCATAAGTCCAAGGTATCCAGGTTGCTTGTACCTTTATTTTAGGTAAACCTTTGAGTAAAGCAGTATCTTCCTTTGCTGCTGGCATCTGTGAAAGTGCGGGAGCGTGCCAAGCACCACAAACAACGGCGATGCATTCAAATCCTTCCTTTTGGGCTGTGCGGATAGTTTTTCGCATGTAGGCTTCCCGCTTGGCTTCCATGGTATTTTCTAAAGGCGGCATTTCTTCACGCACAGCAGTCATAGCTTCCAGAATAGCGGTAAATAAATCAACACTATCCCTTCGTGTTTCTACCATACGTTCCCACCAACGTTCCCCATCGCTGTAACCTGCTGTTTGTGCCAGTAAACCCAGTGGATCTTCAGGAATTTTGCATTGCTCCCCTTCTCCCCTTGTCTCCTTGTCCCCTTCTCCCCTTGTCTCCTTGTCTCCTTCTTCTTCTGCGATGCCTTCGGCGATGCCCGTAGGGCTTATCGCCATACGATGTGTCAGAGGTAAATCCATAAACCGCACGGGGATATTATTACTTAGTCCAAATTGTATTGCTTGCCACTCTGGAGAAAAAATAGCAAAGGGATAATAAACGCTTTTTTTGGGGTTATCTGTAAGGTAAATTAACAACGCGATCGGGGGTTGCATTTGAGGTGAAACTACTATTGGTAGTAGAGATTCAGCATCAGGTGGTCCTTCAATAAGGATGATGTCCGGTTGCAGTTTTTCTAAAGCTTGGTGTAAACTACCTGCGGAACCGGGACCGTGATGTCTTATACCAAAAATGTGGATACTCATAATTATTAAACCACAGAAACCCAGAGGTTTAGTTTCTTAAAAACTATATTTTTAACTTATTACTTATTACTTATTACTTATTACTTATGACTTATGACTTATTACTCATTACTTCTTACTTCTTACTTCTTACTTCTTACTTAGGATGATTATTTTT
Source organism: Richelia sp. UBA3308 (assembly GCA_002361335.1). Taxonomy (GTDB): domain Bacteria; phylum Cyanobacteriota; class Cyanobacteriia; order Cyanobacteriales; family Nostocaceae; genus Rivularia. Next base: position 5,340 of record DESS01000281.1, read on the forward strand.
GTTGAATATTTCCTGCTGCTAATACTTGTTCAACTGTTAAATTTAGTTGTGTAAAGGTAGGAAAAACAATTTTTTGACTAGCAGTAAATACCGTTTCTTCGTACAATCCTTCTTCTAGTAATAAAACTGTGACTTTTGATTCAATTGGATCTACAATCCAATATTCAGGTATTTCTAAAGCTGCATATTCAGAACGTTTATAACGATAATCACGCTTTACAGATTCGGGACTAACTACTTCTACAACTAATAAAGGTGGAGATTGACATACAGCAGATTCATCTAAGAATTCCATTACTTGCTCGGCTGTCACGACATAAACATCAGATAATCGCGATTTTCGCCAACCTGTTCTAATTCCTGCTTCTCTAAAGCACATCCAAGGTAAATTTAGATGTTTAATTTGTTCATCAAAATTTTGTTCGATAAACTTGGCGACTAGTAGATGTCTAAAAGTTGGTGGATTCATTAACTCAAGTTTTCCATCGATAAGTTCGTAACGATTATCTGTACCGTCATCATAAGTGAGGTATTCTTCAAATGAGTATAAAATTTTTGTTGTGGTTTGAGTCATAATTTAATAATTCTTTTTTTTGACAAAAATGAGGTAGATTTAGAAGTTGATTATTCAAGTTTATAATATTTTTCGGTGTAATGGATTTTCATAGATATTTTATGGTGGGTTACGGCATCATTTAATTAATAATCTACAATCAAACTAACTCAAGCCGTAACACACCCTACAATTTATTATTTTAAACTTCCCAATTCTAAATTCTAAATTCTAAATTCTAAATTCTAAATTCTAAATTCTAAATTCTAAATTTTTAACTTAATCTTAGTTATGAAATAATATCTTTCGGCGCAATAGATTTTCATAGATATTTTATGGTGCGTTACGGCATCATTTAATTAATAATCTAAAATCAAACTAACTCAAGCCTTAACACACCCTACAATTTATTATTCAAAACTTCTAAATTCTTAACTTATTTCCCTACAAGCCCGATACAAATCTTTCCAATCATCCCTTTCTTTCACCACAGTTTCTAAATATTCCCGCCAGACAACTTTATCTTGCACTGGATCTTTAATAACTGCACCAATTATTCCTGAAGCCACATCCGACGCGCTCAAATTACCGTCGCCAAAATGATAAGCTAACGCCATTCCACTATTAACAACTGATATTACTTCAGCAGTACTTAAAGTACTTGTGGGAGATTTTATCTTAGTTTTTCCATCTTCCGTAACGCCGCTACGCAATTCTCTAAACACAGTAACAATACGTTTTATTTCTTCTAAGGCTGGTACTTCCCCTGGTAATTCTAACGCCCTTCCCAAACTTTCCACACGCCGTTGTACGATTTCAATTTCTTCTTCTACTGTCTTTGGTAAAGGTAAAACTACTGTATTAAAACGCCTTTTCAAAGCACTAGATAAATCATTTACTCCCTTATCTCTATCATTCGCCGTAGCAATTACATTAAAACCTTTATTCGCTTGCACCTCTTCCCCTAATTCAGGAATCGGCAGTGTTTTCTCGGAAAGAATAGTAATTAATGTATCTTGTACATCCGCCGGAATTCGGGTTAACTCTTCCACCCGTGCCACCTTTCCATCTTTCATCCCTCGCATCAGGGGACTTGCAACTAACGCCCCCATAGAAGGACCATCAGCTAATAACTTAGCATAATTCCAACCGTAACGAATCGCTTCCTCACTTGTTCCCGCAGTACCTTGAATTAATAACTTAGAATCCCCCGAAATCGCCGCCGCTAAATGCTCAGAAACCCATGATTTCGCCGTACCTGGTACCCCAATCAACAATAAAGCCCTATCAGTAGTCAAAGTCGCGATCGCAATTTCAATTATTCTTTTATCCCCGATATACTTTGGCGACACCTCAAATCCACTATCCAACTTGCCACCCATTAAATAAGTCATCACTGCCCAAGGCGACAATCTCCAATTTGGTGGACATTGACGCTTATCCACCTTCCTCAATTCCTCTAACTCCTCAGCAAATTGCTGTTCAGCATGTTCCCTGAGTATAGTTGTCTTACTATTTACCTCCTCCTTATTCTTTCTGTGCCCCCTTTGCCCTTGTGCAGTTTTATTTTCTTCAGCCATATTTGCCTCCCTGATTTATAATTTTTAGCAAAAATTGTGGAGACGTAAAATTTTACGTCTCTACATTAATAACTGCTAACTATTCAAAGCCTCTCTCATTTCAAACCGAAACTGCAATTTAACTAAAAATTTATCAATAGCTTCCATCACTGATACATGGATATTTTCTGATGATTCAAAATTTAAAGTTTCAACAGCCTTTTTAAACACAGAAGGTTCCATTTGTAAATAAAATTTTTCTAAAGCAGAACCAAACTGCCAATTATTAACTTGATGATTGTTTTCAATACAGCTTTTAATGCTTAATATTACAGCCTGACTAATTTCCTTATTCCAGATGTGTGGAGTATAAATTAATAATGGAAAAGCAGGATTAGCAGAATTAAAAGGCGTGTTAGGAAACTGCTGTAAAACATCTAAAATTAAAGTTTGAACTTGAGAATAACTCAAAATATTGAGCAATTTTTTAATTAACTCATCAACATTATTTAAATTTTTATATAACCTGACAGAAATTTTTAATAAAGCTTCAGCCCATTTTGTATCGTGACTTCTAATGGTAGCTATTACCCAAGCTTCTAAAAACAACCTCTCCCATTTACTGTTTTTGACAATTGTGATTAATTCATCAGGAGTCTTTCCCCACATATCACTCCATATACTTGGCGGAACACAAGAAAGCATTTGTAATAATAAACTAGCTTTCTCTCCCAAAGAAGGTATATATTTTGATTCATCAATACCGTCTTGAGTCATTTCCAGCGTACATTTTTTAGGTAATGTAACTTTGATACTGTTTTGATCTAAATTAAGTAAAGGATTAACTCTTTTTATCATTCTTTTAACAAGCTTTGATTCTGGAATTTGTGCAAGCAATCGCGCCGCGACATCTCGCACTTGTTTGCTTCTATCTTCAAGGGCATCTTTTAAAAACTTTTCATCGTCAATGCTCAAACCAAATTCCAACGCTGACAATAAACATGCTCTTTCTGGCGCTCTTTCCTTATTCCAAATATTTTGCAATTGCCTGCGTCCTTTTTCTGCTGCGGATTGACGCAATTCTTCTAACAAATTTTTTCTAGCTTCTAAACTACCATTTTTCCAAATTTTATCTGTATCTTCACCAAGAATATAATTCCATTCTGGATTTTGCGCTGCTAACCAAATTCCTCGCTTACCCAAAACTGGTAAGATATATTTTCGTAAATTATTCTGTTGTTTTCCTAGGGTTAATAATTCTGGTAAATACCTTGGCGAAACAATTTTTTTAGCTGACGCAGCAACTTTTAACCACTCCGGTAAAATAACATTATATTCTCCATTTAATATCATTCCCAAATGTTGTTCGCTAACTTGATTACAACATGGTAAATCATCTAATTCGCAAGTTTTTAAAACTTGTTTATTGTCAATAGTAATTAATTTACCAGCTTTTTGATAAACTGCGATCGCTCCGGCAGCACTAAGTAAACTTCCTTCTTTATCATTGCTATCGAGAAGACTCAAAACTTCACCTAATTGATTATCTTGCGGAACGATTTTCAACTGTTGTCTTTGGGTTCCTACTACTGCCGTTTTTACTAACTCTTGCCAAATATTCATTTATAATTTCTAATTTTTTATTGAGCATTGGGCATTGGGCATTGGGCATGGGGCATTGGGAAAGGGGAGATATTTTGAATCTAAAAAAAATCCGTTATAAAAAAATACATGCGTTATTAAAATATAAAATCCCAAATTTTATAACTCCCTCACTTTCCCACTCCTCATATGATGTCCGGTAAATTACCCATAATATCAAGTCAGGCTAATTAATTACTATATAACCAAGACTTAAGAATGGGGGTTATTACCAACATAATCCTTTTACTCATTACTTCTTACTTCTT
>DESS01000281.1:9495-49561 GCA_002361335.1 Richelia sp. UBA3308
TCTTACTTATTACTTCTTACTTTACCCCCACAGATATGATAACTGTTTAACCGGAAATGATATCACTACTCATTATTAACTCTTAAAAATTAATCAACCGATTTTCCACCCATACAGTCAAAGGTAAAAAGTATTCTCCATCCCATTCACCAAATATATCAAGGGAATATCCGCCACTGAGTGCTAGTAACTGCCAATTTTTGCTGAATTTAGATTTCAAAGGAAGTAAATATTTATCTTCATCACGCACAAACCATTTATCTTCTTTTTTGATCGGAATTACTTTACTTAAACAAACAGGAAATTGTTCTATCCAAGGGTTGCTGGCGAGGGCTTGGGAATATTCTTGCATCATATTTGAGATATTATTACCCGGCATGACATCCACCTGAGTTAGTTTATCTTCACGAGTTTTAAATATTCCTCGTAAAGGATAAGCAGTCTCGAAAAATACTAATTCCCCATCTATGCACCTTCCAGGTAAAAAACTAGTATCTAATGGCTGACTACCGTGAGCAAAGTTAAGAATTAATGCTTTTTGTTGCGTTTGTTTACCCCAGAGCCAATTACGTTGTATTTTCAAACGCTCTTCTTGTGTTAAACTTTGTCCTAAAATCAACCAAGAATCTTTAACTCCTTGTTGCCTTAATAATTCTTGTTGATTTTGGGAAAAACCAATTTGAGTACGGATATCCGCTTGCACTGAAATCGGTAAGGTTTCCAAACGCTTGAAAGCTTCAATTAAAAGATATACACGCCCTAATTGCGATAGTAATCTTTCTTGCCATCCTAAACCTGAATGAGAAATGCTCCCCATTTCCCTTAACATACGAGCCACCCCTGGCGCTTGTGCATCTACTAACCGTGCTGCAGCCTCATCCCAAAAGCTTAATGGCTGCTCTTGTGCCCTTGCTAAACCGTTACTTATCAAATCCCGCAACCATACTTCTAAATCCTGCATTCCCACAGTAACTTTATTAAAACGCTTAGCTGCACGTTTTTCTTGTGCGTCGGGGTTGGTTTCAATATTTACCTTTTCTTCTTTTTTAGCTTTTCTTTGATTGCGGGCTTCAATCCATTCATTAACCCACTCCGGTTGAATGTCTTCCGTGAATAGTTTTCGTTCATTTATTAATAAAAGAAACAAAGCAATACCGTGTTTACACGGTAGTTTTCGACTTGGACAACTGCATTTAAAAGCAGGTTCCGTCAAATCGATTTGGGTTAGATAGGGTTTTTCACCACTTCCGTGACACTTTCCCCAAGTTGCATTTTTGTTGTAACCTAATGATGACCAACGAAGGGAAGTTGCCAAAGCTTTACCATTTTTGGCTGAACTTGCATCTGGTGCTAGTGCCAAAATTTGATCAATAGTCCAGGTTGTAGACATTAATTATTATCAATAATGGATTATTTAATTATGAATTATCAAACCTAAGTTGAGTTTAAACATGGTGTTTAGTATAAGTAATTTCCTCTAGTGCTTCGTAAAAACGGCAACCCTTACACGGACCACTGGGATTAACGGCACATCTTAAATAACCCGAACGAGCATTATATTGACAACTAATGTCGCCCACAAGATAACCAACACCTTCCAAATAATAGCGATCGCCTTCTCTTATAGTCGCCGCTGCGTCAACGGGCCACTGATTATCTATTCTACGATCTTGACTTCTTGGTTGTCTAGGAAAGTTTGTAAGGGCAGCCCGTCGTAGAAGCATGCGAGTTCTAGCCCTGTTTTTACGCATTAACCACAAGGAGAATAGAGACGGTAAGAAACCAATGGCGATTACCAAAAGTGTCTTCAACACCTTATTTTTACCTCCGAATCTGCAAAGCATGGTAATAAATCTCTAAAAACTGCCATAGGACCTTTAAAATAGCATAGCTCCAATAAGCACAAACCTGTATTTTACTTCAATTTTTATAATGATTGTTTGTATAAATTGAGATTTGGTTTGAAATTTTGTTTCACCCTGCTTTTTTAGTTTTAGTCAAAATGCAGACAAAAACCAAAAAATTCAACAGACTCTAATCTAAATTAGATTTAAATAAAATTTCAATTATATTTACTAAAAAATAGAGAATATATATCGTACCAAAAAACGATAGATAAAAATATTGCCATATTATTCAAGTTTGATTTCGGGTTTTTCTGGCAACTCTCCATTCTTCTAATTTCCCTATCGAAACCGATTTAGTCACCACATTCATATCATTTCCCCGCCAATCAATTTCCGAGTCAGTTGTAAAAACACCGCACTGCAATTCTCTTAACTGAATATTCCAATATTGACTAAATCTATTTTTTAAAGTTATTACCTGCTCAAATACTTTATTTCGATGCTTATTTCTTCTTTTCCTTTCCGTCGCTCCCGATGCTTTTGTATCAATAAATTTAGTCTCGATTAAAAACAGTTTTTTATCAGAAGTTAAATAGACAAAATCGCACTTGCCCAAATCCGTATAATCAGCAATTGGAGACTTTTCAAATAGCAACAACTCAGAACAATTAGGAAATAACTTTTCCAGATTCAAATACAAATAAGCTTGTAATAGAAGTTCCTTGTCATAAGGAAATCCTATTACACCCTCGAAAAATCTTTTTATGTCTTCTGGACTTTGGGGTTGAATCCTTTTACAGTATGAAACAAACTGATCTAACCCCTCAACCATCATCAAGTTTTTACTCCTCACCCTGCTTGCCGCTAACAACTTCATGGCATCAAAAGATACCATTATTTACGTAGAAAAATCATCAGCAAAATTAACCAAACAAACGATGATTCATCGGCTGTGATAAGGTAATCTACTGTTGACGATTTAATAATTGCAAAGTAAAACAAGGTCAAAGCTTAAAACTCTGCATATTAAATGTAAATAATTTTAGATTTTAGATTCTAAATTTATAACTCCGTTCCTGCTAATACTACTGACTTCGTTCCTGCTAATTTTTCATAGTCAGTGGTTGAATACGGGCAAAAAATCTGCCATTATGTAAAGCCATAATCGCACTTGTTGAATCTTGTACCCAGTATTGTCTGCCAAAGCGAACCCGCTGAAGTGAATTTCCAGCTTGAATAATGCCAATAACAGGTATTTTTCCTTTTTCTTTTTCACCAGATTTTTCTTTTAAATCTTTTAAAATTGTTCTCAGTTTATGATGTTCTTCAATGGTAGCTGCTTGTTGAGGAGTCATTTCTATCAAGACTAATTCTACATTTTCTACTGGTTCTGCATCGTCAACTATTAATTGAGCTTGATCATCTTTTTTATCAACTTTTCCCCAAATAATTAATTTTGCATCTACTTGTAAAATTGAGTTTATTCTTTCGTAAGTTTTGGGAAAAACTACTGCTTCCCCTGTTGTAGTTAAATCCTCTATTTGTAATATTGCCATTGGATCGCCTTTTTTAGTTATCACCTTTTTGACATTATTAAGCATGACAACTACACAAACCATTGCTTCCTCTCTCTGAAATTTGAGCTGCGTCATATTTATCGGTGAAAGAAGTTTCGTGGATTCGGATTTACGTATCGATTTCAGCGGATGATCCGATACATAAAAACCCAAAAGTTCTTTTTCCATTCGCAACTTTTCTTGAGGAGGTAAATCTGGCACTTCTTTGGCTTTCGGAGGATTTAATACTGTATTCATCCCCTGATTATTTGCACCTGTATTATTACTCCAGGTACCACCCAATAAATCGAATAGATTCCCTTGTCCACTTGCTCTATCCCTAGCGCGAGACTGTGCCCAATCGTATACTGGTTCTAAATCATGAATTAACTGATTGCGATTAGAGTTAATTTTGTCAAAAGCTCCACAGTTTATCAAAGACTGTAAAGTTCGACGATTTACCGTACCCAAATCAACGCGATCGCAAAAATCCGCTAAGGATTTAAATTTCCCTCCTTCTTCTCTTGCTTCTAAAATACAATTTCTGGCGTTTTCTCCCACATTACGTACTGCTGACAATCCAAATAAAATTTTCCCCCCTGAAGGTGTAAAATCTACTTCTGAGCTGTTAATATCAGGCGATTCTATTTGAATACCCATATTCATACAGGTGGCAATATATTTTTGCACTTTATCTTTATCCCCACTGTTGGCTGTCAACAATGCCGCCATATACTCTAAGGGATAATTCGCTTTTAAGTAAGCAGTTTGATATGTTACATACCCGTAGGCTGTAGAGTGAGATTTATTGAAACAATTGGAAGCAATCAATCCATTTTTAATTACAAAATTATGGTCTCTTTCCAATCCGATATCATACACATTCTGTGTTTTTAGAGATTTTCTAGATACGATTTTGACCATAATTTCTACTCTCAAGCATTAGCATTTATAATTCTAATTTATATTTTTTCATTTACTGACAAATATAGTTACATAAATTGATAATTACGATCGTTCTTTTTGATATAACCAGCAATTAACATTCATTTAGAGGGATAATTCTGTGTTTTTAGAGATTTTCTAGATAGGATTTTGACCATAAATTCTACTCTCAAGTATTAGCATTAATAATTCTAATTTAGATTTTTTCATTTACTGAGAAATATAGTTACATAAATTGATAATTACGATAATTATTTTTGATGTAACCAGCAATTAACATTCATTTAGACTCTTAACAATGCCCTTTTGGTCCAATTAGCTCATTAGCACTATTAAACAAGATGTACTAAAATCAATCACTTGAGTCAGTTTAGTATTTTGGGAGTATTAATGCATGGCATCCATACGCGAATTGCACAAACAATTAATTAATAAAGAGCGCTCTGCGGTTGAAATTGCCCAAGAAGCTTTAAACCGCATCCAACAATTAGAACCGAAAGTTCATAGCTTCTTGCACGTAACCCAAGAAGCAGCCCTACAACAAGCGCGAAAAGTGGATGCCAAAATCGCCGCAGGGGAAGAAATTGGTTTGCTCGCTGGAATTCCCATCGGTATTAAAGATAATATGTGTACCAAAGGAATCCCCACAACCTGCGCCTCGAAAATTTTAGAGAATTTTATACCACCTTATGAGTCTACAGTTACCCAAAAACTTGCCGATGCAGGGGCTGTAATGGTGGGTAAAACCAACTTAGATGAATTTGCGATGGGAAGTTCCTGTGAAACTTCTGCCTATAATGTTACATCGAACCCTTGGGATTTATCCCGAGTTCCTGGTGGTTCCTCCGGTGGCTCCGCAGCGGCGGTAGCAGCTCAAGAATGCACGGTTTCTCTAGGTTCCGATACCGGTGGTTCAATTCGTCTACCAGCATCATTTTGCGGTATAGTGGGTATGAAACCAACATACGGATTAGTTTCCCGTTACGGATTAGTCGCCTTTGCTTCTTCCTTAGACCAAATCGGACCATTTTCTCGCAGTGTAGAAGATGCAGCTATACTTTTAGGTGAAATTGCCGGATACGATCCAAAAGATTCTACCAGTTTAAAAGTTTCCATACCTAATTACACCGAAAGTTTAAAACCAGATTTTAAACCAAGAGGCAAAATCAGAATCGGTATAATCAAGGAGACTTTTGGTGAAGGTTTAGACTCGCAAGTTGAACAAGCAGTTACTAAAGCCGTAGATACTTTACAAGAATTAGGCGCAGAAATTCATGTTATTTCCTGTCCTCGGTACCGCTACGGTGTACCTATTTACTATATAATTGCTCCATCCGAAGCATCAGCTAACCTTGCCCGTTACGATGGCGTTAAATATGGTTATCGTGCAGAAGATGCTGATAACCTTTTATCCATGTACACTCGCACCCGCTCTACAGGTTTCGGTGCAGAAGTGAAACGTCGTATCATGATTGGAACCTACGCTCTGAGTGCCGGTTATTATGACGCTTACTATCTTAAAGCTCAAAAGGTTCGTACATTAATCAAAGAAGACTTTGAAAAAGCCTTTCAACAAGTTGATGTATTAGCTTGTCCAACTGCTCCAATGGCTGCATTTAAAGCAGGAGAAAAAACTTCAGATCCCCTGAGTATGTATTTAAGTGATTTAATGACAATACCTGTGAATTTAGCAGGTTTACCCGGTATAAGCATTCCTTGTGGTTTTAACGATCAAGGAATACCAATTGGACTGCAATTAATTGGTAAAGTACTCCGAGAAGACCAATTATTTCAAGTCGCTTACGCATACGAACAAGCTACAGAATGGCATTTACGTACACCCAGTCTAATTAGTTAGGAGCGCCCCAGGAGGGGAAGTCAAAAGTATCAAGATAATAAGTATCAAGGTAATAAGTACTAAATCCCCTCCCTAGGAATAAAGAAACACCCGTTTTTTTTGAAAGCTAGTTTTTACAAGGGTTTTGGCTGGTGTTTCTTGAAAGCAACCCAGTTAGTCTTTCTTGAGCGATCGCAAAGCCCATGCCCTTTGGGCTTATCGCAACTGAAGGATTTAGTAAATCGTTAGAGTTTTAATTTATTCAAGATTTTTCACCCGCGAAAAATTCAAAATGGCCGTGACGTGAGATAATAAATTTATGAAAGTGATTTTGTTATAATCGGAATCTTAGTAAAATTTTTAAAAACGGCAATATTACCATTATAATAAATACCTTTAAAAAAATAATATCACAAAGTGCCACCGTGAATCAAAAAAGCGCGATTTTTGAATACTGAGATTAAAATAGTATTTAAAATGACTAACGATAGGTAAAAATAGTATTTATATTGAGAAAAAACCGGTGTTATATAAATTGTGTTTGTGATAAAGAACACATAGATAGCAAAAACAACGCTTCTTTTCAAGTAGGCGTAGGGCATCTCCGGCTTTAGCTAAAAATTCTAGTTGCAAAATTTCGCGAGGATGGATATTTAGTAAACGGTTATTATTCTTCAATTTAATTCTTAATTCTCAATGATTGGGTTATCGCCTTCGTTGTGTAGAGACGTGAAATTTCACGTCTCTACAATATATCAGAACTAATACAATTTACCCTTCCATAGAATTAATCAACTAGTTTACTCGCCAGCTAGTGGTGTGTAAGTAACTGTTTTCACATCATTGACAGAACCCAAAGGAACGGGTTTGCTTTGATTAACCGAAACAATTACTGCACCTGCATTACCGGAACGTATAGTTAATTTTTCTTTAGCACTAAAGCTTTTTTTATCTCCTTTTTGTAATGTTCCTTCAAATACTTTTTTATCGTCGGTTATTACTCTCACCCAGGATTCATCTTTTAAATCTAAACTAACTTTTACACCTTTAGTGGTTTTTGGAGTTGGTTTTGCGGCTGGTTTTGCGGCTGGTTTTGCACTTGCTTTGGGTTTTAATAATACTGCTGAGGAGGGAGCTTTCGGTTTTGGCTGGGTTTTTCCTTCCGAGACATTTGATGAATATTTATTTTGACTAACAGTTTGCTCTGCTGGTTTCGGACCAAGTAAGTAAAATAGTCCTAAAGAAGCACCAACTATTAACAAAACGTAAGGTACTGCTAAAGGTATATATATATTTGCTTTATTAGTAAAATCACTATTTTCTTGCGGTATTGGTGGAGGAGAAGCAATATCCCCAAATTCTTGACTTAATGCCCTACCATCAAGTCCTAAAGCATCTGCATAACGACGGATAAACCCGCTAATATATACCGGTTCTGGTAAATCTTCAAATCTTCCTTCCTCTAAAGCATTTAAAAAAACTGGTCGAACAAGTATTTTTGCTGCTACTTGCTCTAAAGCTATTGCTTTTTGTTCTCTTACTTGGCGTAATTTTTGAGTTATCTGCTTTAGTTTCTCCCCTTGTTCTTCGTTTAACAGCTTCACGATGGTCTCCCTGTAGTTTTTAATGTCTTATATTCAATAGAGAAATCACTGAAAATGATGTATTTTATCCAACTTTTCAGTCAAAATCATGGAAATTTATTGTATGATGATACATTTTGATTGCAACACTAATTAATAAAAGTACATACTGCATCTCAAATGTATTTAAGATATAGCGACGAGTGTCACAATCTCAAAGAATTGATTTTCATCTACTTAAGTTTTCTTAATAAATAGGCGATTGAACGCTCACAAAACGATGATTAAGCAATCTTCTATTGTCTAGGAATAAAATTAGTACTTCTTAACAATCAAAGAATACATGTTTTCTTAATATTTTCTAAATGGAATTAGACTAATATCCTGCAAATGACAATTAAACCAACATTCAATTTAGTGGAAAATTGTCATCTCTCCGAAGTAATACTTTCATATAATATAAAACAATTTTATTGAACACACAATTGAAATTATTATTTCATTTAACTGCTTAGCATAAATTAATAATTAATCCTTTAAATCAAGGATTTACGATATTTTGTCAGTAGACATGAAGATATAAAATATACTTTTGAAAAAGCTAATCAGTGGATATTAATAATTTGTAATTATAACAATGATGGTGTTTTTGTATAAATACCAAGTAAAAAATACTTACAAATTTTGTTTTCAAAGTCACAGATACCACTAAAAAGGCGATTTTACTCAAATAATTAATTTTTTGCGAAAAGGATAATTAGTTTATACGCAGCAATCCGGAAATGTCAAGAAAGTCGTGAAGAAATTACACAGGTAAAAATACGCTCTTATTCAAGTGCCCTTCATTTACTCTTGTAATTATGGTTATGACATCTGTATACTCCTTATCAATTCCCGGACAACCTGCCATTGAAATTTCTCAAGATGAACTGCGATCGCTATTAAGTGAAATAGAAACAGAACTGCATAACAGTAAAGTTTATCGTCGTGCTTTGGCGACAATACAAAAGTTGGTGGGTTCTTCATCCGAACAAGCGAAGCTATTATTTAAAGCGGTTGGAAGAGAAGCTATTGGTGTGGCATTTCGTCAGCTTTCATTACATAGTCAGACATTTGCCGATACAACCCCAGAAGTTGAAGAAAAGATTGAAACTCCGTCCGATCCATCCAATAGTGATTTGTCAGAATGCTTAACAACTATTAAGCCATCTGCAACTACTAATAGTATGGAGGAAGAAACTTTATCAAAGGAAACAGCCCTCAGCGATAAAACGGAGCAAGCAATAGCTCCTGAAAATAATACCAATCGGAATACTCCGATTCCATGGCTCAAGTCTAGAAAACCTTTATCAGCACAATTAGCAAAGCAAGCTAGAGTTGAACAACGTCTAGAAAAATTTCGCGAAATTGGTGAACAATTAAAACAAGCCAGAGAATCGCGAGGTCTTTGTTTGAGCGACTTAAACATGTATACTCATATTCCGGTATATCAGATGGAAGCAGTAGAAAAGGGTGACATGGAATCCTTACCAGCAGATGTGTACGTTCGCGGTTTTATTCGTGTCATGGGTAATGCTGTAGGATTTAACGGCACTGCTTTAGCAGCATCTCTACCCACATCAGAAACACAAGAAGCCATTGTTCCTTCATTGTTTCAATCAGATAATAAGACTGCAAAAATGGGACTAGATATAAGCCCGATGCACTTGTATGTAGGTTATACAGCCCTCGTTGCTGGTGCCGTTGGAGGATTATCCCTAGTAACTCAACAAACCTATGCTGAAAAAAGCATAAATACAAATCCAGTAACTACTGCCTCCCAAGTCTCTGAATCATCCAAGCACAAAGACAAAGTTGCAAAACCAGGTATTAAGTCTAGCGATAAGGGTATCACTATTGGTGCTGATATTGCTCCACCAGAAGCATTTGAATAGTTACAAGTTAACAGTGATTAATCCAAAAATGATTGCGTGCCAGGCTATAGCCAAAGGCTTATGCCTCAACTATGCACGCATTATTTAGTATTAGATAATACTTTATTAATCAACGGCAACTGTTAACTACTGATTTTAATTGCACCAATAGATAATCCCATATTGACTTAATATTTATCAAACTTATTCAAAATATCTTTCCTCTAGTAGTTGATTCTTTGCTAGTGGTTCGTTTCATTAATTTTAACGGCTTGTAGAGACGTTATATATAACGTCTCTACACGGTTACAGCAAAAATTAACCAATCAAAAGTAATGGGACAAAGCACTAGAGGGTATAAAATTTTTTTCATGGGGACTGCCTCCAAGACTTGAACAGAGGCAGAGGCAGATTAAAATTTATTACAAGATAGAACCGTGATTATAACCATAACTTTAAATTGATAAACAATGTTTAGTAAAATATCCCAATTTGTCATCTATCTTGGGAAGTCTAATAGCGAGAATTTTTGAGTAATTTTTTTGACTAAATTTCTTGAAATATTAGTAGTGCCTCTGGGGTGATAAAATTCTTTGAGGAATGTTTATCATAACTTTGTTTATCAAAAGAATACTTATGGAATTAGCGCCACCAGACAGAAATACATCTGAAGAACAACGTTTTCAAGATGACTATTATTCTTATCTGGAGTCTCCTGAAAATACACCAAGATATAAACCGACAGTTTGTTTTTTAAATGATGCTTTTCCACAAGAGGCATTCTCTTTATTAGACTTGGGATGCGGAAATGGTGCTTTATGTAAGTATTTACCAGAACGCTGTGATTATTTAGGTATTGATCACAGCGAGTTAGCAATTGAACGCTGTTTAAAGCTTTTTCCCCAAAGAAAGTTTGTCGCTGCGGATTTATCCCTAATTTTGCCTCAAATGGTTGAAAAAAACCAAAAATTTGATGCAATTGTTCTTGCTGGTTTATTATTTCACAGTACCGATAAAAATACTTTAGAAAAACAAGACGACCAAGAAATTATTGAATTTTGTTTACAAAAGTTAATCAGCGACCGGGGTTACTTAGTTATTATTGTGCCTTTCGCTTATGGAAATCATCCTTCTTATACTTTGTATGCTCGCGGCGAATTGTTACAAAATTTATTCGAATCCATGATAGAAAAGGCTCGTGGAAACATTGTTTATGAAAATATTTCATTGCTTACTGGCTTAGATAAAAAAATTAGACAGCAAAAAACTATACCCGACTGGTTTATTACAGATAGGGATGCTGACTATGCCAATCTTTATACTGGAACATACATGGCAACTTGGACATTTATTAGTTCGCTTAAAGCTGGAGTAAACCTTATTCCTGATTCCTGGTTTTTTAAGTAAATAGATGGGATATTGCAGCTAAAGGAGAAAGATTGGAAATGCATAGTAATAATGCAGTTGCCATCGCCGATATGAAAACAAAAACAGCTATCAACTACGATCAAGCAGAAAAACAGTTCATCGAATTACTGGTGACAGAAGATTTGGATAATCGTTTAGATGAACTGCATTCGGTAGTAAATAATATTGAAGAAAATATTAATTTTGCGATCGCAGCCGCTTATCAAACAGCATCTAATTTAATCTTTTATTCGTTAAACTCACATCTATCCCAAGTAAGTTTTATATTTACACTAAATATACATTAGTGAATAAAAGTTAGAATTTACTTGAATATTGTACCTAGATTTCCTGAATAATACTCCTGAATAATACTATTGCTAAATTGCAGTAAATATTTTATTCTACATCCTTTGTTACTTCACAATAAAATATAATATAAAAATTAATTTGCCAGCTTTAGAATTAATAGAAGTTTTCTAACTCAAATTAATTTTAGCTTCCTTGAATAGGTTTGTAGTTGCCCTGTCTTCGCCGAATAAATATTTGTATATTAAGTAGGTCGGCACAAATAAACCGTGAGCTATGTAACGGATTGTAAATAGAGTTGAAAAGCATGCGATTGCTTCGTTTCACGTAGTGACCCTCGCAATGACATACCTTGATTTTTTAACGCCGACTTACTTAAATCAACACCAAATTATCCCGATGTACAACTGTTTCCACACCTTGATAACCCAAAATTTCCGGGATTTCACTCGAACGTCTTCCGCGTATTTTTTCTAGTTCACTACTACTATAATTTACTAGCCCTCGTGCAATTTCTTTGTAAGTGCGATCGCCTTCGTGACAGGAAAGCTGAAGGCATAATTCTACAGCATCATTTTGATCGAACTCTCCTTCTACTGCAGTAATTCCAGCAGCTAACAGGGATTTACCTGAAGTAGAAATTGCTGTTACCGCACCTGCATCCAAATATAATTTACCGCAGGGAACTAAGCCGTATGCGATCCACCGTTTACGGGCTGAAGTTGGTTCGAGTTGCGGTTGAAACTCGGTACCTATTGAGTTACCTTGTAATATTTTTTCTATATTATTTGGTTGTTTGCCTTCGGTAATTACTGTTCTAACCCCAGCGGCAGTGGCAATTCTTGCAGCAGAAATTTTTGTTGCCATACCACCAGTACCCCATTGGGAACCGGAAGTTCCTGTTGCCACCTGCAATTTTCTCAATTCTTCAATGTTACTTACTAAATTTATGGGTTTAGCATCAGGCACTGAGCGAGGATCGGCTGAATAAAGTTTATCTACATCTGTAAGTAAAAACAACCAATCTGCCTCTACTAAACTAGCAACTAAAGCGGAAAGAGTATCGTTATCGCCAAATTTTAATTCTTCTACGGCAACAGTATCGTTTTCGTTGACTATTGGAATTACACCCAGTTTAAGTAATTCCCCAAAAGTATTGTAAATATTAAGATAACGGCTACGCTGTACTAAGTCAGTGCGGGTAAGTAAAACTTGGGCTATTGGCTGTTGCAAACTGGTAAATAAATCGTCATAAACCCGCATTAACCTTCCTTGACCAACTGCTGCTACTGCTTGTTTAATACTAATTACTTTGGGACGTTCCTTTAATCCCAATCGTCCACAGCCCACACCCACAGCTCCAGAGGAAACTAAAATCACTTTATAATCATTTCGTCTCAAATTACAAAGCGTTTCAGCTAAACTCGCAATTGTAGAAAGTGCTAATTGTCCTGTTTCTGGACGAGTTAAACTAGAAGTACCAATTTTAACAACAATTATTTTACTCATTTAGTTGTTAGTTGTTATTTGTTAATTGTTACTCATTACTCATTACTTAATTAGTTGTTAGTTGTTAGTTGTTAATCTTTACTCGTTACTCTTTACTCGTTACTCGTTACTCATCCTTGCCCGTACTAACTCCACCAACAATATTTCTATTAGACTTAACTGAAAACCGCTACAATTAAAATATTAAAGCGCCAATCCCTCTTTTAACTGAAGGTTGACGCTTTAATATTATAAACTTTTTTATTATCCTAAGAGTCTTTAATTTAGCTGACTCCTATTTATCTATATATATAATCACACCTTCAAAATATTTTACTTGTGTTTCTTAATGTTTTTTTTATATTTATTCTCCTGAGGTTTTGTTGAGATTTGTGACTCTACGTTTTTTAGGAGTAATAGAGGCACCTAAGATTTCTGATATGAAAACTTCAAAATTACGTATCGGGTGAGAGCGCATAGCGGTATCGGGATGAACAATAGGTTCAACCAAGATAGAAAACATACCCAAGCGATTACCGGCGATGATATCGGTAAAAAGGCGATCGCCAACCATTGCAACTTCATGTGGGGGTAAGTCCATTTGTTGGAGTGCTTGTCTAATTTTGCGTCGTGAGGGTTTGGCGGCACTGAAATAGTAAGGTAAATTAAGGGAACGAGCGATGGAGCCGATTCGGTTTTCGCTAATATTGTTACTTACCAACCAAAGTTTTACTAGAGGACGAATTTGATTCACCCAATCTTGTAATTCATTAGAAGCGAAAGCTACGCTTACGGGAACCAAAGTTTCATCTACATCTAATATAAGTCCTTTGAGTTGATATTGCTGAATAATTTCAGGTGTGAGGTTTAATATAGAACCGCATAAAATTAAATCGGGCTGTAAAAGTTGATTCCAATTCATAAGAAGTGTAAGTAGTTTGGAAACTCAGACTTTTAAGTCTGAGAGGAAAAACACAACGGTAGAGTGGGCGTACCGTGAAGATTATCCAATGGGTAGTTAACCCCTAATTAAAGTTAGCCGACGACTTTGTTTAGAGTCGGTAACTATCCAAGCAGCACGCTCGTTAACCGATAAACCTGTTTAACTACCCAGGTTTACAAGCAGGAAACTGGTGAAGCAGTGCGATCTTGGGGAGCCACTGCTCGGCTAAGGTTCCCCGACTTGTTCTCCTAGAGTAGGGTAGCAAGTGGCGTGGTTCCCCCCATGAGCAGCTGCTTAACTCCGAAGGAGCTACGGATTTACTGATATCAAATTTGACTTTTTATCTAAACTTAGTACCCAAAGGTACTGAGTCTGGTCAACTAGAAGCTCTCAGAACAGGCCTGTGAGCTTCCCGGTTTATAGCCGGGGGTTAATATATTCATGGCAGTTAAGCAACTAGTAATTATAGCAGTCGCCACACTTGTGAGGAAATTTTTCTGTTCCCTCTATTGTAAATGCCTTAACAATTGAGCAGTTGCAGGAATAACCTTTGTGGCAAAATTATAGGTATTTGTTCTTAAGAGGAAATTTTTAGCAAATATCACAAGAAATATATAGTATACAAGTAGGGAGGGACTTAATAGTTTTTGTTATTTAACTATATACAGCACGCTCGTTTTTATTTTGAGTAGAGTACTATTTTTTTTACTCTTGTGATACGGGCATCCGAAGCCCGTCCAAATCTACCGGCGGCTCTATTAAATATGCTATATGTACTTATATATTAATTATCCTTAGTAACTGCTCACCCATAGCTGATAAGTGATAATTATTCTATTCTTCTAACGGTAAACCTAGGACTACCAAAAAATCTTCATCGTATATCGCCTTATCCCAATTAACCGCCGATTTAACTTGTTCAGGGGTCAAGTTCACCGCCTTAGTCAAGTTAGTACCATTAAGGTTAGCATTCCTAATATTTGCACCATCAAGGTTAGCATTACTGAGATTTGCATTTCTTAGGTCTGCACTATTAAGTTTTGCATTACTTAAATCCGCATTACTTAAATCCGCATCTCTAAGATTAGCGTATCTAAGATTGGCATCCTTAAGGTCAGCATTGGGGGCAATTGAATAAGTTCTGAAACTATTAATAGAGAAATTTTGAGGAAATTTCGTTTTTTCATCGTACAAACAACCTCTAAAAAATGCCCCTCTTAAATCAGCGCGAATTAGATTTGTACCCCTGAGATTGGCACTAGTTAGATTTGCGCCTCTAAGATCTGCATCACTGAGATTAGAACCTCGAAGATTAGCACGAGTCAAGTTAGTATCTCTAAGGTTAGCAATTGTTAAGTGGGCACCACTAAGATGGGCACCAGCTAAGTCAGCATCTTGAAGGTTGGCATTGGGAGAAATCAGGTACATCTGATGATTCCCAGGTGTAAAATTCTGAGAAAACTTAGTTTTTTCGTTGTATAAGCAACCCTTGAGTTGAGCACCAGTGAGTTTTGCGTCTCTAAGATCGGCACCTCTAAGATTAGCACCTGCAAGTTTGGCATCTTTTAGATCCACACCTCTAAGATCGGCATTTCTCAGGTCAGCATTAGTTAAATCCGCACCGTTGAGATTTGCATTAGTGAGATTGGTATCTCTGAGATTAGCATCCCTAAGATTAGCATCGGCAGAAATGCGATACATTTGATAATCATCGGGATTAAAATCTTCAGGAAACTTAGTGTTTTGGTTGTATAAACTGCCTTTAAGGTCAGCATCTTTGAAAATTGCATTTTCCAGAAGAGCGCCTCTAAGACTAGTACTTCTAAGATTGGCAGCAGTGAAGTTTACACTTCTTAAGTCTGTATCGTTGAGATTTGCACCTTCAAGATTAGCATGGTTAAATTTAGCAGCTTTACAAATTGCATTACTAGCATCGGCATCACTAAGGTCTGCATAAGCAAGGTTAACACCTCTAAATTTAGCATCTCTAAGGTCAGCGCAACAGAGGTTAGCACTCTTCAAATTGGCTTGATTAAGATTTATTTGTTGTAAATCGGTTTTTTCCAGATTTAATCTTTCTAAAGAAATACCGTAATCTTTTAAAAACTCTAGCGCTCTAATTCTGGCATAGCTAGTTGAAACCTGAGCAGCTGCGGCATTATCAATTACCTGCCACGCTTCGTATATTCTTGTTCTTATCCGTTCGGGACTTTCTAAAACATACAAAAATGCTGCGGTTAATATACTAAAACCTTGAACATATTTTACTTGAACTACTGAAAATACTTGAGAGCAAATTGATTCGGGGTTATCGCAATTAACAGATGACCAATTCTCAAATCGGTAGACAAGTAATATTACTGCAAAAGCAATAGCAAGAGCAATTAATAAACGTAGACAAACAGTTAAAATTCTTTTTCCCCAAGAAAAAGATAATCCATCCATTCCCTATCTTTCCCCATATTCCATCCTGGCACTCAATCAAAATAATATATTTTTTGGTATAGTGGTTGTTTATTGTCCTACAAATATAATTTAGATTTAACAGTTTATACCAGTTAAATGTCAAAGATTAAAGGTTAAGGGTCAAAGGTAATGGGTTAAATAACGCTTAGATTTTGATGTAGTCTTTGTGTATGGCTATACTTTAATCATTTATCAAAAATAGGAATATTTTCTCGATAATGCGGTTGTAAAAGATTTGTAATATCTGGTCCAGAAGGAATAATACCCCCTGGATTAAGGGGAAACAAATTTCCGTAATAATCTCGTTTTACACTTTCTAAGTCGCAAGTTTCAGCTACTCCCTGAAGCTGATACAAATCCCGTAGATAAGCCCCTAAATTTTGATAATCTTGAATTCTGCGGCGATTACATTTAAATAAACCGTAATACACTACATCAAAACGAAATAAAGTAGTAAATAAGCGCACGTCAGCCAATGTTAGCTTTTGGCCACATAAGTATCTGTTGTTTTCTAAGGCTCGATCAATTTCATCTAAAGTGGCGAATAATTCATCGCAACAGTTATTATATGCTTCCTGAGTTTGAGCAAAACCGCAGCGATATACGCCATTGTTCACACGATGATATATTTTTTCGTTCCATTGGTCTATTTTTTGTTTTAATTCTTCTGGGTAAAGATTAAGTCGGGGATTCTTAGCAAACTGATTGAATTGAGAATTTAATATCACAATAATCTCGGCACTTTCGTTATTGACTATCGTCTTCGTCTGCTTATCCCATAACACTGGAACTGTACATCGTCCCTTATAACCAGATTCTGCTATTTTATATACTTCGGGAAGGGTATGACAACCTTGTTCTGGATCATTTAAAATCCAGATTCCTTGATCGGGTGAAGGGTATACAATCGATATTTCTACAGCATCTTCAAGTCCTTTCAATGCCCTAACCACTAAAGTTCGATGTGCCCAAGGACATCCCAAACCGACGTATAAGCGATAACGCTCTGCTGAGGGCTGATAAAGATTATTTTCTTCGGTACCTATGGAATTGCGAAACTGACTTGAAGGACGGATATATTCTCCTTTATCGTTACTCGGTGCGAGCTTGGACATCATTATCCGCCACATAGTACTCCAAACAAATTTTCCTAGCTTGATAATTAACCCCGAAGGCAATGATTTACCTTTTTTCTTAGCTTTATAAGTAGAGTTTTGACCGTTTTTCAAATTTATGTCTTTTTCTGGCGTGGTTATCGGCGTTGACATGGCAATATACCCTGAGTTAGATTTTTATTTTTGATAATTTTTAATTTTAATTGATCAAAAATCTATTTAAAGCAGAATATTTTTGATTTCTGAGATTCTCGTTTCAGTTGGCGTAAGTACTAATAAAAAAACAATTTAATTAAATAATTTTAGAGTCACTATTTTGTAAAGTTTTGTTACGAAAGACGACACTCTGTCGTAAAAGTAAATGTGAATTTTGAAAAAGTAATCATAAATGTCAATAAATGTCAAATTATTGATTTTGTATTTTGTAAAACATTGTAGGAGAAATTATGCTCTCTCGCCGTAAATTTATCGCAGTTTCCGGAGCGACTTTGGCTTTATCTATGGTTTTGCCAAAAAAAGCTCATGCTCAGTCACTTCGTCTGCGTCGAGACATCACAACAATGGCACCTGATGACCCATTTTTCCAAGAGTACTCTGAAGCAGTAAGGATAATGCATGAATTGCCACAAAGCGATCCACGGAACTGGCGGAACCAAGCAATTATCCATGCTAACTATTGCCCACACGGAGGTTTAGACTTCTTACAGTGGCATAGGCATTACATCACATTTTTTGAACAAATTTGTGGCGAGTTGATTGGCGATCCTAGTTTTGCCTTAGGGTATTGGAATTGGTCTAACAATCAGGGGAGGATTCCAAGTCCATTTTTTGAGGATGGCCCCCTAAATGTTCAATTTTGGAACGATCCATCTAATTACTCTACACCACCATTAAGTCGAACACCTTGGCCAGATCCGATAACTACTGTTGGTGTACGCGGGTTGAGTGAAACCAGAGGACTTCAAGATTTCGATTTCTTTGGTAATCAAAATCCATTTACTGAAGATGCAATTGAAACAATCTTAAGGCAAACTAACTTCGGTTTCTTCAGTCAATTACTAGAAGGGGAACCACATAACGTCGCACATGGGTTAAGTGGAATTGGTAACGGACACATGGCTAATGGGCTTTCGCCCCTCGATCCAATCTTTTGGCTTCACCACTGTAATGTTGATCGAATCTGGGCTGAGTGGCAATCATCTGGAAATACAACCCCATCTAACCCGCGCCAATATAACCAACAGTTTTCCAATGCTCAAGGCAATCTTGTTGATGTTTCGGCTAATGATACCAGTGATTTCAATGGATTGGGTTTTACTTATGAAACAACAAGGCCTAGTCTGCAACCAATTGCATTAATGTCAGCTAGGGGAATCCAAACAGCTATTCCACGATCGGATGAAGTCATGAATGTACTTGGAAGAGCAACTAACACAGAGACTTCCCAAATCAGAAGTGTGACATCGATTCCTGTTGAAACAGCCAATCTGTCTAATGAACTATTTAGTAGTAGAAAGTTTAATAGAACTAATTTCCTCTCAAGGCCACAAACAGCAATTGAGCAATCTCGAATCCTAGCAGTTTTCAAGGATGTCACCCCACCTTCATCCGAGAAAGCTCCCATACTTGTAAATGTCTTTGTTGATTGCCGATATTTAAATGCCCGAACATCTACTGATGACCCCCATTACGCGGGCACATTCAGCTTCTTTGGCGGAACAAAAGAATTTGTCGTTGACATTACCTCTACATTACGGTATGCACTTGAGCAAGGTATAATGGTTGATCAACCTGTCAATATTCAACTCTTACCTTTTTCTACTGATTCTGATGTTGATACGCAAATTTTGTTTGGTAGCGTGGAACTTGTTAGGGTTTAGATTTTTTATTCCTGGAATAGCTCTAGGGTTGATTATCACAATTGCTTTGAATATGTCGGTTAATAATGCTTTTGGGCAATTTCAAATACCTGAAAATTTTAAAGTAACAGTGGAGCGCCCTGGAACTATTTTGGTTGATATACCTACATATATTTCTCAGCATGACTCAAGTGCGATTCAGCTAACAACTCTTTGTGCTTTACCTGATGAAGATGAACAGTTTATAGTCCAGGTATATTTTACTGGGGAGTCTAAACTGAGGAATGAGGTATTACCAAAGGATAGGCTTCTTGGAACCTATGGATTCTACCCACCGGCAAAAGATGGAGAAATTCGCAAATTTTTGATTCCTTTTTCCTCTGATTTAGCTGAGCAACTTGAAGATAAAACTAAGCCAATGAATCTTATTGTCAAGTTAATCAACTATGACTCCAAAACTAAGGATAGTAATTCATCTCTATCCATTCTCAATGCCAAAGTGATAACCAGTATTGATTGAAAATCAGCCATAATCACCTTGTAACAATTTTTAATTTTAATTGACAATTAAATCACAAAAAAAATATTTGCGATCGCAATTCTTTTTTTTAATCAATCAATTTAACTTTGATGATAATTCTAAGATAACAGGACTTACGCAAGCCTGAATTGTCATTGCGACCGAAACGAAGTGTAGGGAAGCAATCGCAAGGTTTTTGCAATTACGTCGCTATCGCTCGGCCTGGACGCAATCACGTTAGTTTTGCGTAAGTCCTAGATAATTAGAAAAATATTACTGATTATAGAATCAAGTTAATTATAAGCCTTTAAATTATTTAATCTAAATTAAAATTTATTAAAAATTATTATAATATATTATTATTTTTGTTAAATATCCTCGCTTTTATTTTTGATAAATTATGCTTATTAATACATCAGATTAACTTCAAGATAAAGAATATTAGCACAAAAAATATCATTAGGACTTACGCAAAGCCCCTCAATGTAGCGGGGGGTTGGGGGGATCTCAATCCTTGAAATACTTAATTTATCTTTGCGATTGCGTAAGTACCGATCGTAATAAATCTATAAAAAAAAATAATAAATTAAACAAAAATTAATATTAGCAACTATTTCCATAGACATAGTAGGCAATCTTTTCTGGGATGGAGATTAAAACAGGTGAAATGTAGTTATCTGTTATTAGAGATTAATTGCTCAAAAATTGAGCTAATTAACTAAAAAACAATTACAGTCTTGTCAAAAATCCAATGACGAATTTCAAAAGTTTCTTCAAGCAAGTAGGAGCGGCAGTTCTAAGCGGCTTGCTAGTAATCACAATTTGGTTGGGAGTTGTACCATACGCCCAAGCAAATAACGTACCCAATGCTGCTATTACTAGCAATCGAGTAGTACCTACAATTGAAAATAGTAAGCGTATTCAGGCGATCGCATCTTGCTTACCCAAACAATTAACCATTCAAAACAAAGATGTAGGTAATCGTATTGCCCGTGCTTTCTCGGAAATGAAAAACGATCAATTACAAAGGATATTAGATGTTACAGATACCCCCAAATTAAGCGATGCAGAACTTGAATTCAAAGCTTGTTTGCAGCAAAAAGGTTTTACACCCCAGGCGGAACTTCAGAATCGTTCCTTTTATTAGATGAGGAAATGGGATTCGGAGGTTTACTTCTGATTCCTCATCTTCAATCCAAAATGTAAAATCAAATACAGGAAAGTTTGCTGGGATACAAATTCATCCCAGCAACATTTCGCAAAATTCAAAATTTCTTATCCCTACTTGAATTCTTCTTTACTATTAATTTGCATCCCTTGTCGCTACAATTTCTTGTGATGGACAAATAAAAGGTTGAGTGACATTGCTGCAAGTAACAAGACAGCATCCCAAGATAAAAGGGAATTCAACAGAAAATTTGGCTGGATATTTTTTTATGGCACCAACTATTCTAGTTTTGGGAACCTTTGTGGTGCTACCGATACTTTATGCGGTATTTCTTTCCCTACAAAAAGTACAACTTCTTGGCGGTATTGAATACGAGTTTGTTGGTTTTCGTAATTTTAGGCAGTTAGTAGAAGATGAACGGGTTTGGATTGCCCTTAAGAATACAGCCGAATATGTGGCAATTGTGGTACCTTCACAAACCATATTGGCTTTATTTTTAGCTGTTACCCTTAATTCTGGTATTCGTGGTAAAAGCTGGTGGCGGGTTCTTTTTTTTCTACCCACAGTTACTTCTTCCGCCGTATTGACGTTGATATTTATGTGGATATACAACACCAATGGGCTGCTGAATGATTTTTTGAGTGTGATTGGATTTCCTACATATAATTGGTTGGGAGATCCTGCAGTTGCCCTCAAAGCCATTATGATTATGAACATCTGGTCAACAGCACCATTTTTCATGGTGATTTATTTGGCAGCTTTGCAAGATATACCAAAATACCTCTACGAAGCAGCAGAATTAGATGGTGCTAATCCATGGCATAAGCTTATTTATATCACCATTCCCATGCTCAAGCCCGTTACCTTTTTTGTAGTAGCCATAGGAATAATCGGTACTTTTCAATTATTTGACCAATCCTATATATTTTCCCAAGGTACTGGTGGACCAAATAATGCCACTTTAACTGTAGTTTTACTGATATATCAAGCCGTATTTCGTAACTTACAGATGGGATATGCAGCAGCTATAGCTTTTTTATTAGCAGCCGTAATTATAACGATAACCTTAATTCAGCGGCGACTGTTTGGAGGCGAAAAAAGTTGAACAAAATCTGGAGTCTTTCGTGGCTGAAGATACTAATTTACTCGGTATTGGTATTTTATGGAATAATAACTCTGATTCCTTTTCTATGGGCACTTTCGGCATCTTTTAAACCGTTAACAGAAATAATCGCTGGCGAACCAAATTTCCTCCCTTCAAACTTCACCCTTGATAATTACAAACAAATCTTTATAAAAGAACCATTATTTTTACGTTGGTTTTTCAATAGCGTGATTATCTCGATCGCCGTAACTATTTTTAACTTGCTATTTAATTCAATGGCAGGTTACGCCTTAGCAAGATTACAGTTTCAGGGTAGACGCTTTTGGTTCTTCCTGATTTTGGCTGTACTAGCAGTACCAATACAAGTTACACTCATCCCCACATTTTTAATTTTAAAAACTTTTGGCTGGTTAAACTCTTACCAAGGGATGATTATTCCCAACATGGTAAACGCCACGTTTATTTTTATGATGCGGCAGTTTTTCATTAATTTTCCCAGAGAATTAGAAGAAGCCGCAGCAATAGAAGGTTTAAATACTTTTGGAATTTTTCGTCATATTGTGCTTCCCCTAGCAAAACCAGCACTTGCAGCCCAAGCAGTATTCATCTTCATGAGTAGCTGGAATAATTTCTTGCTCCCGGTTGTGATTTTATTTGATCCAGAAATGTTTACCCTGCCCCTAGGATTAAACAGCTTCAAAGGTCAATATATCAGCTACTGGAACTATATTATGGCTGCTTCAATGGTATTCACCCTACCAGCTATCTTTGTTTACGCCTTCTTCAACCGATACTTTATTCAAAGCGTCTCCTTCAGTGGCACCAAAGGTTAAAGGTTAGGAGTGAGTAGTGAGTGGTGAGTAGTGAGTATAATTCGTAATTCGTAATTAATGCCCCATAAATGAATTTAGGGGCTTCTTTTAAGCCTAAAATGACATCCACGGATAAATCCGGGGGCTTCAAACCATTAATGTTTTCTTGGTGAGTAGTGAGTAGTGAGTATTGAGGAGTTATGAATATTTTTCTTACTCCTACCCCGCTCTATGATTACCACCTAAAATTTCTTCCCCTGCTCCCCATGCTCCCCTTGTCTCCTTGTCTCCTTATCCCCTTGTCCCAATCTGGGATGGTTTGAAACAGTAGTTTGAGCAACAAATTGCACGCTTAGAGTGATAATTGTATTACAGCGACTTAATCTTATTATCTGAGTTAACAAACATTATGGGTTTTGCAAGCCTGTTAATCGCGGAAATATTAGCATATTACAGCTTACTTAGGCTGAAACAAGCTTTCCTTCTACGTCTGGCTAGGAATACTTTACAAATATTTATCCAAATATTGAAAAATTCCTCGATCGCGACGTTGGAGGATACCGCCATTTATTTATTTGCCAATTTTTGTCTGAAATACGCCCTTGAACCAGTGACTCGGTAAATTAAATCGAAGTTAGCTGATTAGAGTGGTAATCAATAGCAAAAAAACTTTTTGCGTTAACTCTTAGAACTAAGAAATTGAGCATCGCTGCTGTAGCTGTGTTGAGCATGAAAATCTTTGAGGGGAAACATGATAACAAAATTAATTGGCGTTTTTGTTGCTAGTGCGTTGCTGAGTTTTCAGTTTTTTGTCGGTAACGCCTCGGCTGTAGAACTTGATGAAGCTACTCGCACTGTAAAATTGAATGAACAAGGCGATACCTATGTACTCACCATTAAAGAAGTTGAAATTGGTAAACGCCTATTCAATGATACTTGTGCCCAGTGTCATGCTGGTGGCGTAACCAAAACTAACCAAAACGTAGGATTGGATCCTGAAGCTTTGTCATTAGCAACTCCAGCCCGCGATAATATCGAGGGTTTGGTAGAGTATATGAACAAACCAACTACCTATGATGGAGAAGTCGATATTTCTGAATTGCATCCCAGCATAGAGAGTGCGGATATTTTCAAAGAAATGCGTAATTTGACTGAAGAGGATTTGGAGGCGATCGCTGGGCACATTCTCCTACAACCCAAAATTAGAGGTATCAAATGGGGTGGTGGCAAGATTTATTACTAAATATTTGATAATTAACTAGTCAATAACCCTTAGTTATTAGTCTACAGATTGGTATTTCTGAACTTTTCATTCGCCGACTGTAGACTGATAACTGTTCTATAAAATCCTTCAAAGAAGATGTTCTATTTATAATTCACTAACCCCTGCAAAAAGGCTCTCACTTAGAAAATTTACTATTTTAAACTTGTGTCATAAGTAAAAATTATCTTCATTATTAAAATATATTTTTATTAATTCCCAAATTTGTTTACAAAAAAATATATGACAGTTTGTCCTATTTGAAGGTAATTTCATTTAAAATAGAAAAAAGATAATAATGATTGTTGTTGGGAGAAAATAATGAAATTGATTGGGTCCACTTTACGGCGCTTGGGTTTAGCCGCGTTGACTATGATGTTAGTTGTCAGCAGCTTCGCTGTTTTTGCTCCTAATGCTGCAGCTGAAACATATACTATTAAATTAGGTAGCGATAGAGGTATGCTGCAGTTTCAACCAAAGCAGGTATCACTTAAACCGGGCGATACTATTAAATGGGTGAATAACAAAGTTCCTCCCCATAACGTTGTATTTGATGCTAAGAAAAACCCTAACAAGGATGCTACTTTGGCTAAAGGACTGTCTCATAAACAGTTGTTAATGAGTCCCAAACAAGAATTTACCACCACCATTCCAGTAGATGCACCTGCTGGTGAGTATACTTTCTACTGCGAACCTCACCGTGGTGCTGGTATGGTTGGCAAAGTTATTGTTGAAGGCTAATTATATATTAACTAAAACAGTTAATTCCGGTATTTCTGGGCGGTGAGTAATTTTATCCTTAATGGAAGATAAGGGATAAATTGGTCACCGTCTATTTTGATGCATTTCCAGAATAATGTACAGACGTAGCACTGCTACGTCGATCTATAGTTATATGGTTATGGTTAATGATTATAGTTTAGATTATTTTTGACTAGAACCATTACCGATTTCTATTTTGGCTAGTTAGAGCTTTCTCGTTGTTGCTTTATTTTCCGTAATTGCTGAATTAGCTTCTTGCTAGAATCAGAAGGCTTCTTGGAATTTTCTTCTGATTCGGAACCCTCTTTACTATTTCTAAGACGAATTGCAATTGATGGTTTAGAAGTAGCTTGTGGTGCGGGTTGTTTAATATTAACTCGCGCCTGGGGTTTGGGTTTTAATGGTACTTTTGGTACTTCTACGGCTCGTTTATCATTATTTTCCGAATTTACGGATGTAGCAGCAGGTTTCTTGGTTGTAATCTCCACCTGTGGTTTGGGTTTAACCGGCGCTGTTGAAGTTACAGTCGGAACAACTACTGCACTCGAAGATGGTTGTGCATTAATTTTCACCGGAGCCGAACTTCTAGATATATTCTCAGGTTGTTTCTTGGATGGTTTCTGATTTATTTGGGTTTGATTATTTTTTGAGGAACGCAAACTATCGGCTAATTTTGCCTGAGGTTTGGAGAATTCAACACTACTAACTACATTGGGCTTGAAGTCAAGGCTAAATGCGTATACCTTAGCTCTACCATTTTTGCGGATGGGATTTTCCTTGAAGTACTTGCGAAAATAATTTCTGGTAGCTTTTTTAAGACGAGAAGAAACTGAGCGATCCACAAACTGTAAATAATCAGCTTTTCCGTCAGAATCAATAACTAAAGTACCTTCGACTTTACCTTCTTTTCCTGGCTTTGTTTTAATTACCTGAGAAATTGGTTGTTTAATTTCAGAGTTAGGATAACGTCCCCTAACTTCTTCAAACTGTTTTGCAAGAGCTAAAGTTGTTGTATTCTTAGGTGTTATTTTTGTGTTTTGCGCCGGTTTGGGTTGGGTTGGTAGCTGAATTTTTCTCCGAGCAGATGGCTGTAGCCCCCATTGCTGTAAACTTTGTCCTGCTAAAGTTAGGTTGTCGCTAGGTTTAGGAATATTCCTGTTAGTAGGCGCAACCAAATCCTCAGGATTAAGCCTTCTTGGTTGATTTACACTAACACCATTATTAACAGAAGGATTAATAGCTACCGGATTATTTGTACCCATACCTGGATTTGTCATCGGAGGAACGGGTTTTGGTGCTGGAATTCTAGTAAATTCCTGAGGTAATGGTGCCGATTGTATGGGAGGTATGTTAGGTAAACGAGAATTTGACGCTCTTATCGACGGTGTGCTTCTGTTTCGAGACGCTAATGATGCTGAACGCCCTAACTGGATTTTCTCATTGAAACGACGATAGGATCCGCTAGATTTGGTTTTAGCGTTAAATGAAGAATTAAAATTTGGTTGAGGAAGTACCGGCAGAGAGCTATTTTTCGGTAAAGATGAAATACTAGGATTCGCTGATGATTTCGGTAAAGGTGGTAATATCACCTTTGTGGAGTCAAGATTTGGTGGTAATTTAGCTAATGGAGTCGGTTGAGTCGCAAAATTGGGTAGAGGAAGTGCAGACTGTAGGGGAACTTGGGGTAACGCTGAAACTTGAGGACCTTTTTTTTGAGGTAATCTATTTTGTTCTGCCTGAGATAATTCCATGATTCCGACACTTGCCGGAGATACTTTTTGTTTTGGTTTAGAGTCAACAGGCATCAAAGGCAGAATGAAAGCAATAGCACCATGAATGCCGACGGATGCTATGGCTGCTATTCCGGCTGGTTGGCTTAAGAATTCGGGTATATTTTTGAGTACGGAGACGTAAGACATGGCTTTTATCGCTCACTTAGCTTGTTGGCGGTTGACTAGCAATTTAATTTATCTGGCAATATTTTCAGGCAATATTTTCAGGCAATATTTTCAGGCAATATTTTCAGGCAATAATGATTTGATTAAAGTAGCCCTTTTAAATGCGCCCCTTTATAAAGGATAACTTCCTACCGCAAACTCATAATAACAGAATTGCCAGTTGTACAAGCGGTCAATTGCACGGTTGGCGGGAGCCTATACTTAAATGCAACCGGATTGTACTCAGAAGTTAGGTTTGCCTTCGGACACAAGAATGAAAATCATGACTTTTAAAAGTGTATTCTTGGTTTGACGGAAATAGCTTGCTTAAGCAAATTTACTATCTATCATTAACAGCTCTATATCCTTTTTTTTACAACATATTTACTAAATTCCGGAAAATTTCAGTTTTTTAAGACTTATGCTTGACGCGAACGCTTTCATCTAGCATGACGAGAAGAAAATAATGCGGTAAGTATTAATCTGCTAATTTTCAACCGATACTGATGAATTTGATAATTCCCTATTAACAGAATTTAATCCCAGTTATTTCAAGAAATATCTTTTAAACTGCAAGGCTGAGACAATCATTTATTATAGGTTATCTTCATCCACTAGTAATGCTTATATAATACCAATCCCAGTATCTACTTACGTATAAGTTATACAAGACAGATTTTTTTGGCAAGTCTCAAGTCTTAAATACCGCTCTCAAAGTAAGCAAATGTCATTACCTACAGTTATTTTACCCGGTTTTTTTGAATGCGCTCAAGCTTACTATAGCTTAGAAAAATCATTGCAAAATCTGGGATTTCCTACGGTTACAGTACCCCTACAACGACGTGATTGGATAGCAACTTTGGGAGGAAGACCTGTAACTCCAATTTTGCAACAATTAGACTGCACAGTAAAGCGGATATTACAACAAAAAAGTGTTTCTCAAATTAATTTGATTGGTCATTCTGCAGGAGGTTGGATATCGCGTATTTATTTGGGAGAAGTTGCTTATGGCAAGGGCAACCGAAACTTATTGACGTGGCAAGCTCACAAAAACGTTGCCACTCTTATTACTTTAGGTACTCCTCATAGTAGCTTAGAGCGTTGGACGCGTTGGAATTTGGATTTTGTTAATGATAATTACCCAGGCGCTTTTTACGAAAAAGTACGTTACGTCTGTGTCGCAGGGAAAACAATTTTTGGCAAAAGACGATTCGGCAATTGGTTAGCTTATAGCAGCTATAAATTAACTTGTGGTCAAGGTAACACTTGGGGAGATGGAATTACACCTATCGAAGCTGCTCACTTAGATGGTGCTCAAAATTTAGTCCTTGAAGATGCAATGCATTCTCCTAGAAGTTATAAAGCTTGGTATGGTTCGCAACAATTTTTACCAATTTGGACAAAATACTTAGAATAATTGTATAGTTATTTATCAAAAATTAATATTTCTTAGTTAAAATCGTAATAATTTTAATGATTTTCTAAGGTTATTAGTTTTATGGTTATCAAAGAAAGCCGATTTAATATAGTTATGCGGCGGACGGCAACGATTTTATCAGTAGTAATTATTACTTTTAGTTTGATTGCTGCTAGTACGGGGATTTTGCTTTCTATTTATTACGAACCAGCTTCTGGTAGGGCTTATGAGTCATTAAAGATGATAACTGACCAAATTGAATACGGCTGGTTATTCCGTAAAGCTCACCATCTTGCAGGCAATGGAGTAATATTTATTGCCTTGATTCAGATAGTGGTGATGTTTTTAGGCAGAAAATTTAGCAAAAGTTGGTATATAGCCTGGGTAAACGGAATATTTTTAACTTTAACCGTAATCGGATTAAGCTGGACATCGATGATTTTTGGTTGGGATCAACTTGGATTTTGGCGCTTCAATATTGAGTTGGGAACTATTGAAGCCATTCCTTTGATCGGTGAGCAATTAAGAGAAATTCTTACTGGCGGTAGTGGTGTAAGCACCTTAACCGTCAAGCGTCTTTACACCATACACAGCTATATTCTCTCGACTGCTGCAATTATTTTGTCAATAGTGCATTTATTCAGCGTGCTGTGGCTTGAAAAACAAGTCAGCACGCCACAAGAGTTGATTCAAGATGTTGGGGCATCAGTGGCAGAAAGTTGAGATAATTTCCCAATGGGAATTTCTTCTACTTCCGGTAAATTTTCTAAAGAAAGACGAGTAGATTGATTACCACCAGACAAGCGTTTAAGAAGATCCGGCCTGGGATCGTGCAGCAGGTAAATTAGGCGATCGCCAACTTGCCAAGTTTCACCAGCAGCCATAACCTGGATTTTATCCTCTCTTTCAACAAATAGCGGTAGTAAATCACCAGTCCGGATTAATGCTTGTAACTGAATTTTTTGTAGAGAAAAACCAGGATCTTTCAATGTCATAGTCCCTAGTTTGACTTGTTGATCCTTAAGATATTGGTTCCAAGTTTTGATTTTGAAGTCGGGAAGAAAAGCTTGTAAGACTTTACTTTTATTTTTGTTTCCGGCTTGAGGATCGCGAGGAAACACTGCTAAAGCACGGGGTGGATCAAATTCTTCTGCGGCGCGTTGAGCTAACACAAAATTGACTTCACCATTTTTAGTCATCGCCAAAAAAGTACCTACAGAATCAAGTCCAGCTTCTTCTAAGACATTGGCATCTAAGGCACTGCTAGTTAAAACTCGCAAATTCTGTGCTTCTGCTTGCTGAGAAGCTTCAGGGTCTGTATCAATCATAACTACTGTTTCTCCCCGTTCTTGGAAGAAGCGGGCAATCAATAAACTTAAAGGATTGCAGCCCACAATGACCGCTCCTGTGGCTTGTTTTAAAGTAATTCCCAGTAATCTAGCAACCCAGCCTGCAGTTAATCCTTGACAAAATACTGTAATCAAAATTGTCAAAAACACCAATGCTTTGATGGCATCACCACCATTTATACCGCGCTCGGTAAGTAAAATACCGAATAATGAAGCAACTGATGCTGAAACGATACCTCTTGGTGCAACCCAGCTTAAAAACAGTTTTTGTCTCCAGTTGAGGTTGCTGTTCGAGGTACATAAAAGAACATTAATTGGTCGCACCACGAACATTAGCGCCAAGACGGTGAATAAACTACCCCAGCCCAAGGCAAATACACTGGCAATAGATAAATCAGCCGCCAACAAGATAAACAGTACAGAGATACAAAGAATTGTTAGCTGACCCTTAAAATGACGTAACAGCCGTTCTTCGGGTACCGATGAATTAGCAAATACTGCTCCTGCCATTACTGTTGTCATTAGTCCCGATTCGCTGCGAATCATCTGTGCTAATGTAAACAAGCCCCATACGGAAGCTAGTACTACCAGATTTTTCAGTTCAAATGACAAAATATTGGCTCGCTTGAAAAATTGGCTAAGCAGCCAACCACCTGCTCCACCGATAAAAGCGCCAATACCCAAGCGCACTAACAAACCTGTAATGGCGCTTAAAGGGTCAGCATCACCGTTCAAAATAGTATCGAGAACTACGACAGCAAGTATTGCTCCTACAGGGTCAATTAAAATTCCTTCCCCTTCCAAAAGCGTTGCTACTTGTCGATCTACTTTAATTTGCTTGAGTAGGGGAGTGATGACTGTCGGACCTGTAACGACCACAATTGAAGCGTACAGAAAAGCAATTGGCCAAGGAAATTCTCCCAGCCAATGAGCCGCCATACTTCCGCCCATTAATGTAATTAAGGTTCCTAAGGTTACGAGCAATTGCAGGCTGGTAGAAACTCTCCCTAGTTCTCGCAGTTCTAGGTCTAGTCCGCCTTCAAACAAAATTATTGCCGTTGCCAAAGCAACAATTACTTCTAATCCAATGCCTAACAAATGGGGATGTAATAACCCAATGCCATCCGAACCAAGAAAGATGCCAAATAGCAGTAAAAAAACAATACTAGGCACTTTAAGGTAAGCAGCCAGCACTTGGGCGCTGATGCCTGCAACGACAGCAATCACCATTTGCAGGGTGATATCAAAAGATGCTTCCATATTGGAGATTTTGAGCCGTGTATTTCAAAATCTATTGTTAAAAATAGTAAATATGAAATTTGATGTATGAAAGGTTTGTAATCCTCACTTTTGTCGAATTGATAGTTTCTTCCTAGGTTGCTTATAATACAGCATTTTCCTAGTCTTTGTACAACAACCGCGAATGTAGCCTTGAACTTGGAGCAGCTTTAGATGTTCATAGATAGCGGATACACCCCCGAGTTAATTTGTTTTAAAGCCTGCCCAGGGTGCCCAAGAAATTTTTAGAACAAAACATTTCTTGGGGTGCCCCTGCCCATTATTGTTACGGAAGTTGTAACTACGAAAGGTCCGGGCGCTTAGTTTACAAAGTGAGCGGCAATTATGACAAAGTTCTTGAAAAATAATAGTTGTTGATCTTTGCCACTTTCAACCACTTTAACCCGTACTCAGCAACATTGGGCAGTAATTCACGAACGTCAATATTTTTTTATTGAGGGTATTGACAAATTTCGCGAAACTCGTTAAATTTATAAAAGTTGAAAAACAAGCCCCCATCGTCTAGAGGCCTAGGACACCTCCCTTTCACGGAGGCGACAGGGATTCGAATTCCCTTGGGGGTATTTAAATAAATAATAAAAATAAAATACAAAACAAGAACTATATATTTTAGCTTCTATTCTTTAGATGAACTAGCTAATTCTTCTACACGTTGACGAACCGCTAGGAGGTTAGATTGCATATCTTGAGAAAGACGGGGTTCTATAATTCTGATTGGCATAGTCAGCTTAGGCCATACTTTAACGGTATAGCAAAGTAAGGTTCCCGTTTGATTATCCAAAACACAGCTATTTAAACGCCAGTTACCACAGAAGTCTTTAAAATCCCCTTCTACCATTTGAAAGCGAATTAGATTGGGAAAACATTCTTCCAAATCTATAACTACCCGTGCGGAAAAATTAAGCCGCAGTAAGCGTTGGCAACCGATTTGTTCTAAACGAATACCTCCACTAGGATGTTCTAATTTCCGAGAAGAAGCAAGGCTAGGAATAAAATCAGCTAAAGCTTGATAATCAGTTAGTACTTGCCAAACTTTTTCTATAGGATGAGGAATTTGAATTTTAGCCGTGATTTGTCGTTGACGTTCTGTGATTTTCTCAACTTCAACAGTTACGGCTCGTAAATTTGGACTTTGATTATTATTTTCTTGGGAGTTTAAATTTGATTGTGGGGCTTTTTGTTTTTGAATCATGAAGGCTCCGAAGCTTCGATATCGTCAGAAAATTGGGGTAAAGTTAGAATAAAACAGATTTTACTTAAATCAGAATCTTCTATAGAAGTACTTTCTACGGTTATTTCTCCATTGAGATGCTGTATTAAAGATTTAACCAAAGCTAATCCCAAACCAGTACCTGGAGTCCATCGACCTTTACCTCTACGGAATTTATCAAATATGAACTTGGCTTCTTCTTCAGATATACCACGTCCAACATTGATGACTTTAATTTGTATTTTATTTCCTTGTATTTTACAAATCTGGGAAATTTGCAGTTCTACAGAACTATCATGTTCGGAATACTTATAAGTATTTGTAAGCAATTCTTGGAGGATGCGATCCAAACTTTCTACTTCTGTTTGTATTTTGAGTGGTTCATCCGGCAAATAAACAGAAATATTTATTCCTTTCTCTGCTAGTTTTTTCTCAAAAGAAATTGCTACATCTTGAATTTTTGTATTTAAATCAATTGTTTCAAATTGCGGACGTTCTTGATGAGTTTCCAGCTTCTGGAGTGTGAGGAGATCGTTAATCAAATTAATTTCCTTAGTACACTCCTGCTCCAGAATATCCAAATACCGAGCTTGGCGATCGGGCTGGATTTCCGGGTGGCGTAAATTACGTAGTGCCATACGCATATTGGTTAAAGGATAGCGTAAACGGTCACTCATATTACTTAAAAACTCATCTTTAAGTTCGTTAAGTTCGCGCAACTGCTCGACATATTGCCGTGTTTTTTCATATAACTTAGCTTGAACTTCCAAACTGCGTTGTAATTGAGCCGTGCGTTCATCTACAAGAGTTTGTACTTGCTTGATCGTTTGTGTCTGAATAATCGCATTACTGATTTGAGCGCAAACCATTTCTACAATATTTAACTCAGACAACTGCCAATTGCGACGTTGCTTCTGCTGTAGCACTAAAAATCCTAACACTTTGCCTTGACTTTCTAAAGGCATTAGCAGCGCCGCAGGTAACTTATCTAAAACAAACACAGGAGCAATTGTAGAAGTATCCTTACGCCTATCTGAATTGTCATTAATCGTTACGGGTTTAGAAGCTTTGAAAGCACGTTGACATATACCGCAATTTCCCAACCAGAAAGACTCTTGTACAGATTTCAACTCATCACAAAGTGGAGAATTCGTTTCCCTACACCATTCACTTACAACAGTAGCTCTGGCTTTGGGAATTTGTGTTTTTGCACGAATTTTAAATAAAGGGTCTGAATATTTTAATAATATCAATAAACCACGGTCTGCCCCTAAAGCTTCAGCTGTGGAGGAAACTACCAACTTAAGCATTTGATTAAATTCCAAATTGCTGCGGTTAAGTATGGTTAATTGCTGGATCAAGCTTTGGTGCTGTTCACTTTTTTGCACCTGCTGTTTTTGGGAAGAAATTATCTGTTTTTGTGCTAATTGAGCAAAAGCAATGGCGCAGCAAGATTCTATAGCTCTTAAAAGTTGTTTCTCTGAATTACTCCACTCATATGGCTCGGATTTAATAAGACTAATTACCCCATTATTTTCACCACTAAAGCGAGTCGTAATTGCTAATACAGCTTTTATTGGTAAAGGAAAACTTTGACATCCAATTACCAAACTTTCCTGAATTGTAGAAATGTCCTCAATAGTAAAAGGTTCTGCAGCACACTGTACTACAGGTAATTCCAATTGTTCAATTAAAAAAGTATCCTTGGGGTTAGGTAGACCTAAATAATCTTGCTGACTATGCCAACTAGCAGTAGTTGCTCCTCCTGGCTGTTTTGGATCTGTTACCAAACAGCAGTAATCCACCTTGAAGGCAACTCCTACGACTCGAGAAATTTCTTCGAGCATCTGATCGGGAGCTATGCTACTAGCAATAATTTGATTGATTTGGTATACCAACCGATGGGCAGGTTGTTCCTGATGCTGCATCAGCTTAAAATGGCACTTTTCTAAATCTTCCTGTTCATCCGAGCGTTGCGGCGGCGATGTTATTATACGCTTTTTCATTTGTGGCACAATCTTGGATAATGACCCCATTGTCGTTTTACCCAACCTCCTGGTACTTTATTTACCTTCTTTTCTCTTAGCTGCACCCTAATGAACCAATTTGGGTTCTATAAATAAATTTATTCACCTGTTATAGCTCCTTTCTATATAAAATGACTTTTTTCACTGCCATATCAAAATCGTTGTACAATTGCCTCCATACTATTCGTATACTAAAATGCTTCTTGCACTTAAGGTAAGTCTTGGGGTATGCCCGACAGCTTTTTTACCTTGCTCAGACCTAGAATATCCTCTCTACAACTGTAGACAAACCGTATTTTCTCTAGAGTCAAGCCAAAAAGTCAGTAAATATCATCCGCATTCCCACTGAGAATATGAACTATAATCTTACTATTTATTCATACTCCAAGAGGTTTGAGTAAATTCTTTTCTAGGGTTTATCTAAAAAATCAATTTTAGTCAAGAATAACCTTGAAAAAAGAAATACAGGCGACACCGTAGTTTTTTTCCAGCGCTAATAAGTACCGCTGTTTTTTTTTATCCTATTACTAAGAGAGTGTTTATAAATAAAGAATAAAGGGGATAAACATGTATCTTTGTAAACTACTATATCTAGACAATATGATTATATATGTCTACTCATGGGTAGAAATTAGATAATAAGGACCCATTGAGTGGCGGGCCTAGCCCAATATTTTGGGTAAACTTGCTGTTTAAGCCACCTACCTAAAAGAGCATCGGCAGAAAGAAACTTTCATCCATGGTGGTGTTCGCCCAGGGTGCCGGTGGGGCATAATTTTTTTTTCATGGGGACTACTTGCTTTGAACATTTTTATTTATATTTAAAATTTAAAAAATAAAATAAATAACAATAATACAGCCCAATGAATGCTGGGAATAGAATCATTGGGCTGCATTTGTTGAAGAAAAATTAGCCAGCTAAACTCTCTATACTCAGAGGTACCATATCCCCAGTTTTCGTAAGTCCTAGCAGCATGGGTTGTTGGGCTTGAATTAATTGACCTGTGAGTACGCAGCGTTCTTCTTGCTGGGATGTCGCCGCTATGCTGGCTCGAATATCAGCACGCGAAAATCGCGGCTTCCACTCGCCTGATTTTTGCTGGACGTAGTTCCACAAAATATCTCGAATTAATGCTTGATATCCCTGATTCCCAGATAGTTCTTTAAGCTTATCTTTTAATTCCCTTTCCAAGCGGATGCTGGTTACTTCCATTTCAGTGGTAGGCGTGCGAGCAATTGTATGCATGATTTTTCTCCTTAAAAGTGTAGACAGGATAGTAATACAAGTGTAGTATGTTTAAAGAAATGTTCAACAGGTGAAATTTTCTGTGATACTTATTCAGCCCTACTCTACTTCCTCATCTATTTCTAACTGTCGAGCCAGTTGGGAATCAGCTTTCTCGGAAGTGGAGTATTTATTTATGGGCGAGTGTAATCGAAATCACGGGCAATTTACACAAACTAATCGAGATTGTGAATATACCAGAATTATTTATTTACTCAAACCACTAAAACCAGATAAAACAAGCGGGAGGTACTGGCAATACTGATGCTGTACTTCATGTTAAATAAAAGACTCCAAGGTCAACATTTAATCCCCGCTTCTGAGAAAAAAAAGAAGCGGGGGTTTTTTATGAGAAGGCAAGCTGTGATCAACCAAACCATCCGTCCATCCGACTATTTATTTTGCACAACAGCTTTGGAAAGGAGTTTTACAAGCAAACCTGGAATAACAGGAGAGCATGAGGAATGCTGAAACTAACTTATACAGAAAACAGTTTTTACCTAGAGCTTTTAACTCAGTCCATAGAAGAATGGATACAAGCCCGAGTAATACTAACTTTGCGAGTTGGTCAAAGTTTGTGTATTGAACCGAGCAGTGCAACATTTTTACTTCCTGTTGATTTACCTGGGCTAGGACAACTACATACTGAGCTAGAGCGAGATAATAACAAGGAAATCATGCAGTTATATGCTTGCGATACGGAGTATTTAGAAGTTAATTTGCGGGGTTATTGGTTATCAGTTAGCCCCCAGAGTTATGAAGGTGGGTTTGTTACGACTATGAATCACAGCACTGAGTGCTTCTTGCACCAACTGTGGTCAGAAGCTTACAAAAATGCCTCCGTTGTTATAGAGTAACCGTTTAAATATTTATAATAATTAGGCAATCCAGGCAAATAAAAGTTTACTTAGATCTGGTCTGGTTTGTCTTGTTATTTAATTTTAATTTTCGGACGGGCAAGGATGCCAGTCACACAATATTGTTTATATTCAATTTTTTGTTTTATTTCACTACTAGGTACTATATTGTTAGGATTTTTCCGCCACTTGTATAACTAGTAATTCAGAAAATTACTTTTTTTTGAGAAAACTGCTCGACTTTGTTGTAGTATGAATGTAACACAAATATATTCGAGGGCAATACAAAAAATATTGCTTAGAGAAATATGTTGTATATTCGCTCATTTAATCTGTACCGACAGCGTCCAGAAGATTCGCAATACCCAAAAAAATCTAATCGAAAAAATTTTGAATTAGATTACAAATCTCAAAAAAATAAAATTGGTAAACAACCAGAATATATAGATAGAACTCAACAAGTTTATTATTTAGAACGTTGGTGTCGTATGTGAAATTCCAAATATTTTTTATTGTCAACTTTTTCATATTCAGTAAAAGTACAATTGCCTCTATTAGTATCCAAAAGTATATTGTTACATAGTTATTTATTAAATTATTTATAGGGGTTTTGCAAAATATGGCTTATGAAAATATTGATTGGGAAACGAGAAGGAAAATTGAAATAGAAATTGAACTGCAACAAATGAAAGCAGAAATGCAGCGTAGTAGTAATGTTTCCTCGGATGTTCGCGATGGCTTGGAATTTGTTCTAAATACAATAAATAATCTTGTGGGTATACAGAATGTGAAAGATGAGATCAAAACCCTTACTAATTTTCTAAAAATTCAAAAACTTAGGCAGGAAAAA
The DNA here is from genome assembly GCA_002361335.1 of Richelia sp. UBA3308. Lineage (GTDB taxonomy): Bacteria > Cyanobacteriota > Cyanobacteriia > Cyanobacteriales > Nostocaceae > Rivularia. Next base: position 46,623 of record DESS01000281.1, read on the forward strand.
GGACTAGCCAATATTTCAGTAACTTTACATTCTGTATTTTGTGGTTCTCCTGGAACTGGGAAAACTACAGTTGCTCGTTTAATGGGTAAAGTATACAAAGAGTTAGGAATACTTTCTAGTGGTCATTTGATTGAAACTGATAGGTCAGGTTTAGTTGCAGGTCATATTGGTCAAACTGCAATAAAAGTGGATGAAATGGTAAAATCAGCCGTGGATGGTGTGCTTTTTATCGATGAAGCTTATGCACTTAAACCAGAAAACTCAAGAACTGATTTTGGACAAGAAGCTATAGATACTTTACTCAAAAGAATGGAGGATTATAGAGACAGGTTAGTAGTAATAGTTGCTGGTTATAGTAACGAGATGAAAAGATTTATCGATGCAAATCCAGGTTTAGGGTCAAGATTTAACAAGTATTTCTATTTTGATGATTATAAACCAGAAGAGTTAATTAGCATTTTTACAGGGGTTTGCAATAAAAATAATTTTCAACTTAACAATCAAGCAAAAGAAAAACTACTGAATAAATTTACTTATTTATATAATCATAAAGATCAAAAATTCGGTAACGGAAGATTAGTCAGAAATATTTTTGATAAGACTGTTGAAAAGCAAGCTAATAGACTAGTAAATATTTCTGAACTTACTAAGGAAACGATGATGACTATTTTACCTGAAGATATTCCTCAAGGCTAAGAAACAAAATTTCTAATCTCTAATTCTTTAGATATAGCGGTTTTCGGTTCAGTGCAATACAAACTATTTTTCAGTATTATGTAAGGGCTGAAAGCCGATCCCTGCCATAGAGAAGCGAGAAAGGCTCTAATAACCCTGAAGGTAGGCTTGAAAGTAGTTATCCTTTAAAGAGTGTGTACTAACTCACCAGCGGAGTTACTTTTAAATGATGAACGCTTTGCTCTGATGACTTGCACGCAAGTGGTTTATTTATCAGAAATTTTGATAGTCACAAGAATTTTTGTTAAAAAAATTAACATTTTAAATATTTAAATATTATTAACTGAATTTTCAAAAATAAAATACATAAATTATACTTATCAATACTTTTATTTAAAATCTAAAATCCAAAATTCAAAATATAAAATGGTATAAGCTTCCTCGATATTGATAAAGGCTCAAAACCTGAAAATATGGAATTTGACTATTTCGGGCACCAAGAAAACTCTCGCGCTAATAATAACCGCCAAAGCTTGCTAGCTAGCGGTTGGCGACCTTTTTACAGGGAGTTTAACTGGGAGTTTTTATGGCAATTATTATCTAATGACTCTCAGGAATTGACTCAAAAAACCTTAAATTTAACTAGTAGTTTAGCCGATACTTTAGGGAGAAAGCATTATGCTTGGTGGGCTAATTTATTAAATCTTGCTTCTGAAGATGCTCGCTATGAGTTGGAGAAATATTGGAACTATATAACTCCCGATCTACTGACACCAGATCATCGCTACAAGGACATTTTGAGTACTGAGACTCCAATAGTTCAATTTGTTAGCCGCAGCAGCATTCCCATAGATTATCTGTTAAATAGACTCCAGGAAATTACAGTGTTTAGAGTTATCAAATTACTAGGATCTCCTGATTTGATTACTCAATATTATCTGGAAAGGGATTTTTATTTACCTATTGAAAAATTTAATAATTGGGAACGTTTGGAAGTTATTAACACGGTTTATGCTTACTGGTCTCAATATGATGTTTGGCTGCAAATTGACCCTTATGAAAGAGGAAGAAGACAATATACTTTAATGGCAAAAAGTTTAACGCCATTAATTAATAAAGCTACTTATGATTTAGCGGTGATGTTAAGTGGTTATCAAAGTCGCGTGGGGAAAGTAAATACTCAGTTTTCTATTAACAGTTTTCCTAGAGATATTCAAGATTTTACTGATAACCTACAGCAAGCGGTTTTAAATCAAGCTCAATTAGCAGTATTAGTACATGGTAAACCAGGTACAGGTAAAACCGTGTGGACGCAAGCTGTCGCAAAAGAAATTCTTGTACCTTTGGGGTATGTGATTTTTATTTTGGATCATGATGCTATTTCTAACTTTGTTCCGCCAAGTTATTTAGAAAAAATTTGCATTATCATTAACGAAGCTGATAACCTAGCGCAAAATCGTGCTAGTGAAGTAGCGCAATACAGCAACAAAACGGAACATATTCTCAGCTTGTTAGATGGTACATTGTACCAAAGTGTAATTGATGATTCTGTGTTTCAAATTCAGCAGCGATTAGTTATTTTAATGACTTGCAATACTACAGAAAGATTAGATCCTGCAATGTTGCGTAAAGGTAGAATAGATTTGATGTACGAATTTAACCATAAATATGTGTAAATTATTTTTGTAAATGATGTTTTAAAGATATTTGTAAATAATTAAATCATGGGAAAAGTAAAATCTTGTGGCGTTATTGTAATGAGAAGGCAACCTCAGATCAGTTTTCTTATAATGCTCAATTACCCTGGTTCTAAATATATTTATGATTTACCAAAAGGTCATATCGAGCCAGGAGAAGATGAAGTTAGTTGTGCTTTAAGAGAATTATCTGAAGAAACTGGGATTACAATCAACGATATAGATTTAGATGTAAATTTCCGATATACCGACATTTATCAAACTACCTCTAAGCTATTTAAAGGTGAAACGGTACAAAAAACACTAGTGATTTTTTTGGGATGGCTTAAACATAAAGTTGATTTAAAACTTACCGAACATAGTGGCTATAAATGGATAAATTGGAATCCACCGCATTTTATTCAAGAGAAAACAATTAATCCTTTATTATCACAGTTAGAGAAATATTTGATTTTTTAATTTTTTGATTTAATTGTCCGATTTTTATTAAAAATTTATACCAATTCTGTATGAGGTTGCGCCTTCTCGGTTCACCAATGCCATATTTTTATCGAGACATGCAGGGTT
>DESS01000281.1:49724-69244 GCA_002361335.1 Richelia sp. UBA3308
CTCCCGGAGCTCTCTCCCTCTTTATTGTGGTTGTTGGGGTATATTCAAACGCCTCCCGAATCTATCGTAAACTAAAACATCCCACTGACCGTTTAAAGTATACTCAAAAGCAATCCTATTACCATCAGCGCTAATTGTAGGATTCCGAACTTCTGCTTGTAGATTACCCGTTAAATTGCGTGATTGACCAGTTTCCTTATCGAAAAGAAATATATTACTTCTTCCTTGGCGAGAAGCAGCAAACACAATAAATCTACCATCTTGAGAAACCGATGGATGATTGGCGATCGCATCAAATGAATTCAACTGCGGTAAATTAATTAAATTGCGATTCATCCTATCAAACATATAAACATCTTGACTACCCCGACGATCGCTGGTGTAAACAATATATCTATTAGAAATATGTGGATTTAACTCCGAAGCTCCAGAATTAAGACTCCTACCGCCAGCATCATAGGGATAACTTAATATACGCCCAGATCCACAAGCACCCAGCAAACCTAAACTCGCAAATAAGCAAATTAAAATAAAGCGTTTCATCAATTAAGAGTTAATTCTTAGTTAACAGTTGATAATTGTTAAATTTTTTACCATTTATAAACCCTCTCTCCTTCTCCCCTTGTCTCCCCATCTCCCCTACTGAGGTGGCGCACTGACTGGCGCACCGTTGGGAATATCTAATTCAATATTCGGTCCTCTATCAAGAACCTCAATGTCCCACTGTCCGCGAATAGTTGTTTCAAATACAACATATCTTCCATCCGGACTAACACTGGGATTTCTCACCCAACCGTTGTAATTTGGAGTGAGGATTTGCGATTGTCCTACAGCGCGATCGTAAAGGGCGACAACTGGTCTACCACGGTCGCTACTAATGTAAACTATATAACGTCCGCTGTAGCTGAGACTGGGACTTTCAGCGATGGCGTTGCGTCGATTTAAACGGGGTGTCGGAATCAACTGTTGCAGCTCTAAGTCGTACAATAATAATTGCTGAGTACTACTACGATTAGATACAAAGGCTAAAAAGCGACCGTTGCCGCTCAAAGCTGGTTGTTCTTCGGTATAGCGAGTATTCAGCGAGTTAGAGCCTATGGGAATTTCGTTGTAACTACAAGATACAAGCAAACTAGTTAAACAAAGACAAAGACCCCAATAAAATTGTGATTGGAGCCAAAATCTGGGGATAATTTTTTTCACCTTAATAAAAATTAATTTTCGCTGCTTGTAGTGCCAATCTCCTGGTTGAATGGTCAAAAGATCTATTATTTTCTATTCATCCTCAAGCTTTACTTGATCGTCTTTCTCGTCTTCTAAACGAACGATGGGGTTATAATCTTCATAATCGGTGGGAATAACATCATCAAAGCCCCGTTCGGGTCTGGATCCTAAATCTCTGCTGGGACGACGTTTTCTAGAAGTTCTAGGTTGAATATCTTCCTCACTTCTAGAACGAGATGTTCTTGTGCTACTGCGACGAGATGTTCTTCTTTCTTCACTAGGAGAATTATCCCAATCATTAACCCTCCCAGAAGATGTACCCCAATCATTTTCTTCCAATCTTGAGCTACTACGACTTGTAGTACGCCTGGAATTAGAACTGCGACGACGCGTCGATCTGTCATCTTCGTTTCTTTCTAGATCGTTACGGCGTTCTAGACGACGGGGAGCTTGATCGTCGTAGTATTCATTACGAGATGAACGATTATCCCTACTTCCTCGAATTTGAGGACGCGGGGGACGCTCTTCTTCATAATATGGGTCGTAAGGTAAAGGATCTCGGTCAAAATCTTCTACCTCAGCACCATATCTACCGCGATCGTCATAATCATAGCGTTCGCTGACATCTCGTTCGCGGTCTACAATTGGGGTGCTGCGCTTGGCTTGTTGAGTCGCAATACCCCGCAAACGAATACTTTCATAGGCAAAATATACGGTAGTTCCCACTAAAAGCAATTGACCAAACTGCAAAATTGGATCTAATCGCCAACCTTGAAAAATTAAAATAAAACCGCACAATAAGCCGACAGCGGCAAAAAATATATCTTGATCCCGTGAAAGTTCCGGACGTACAGTACGAAGAAAATATAGTCCAGCTCCAGCAATAGCTAGAAAAATTCCTAAAATACTAGCTGGGTTAGTCCCTATATTTACCTGAGCCAAAACGCTGGCTGAGTTCAGCCCAAAAGTTAGCATTGTTCTTTTCCCAATATCAAATCTATGTTAGCGACTCACAACTCAAATCTCTACACCAACCAAATACAAATAGACAGCAAAGACGCGAATTGTCTGACTCCGAATAGGAGTTATTCAATACCGCGTCTTTACATTGTTAATCAAAGTTAACAAGACTAGGTCTTTGAGTTCAGTATAACTTGACCTCTGTATGAGAAATAGTTAAAACCTAGCCTAACTGAGAATTAGCTGATGATAATTTTTTTCTGCCAAGCCAAGCCCAGTCCCCTAGTGGGGAACACCAACATTGCCGAAAGGGGCAAGCAGGGGGAGCAGGGGGAGAAAATTACTTTTTTTCTTACAATCAACCCCGCAAAGTAATAAGAGCGGAGTACTAGGTTTGCCTTAAAAATCTTAAAAACGTTGGATTTTATCTCTTTGGCTAATAAAAATTAATGCCAATGTTGCCGGGATAACAACAATTGCACTACCCCAGCCTAAGCTCCAAAGAAAATTTGCTAAAGAGGGAGTCATGGTTACAACCTTTTTTTTACATACTTCTCTATAATTTTAATACCATGAAATGAATTGCAATAAGTCTTAATCTTGAGCCACATCCCCTAATTTTATTCGGGATATTGAGGGACTGACATTTTGTTGAATCATTATAAACTGTCACAAACTTTATCTGGTCCCGTACACTCATTGCCTATTATTACGTTCCTCATTAGTCAAAGTGTCACACACCCTACAAGAAAAAGGTGGCCATTTGTGGTCAATCAAAAATGAAAATCTAGTTAGATCAATCTACAAAAATCTTACAAACCGGTTTATTTCTCAAATTCGGACAGTATCGGAACCAATATTACGGATAAAATATTAAATAAGCTTTACAATTCTTAAATTTTTCTCATAAACCTTTTTTTTGTGATAGACGGTAAACTCCAACCATGAATACCCTTGACGTAACCAATTTAATTCTCAGTCTTGTATTGGGACTGATCACCTTTTTGTTTATTTTCCGAATTATTTTAACTTGGTATCCCCAAGCGGAACTGAATCGTTTTCCTTTTAATGTCATAGCTTTACCTACCGAGCCATTTTTAGTGGTGACGCGAAAACTAGTACCGCCTATCGGTGGGGTGGATATTACACCGATTATTTGGGTAGGAATATTCAGCTTGGTACGGGAAATCTTGTTAGGTCAACAGGGACTGCTGACCATGCTTGCTCATACTGGTTAAAGAGATTTTTTCTTTTCGTTTATTTCCTGTATGAAATTGGTGTAGACATTACCTTCCAAAAACTGGGGAATATCCATAACTTTTTGATGAAAGCCGATGGTTGTAGTTAGTCCGGTAATGGCGCATTCTCTCAAAGCTCGTTTCATGCGATGAATTGCGGTGGAACGATCGGGACCCCAAACAATTAACTTGGCGATTAGCGAGTCGTAGTAAGGAGGTATTTGGTAATCCGTGTAAATGTGGGAATCAATACGAACGCCAGGACCTCCAGGGGGAAGATAGCCGCTGATACGTCCGGGACAAGGGCGGAAATCATGGTCGGGATCTTCAGCGTTGATACGACATTCAATTGCATGACCCCGTAAAATAACTTCGTCTTGGGTAAGGCTAAGTTTTTCTCCCATGGCAACACGGATTTGTTCGACAACCAAATCAATACCGGTAATCATTTCTGTAACGGGATGCTCAACTTGAATCCGGGTATTCATCTCCATAAAGTAGAAATCGCCACTACTATCGAGTAAAAACTCCACCGTACCCGCACCAGTGTAATTAATAAACTTAGCGGCTTTAACTGCGGCTTCTCCCATTTTTTGTCGTAACTCTTCATCGAGTGCGGGAGAAGGGGCTTCTTCTAAAAGTTTTTGATTGCGTCGCTGAATGGAACAATCTCGTTCCCCTAGATGAATTACATTACCGTGATTATCGGCTAAAATTTGAATTTCGATATGGCGGGGACGTTCGATAAACTTTTCTAAATAAACTCCTCCATTACCAAATGCAGCTTCTGCTTCCCCTTGTGCGGCTCGAAAAGATTTAGTAAATTCAAGAGGCGATCGCACCAGACGCATACCTCTTCCACCACCACCAGCAGTGGCTTTAATCATTACAGGAAAGCCAATTTCATCGGCAATTTTTAATCCTTGTTCCTCACAAGACAGCAAACCCTTGCTACCGGGAACTGTAGGGACACCTGCTTTTTGCATGGTTTCCTTGGCTGTGGATTTATCCCCCATACTCCGAATCGCTTCCGGTGAAGCTCCAATAAAAGCTATATGATGGTCGGCACAAATTTCAGCAAAACGGGCATTTTCCGCCAAAAACCCATAACCTGGATGAATAGCGCTGGCATTGCGCGTTAACGCCGCTGCAATAATATTAGGAATATTTAAATAACTTTTACTGCTTGCAGCGTCGCCAATACAAACTGCTTCATCAGCAAGCTGTACGTGAAGAGCATTACGGTCAATGTTAGAGTGCACTGCAACAGTAGCAATTCCCATTTCCTCACAAGCGCGTAGAACGCGAAGTGCTATTTCCCCTCGATTGGCAATTAATATTTTGTCAAAATTCATCTTTGTAATTTCTATATCATTCCTGTAGATTGAGATTTTCTCGTGCCAAATCCGGAAAAACCAAAACGCTTTATTTCAAAATTTGACAGGAGAGATTAGATGCTGTGCTTGAATCTTCCCCCGGCTATAACGAACTACCCATAAGGCATTTTAAATAGATTGTTTACCTAAGTTGAGGTAATCAGTATTAAGAAATGACTCAGACAGTTAAAAAATATACTCGTCCATTGTTGATCCAAGATATCTAACTATAGATTTTATAGTCGTGTAGATATTTGACTATAAAATTTACAACTATCCCAATATGTATCCTAAAAAAATAATTTTTGGCATCTACTATTTTTCCTTACCATATTTCTTTTCTTATGCTATACTCTATGTCTAGATAAAAGATAAATCATGCGGATGTGGCGGAATTGGTATACGCGCACGTTTGAGGGGCGTGTGGCTTTGCCTTGCGAGTTCGAGTCTCGCCATCCGCATTTTTTTCGTGAGAACTGACTCTGAGTTAAGAGCACTCACTAAAGGGGGAGTTTAAAAATCAAAGATATTAAACCTTTAACATCCACAGGAATTGGACGATATTTTATGCTTTGATATAAGAAGATAAAGTATTGTTAAGAGCAGAGCATTGACTGCAACTTTTTCAGGGACAGACAAATTAACTTTGCCTTGTTCATGGCATAGATTAAATGCGATTTGGCAAGGTGGAGAAGAGGTAATTCAGCAAGGTTTGCCTCATAATCAGTTAGCGCCAGCTTGGCAGTTATTGCTGTTGGGTGATGGTTCTCCTACGCGACACTTGAAATTGCTTACAGGAGAGCCAACGGAAGTAGATGTTATAGATATGTCATTAATTGGTATGGATGCTGATGGTGCCCCGGATTTGATTCAGGTGGTACCAGGACCTAGACTGCGGCGGCAGGTTTGGTTGCGTACAGCTTCCGGTCAACTTTTGGCCTATGCAACTTCATGGTGGGAAGCGTCTCATGTAGATGAATATTTGCAAAACCGTTCGTTACCTATTTGGGCTAGTTTAGCACGTCTTCGCACTGAATTGTATCGGGATGTTCAAGGAATTTACTACGGTTATTCTCCGGCATTGGAATTGGCATTCAATCAAACAGGTCCTTTCTGGGGACGGCATTATTTATTTTGGCACCACGGACAACCGTTAACGTTGATTTATGAAGTTTTTTCACCTTATTTGACTAAATATTTGGGACCGACCAAGGTAATCGTTCCATGATGGCGGAAACATCGTTCCATGATGGCGGAAACTTACGTAGCATAGATTGAAACTGAAGTCAACCCAAAACTGCTATATTCATTAAAACCGACTCAAACATGGGGGCGTTCTTTTCCTCACTGACATATTAAAGGCTTTCAACTCGGAATTAGGGTAATTTTACCGGCTACTTTTGAATTACAGTAGTATTTGGTTGTAATAGTAGTGTTAAACTTGCTGCGGAGGCAGATTTATTAGTACCTTACACACCTAAGAAAAATAATAGAAATGGGTACTCTAAGCTACATGGTTATAGCTTAATACAGAGAAAGCCTATAAACTGCAAATTGTGGTTTGATTGCAAAAGTACTATGGCATTCAGTAAGAGAATCGTTTCTTAGTGTAATCAGCAACTCTAGATATATAGAGAAATTTTGGTTAGTTTAACCAATAAAGCAATTGAAAAGTTCGGTTTTATGAGGTATTGGTTTCAATGACACTGCCTGTCGTGTCTATTTCTGGTAAGAAAAAAAAGAAACCGTCTTTAATTTTCACCCTTTCTGGGGCGGGTTTATTAATTGGTGGTGGTATAGCAGCTTACTGGCTTTTGACTCAGGGGAATCCTTTGTCCAGAGACTTGCCTGTAGGTGCCAATATTATTCCCCAAGATGCCCTATTTACGGTTTCTTTAAGTACGGATTCACAACAGTGGGAAAAACTGCGTTCTTTTGGAACCAAAGAAAGTCAAGCTGCATTGGATAAAAGTTTAATTCAGTGGCGCGATCGCTTTCTTGCAAAAGAAGGTTTTGATTTTGAAAAAGATGTAAGCCCTTGGGTTGGAGAGCAAGTAACTATTGCATTTTTAGATCCGAAGGCTCCAAGTGTTGCATCTAAACCAGTAGCTAGCGATGGAAAATTACCCACTGTCGAACAGTCACTGGTGATGGTTTTACCAATAAAAGACCAAAAAAAAATTCAAACAGCCTTTGAACAATCGAAAGCTCTTAAAGGGCAATGGGTTGAGCGGGAGTATAAAGGTATTACAATAAAAGAAGTAGAAGCAACTTCAGGGGAAAAGTTATCTACTGCAGTCATAGAAGAAAGTTTTTTAGTTATTGCAGATAATTCTAAAGCTACAGAAAGAACGATTAAAGCTTATAAAAATAAAGCAACGCTAGCTAATAATAACGGTTTTGCCAAGCATCTACCCAAAATAGCGAGTTATCAGCCTCTTGCTCAGTTTTATATCAATGTTCCGTCTGCGGCTCAAATAGCTGCTACAACTTCTGCCAAACGTCGCTTACCTGCCCAAGTTTTAGCACAGCTAAAGAATAATCAAGGTTTGGCGGGAACTGTAAGTTTGGAATCCCAAGGAGTACGTTTAAAGGGAGTATCTTGGTTAAAACCCAACAGCCGAAGAGTGTTAGCGGTAGAAAACAAAGCTACTAGCATGACAAGTCGTTTACCAGCAAAGACTTTAATGATGTTTTCTGGTGGTAATTTACGTCGGTTATGGGCTGATTACGTTTTAACTTCCCAGAAAAATCCCCTTTCGCCAATTCAGCCAGAAAAGTTGAGAAAAGGATTTAAAAACTTTAGCAATCTTGATTTAGATCGAGATTTACTCAGCTGGATGGGAGGGGAATTTGTCATATCAGTTGTTCCGGATACTCCAAGAGTTGGTTTTCCTCAAGATGTTCGCACTGCTTTAGTATTTATGGTACAAGCAAGCGATCGCCGAAAAGCAGAAGCATCTTTACAGCAGTTAGATGATGCAATGAGAAATCAGTACCAGTTTACAATCAAAGAAGATAAAGTAGGGGAAGTACCTGTTGTAAGATGGATTGGTCCTTCGGGAACTCTCACTGCTACTCACGGTTGGTTAGATGAAGATATTGCTTTTTTGAGCTTGGGAACTCCGGTAATCGATAAAATTATTCCCAAACCAAAAAATATTTTAGCTACCACCCCTTTATTTCAGAAAGCAGTACCATCAGAACTTAATCCGATAAACACTCAGTTTTTCTTAGATGTGGAAGGTGCTGCAAACAGCTTTTCTTTGTCGGCTTTGTTCCCCAATCAACAAAGTTTCCTTAACGCAATTAATTCAGTCGGCGTAACAAGTGTCGTCAGCGATAGTCGCACTACTCGCTATGATGTTTTGCTGAAGCTAAAGCAAGGTGAAAAACCAGCCCAGCTTCCTAGCCCCAAACAAAGTTAATAAGCTCTTAGCATATAAATAAAGATAAGCTAGAAGAGGTAGAAATCTTAAGTGATTACTACCTCTTTTAGGTTGGACTTTCTTGGAAAGTAAGATAAAAGATTATAGTTATTAAATAAAAAAGGGGAGAACACTTTATGGATTTAGTTGTACTCCAAAATTGGCTTGATAATACTTCCTTCCTTATCCTGTTCCTGACAATGTTGATTTATTGGGTAGGAGCAGCTTTCCCTAATTTACCAATATTAGCTGGTTTGGGAACTGCTGGAATGGCGATCGCTAATTTGTGTATGGCGACTTTACTTGGTGCGCGGTGGTTGCAAGCTGGATATTTTCCATTAAGCAATTTATATGAATCTTTGTTTTTCTTGGCTTGGGGAATTACAACTGTTCATTTAATCGCCGAATATAGCAGTCGCAGTCGTTTGGTGGGAGTTGCTACTTCTCCTGTAGCGATGGGTATTACGGCTTTTGCAGCGCTGTCGCTACCTTCGGAAATGCAAGCTTCGGAACCATTAGTACCCGCACTCAAATCAAACTGGTTGATGATGCATGTCAGCGTGATGATGTTGAGTTATTCAGCTTTGATGGTAGGTTCTTTATTAGCTGTAGCTTTTCTGGTGGTAACTAGAGGACAACAAGTACAACTCCAAGGTAGTTCCTTTGGTGCTGGCGGCTATCGCAGTAATGGTTATCGCTTGCACAAAGCTGGTGAATTAGTTACTGAACCCCAAGCATTTGCTTTTGAAAATAATGGTTTTTCTCCAATTCAAACCAATGGTAACGGTAAAACTGCAATAGCTGGTACTGCAGTTGCAACCCGTGTAGAAACCTCCCAATCCAATGAAAATTCTGGAGAACCTCTTTCACCTCAACGGCTTAGCCTTGCGGAAACTTTAGATAATATTAGTTACCGTATTATTGGGTTGGGTTTTCCCCTATTGACAATTGGTATCATTGCTGGTGCAGTTTGGGCTAATGAAGCGTGGGGTTCTTACTGGAGTTGGGATCCCAAGGAAACCTGGGCTTTAATTACCTGGTTGGTATTTGCAGCTTATCTTCATGCTCGGATTACTCGTGGTTGGCAAGGTCGTCGTCCAGCTATTTTAGCAGCTACCGGTTTTGTTGCGGTTTGGGTTTGCTATTTAGGAGTTAATTTGCTGGGTAAGGGTTTACATTCTTACGGATGGTTTTTCTAGAAATTTGGTTTTAATAATAAGCGCCCAGATTTCTAATCTGGGGCTATATTTACGAAGCCCGTCTGCACGGGCTTTTATAATAGAGGTTTTGTAGGGTGTGTGACACTTAGAGGGATTACGGGACATAAAAATAAGGCTTGTAGTGTCACGCACCAACCATACATTGTGACAATATAGTTAGGTAATGGAAAGATTAAATTCTATGTAAATTTATATGTGTTTTCTAGCTTCTGGTTTTGCCAACATGAGCTTGAACTTTTTGCTTGCGTTTTTCTGCATCCTGAGAAGATAGGTTAAAATTTGTACCACTCTGAGATAAGTGCAGCATAATTCGCTGTTTGCGATTCTCTGCGGTTGTGGGTTGAATTTTTGCGGGGGGTTCAATTTGAACGGGAGGTGGAGTGGGTTCGGGCTTAGGTACAGGTGGTTCTGATTTTCCAGATGGTTCTGAGTTTCTCGAAGATGGCTTAAATTTAATATCACTCGTTAAACCTAAGTGTTGCATGATGCGCTGTTTACGGTCATTAGACATGGTTACTCCTCCGAATAATTTCTGTGGAAAGGCAAATCTGTTTTTGATTTTGCGACTAGGATAGATTTGTAAAGAAATATCAATTACATTATAAAGATTTATTGCGAATTTATACTCATTTTCTCATAATTAATTTTTTATACCCCAAGGGTATTGTGATTATTGGTGATTTGTTGTAAAAAGTAGCCCCAGACTAGAAGCCTGGGGCTATATTTACGAAGCCCGTCTGCAGGGGCTTTAATAAGTTGAGTTTGAAATGCTGTTTTTCTTAAGTAGATAATTCTAAACAGTAGTAGGAATTATCAAATGACCGAATTAACACTCAGCAACTTTAAAATAGCCTCAGCACTATTTGTGAGACAAATCAGTGGCACACCGATTCCAGATTTATTTGGCTCTAGTGATGGTAAAGCCGTTGGAACTTATATTGAGCAAGGGTTTAACAACTATTTAAGAGCTACCTATGATTATGTACCGGGTAATGCTGCAAGCGGTATTGATTTTCCCGATTTGAATGTAGATTTAAAAGTAACTTCAATTCGTCAACCCCAATCATCTTCTCCTTTTCGGGATGCAAGTCAAAAAGTTTATGGTTTGGGTTATCATCTGCTGGTTTTTACTTACGAAAAGTTTGACGACAACACGACGCAAACAGCACGTTTAAATTTTCGAGATGCAATTTTTGTAGCGCGAGAAAAGACAGGAGATTATCAAACGACTTACGGTTTGATCGGAATTTTGAATCGTAACGGCAATAAAGATGATATTGTTGCTTATCTAGAGGAGCGTAACTTACCTCTTGATGAAATAGGACGAGATTTGCTTGCAGATAGAATCTTGCAAAACCCGCCTCAACTTGGATATCTTACAATATCAAATGCATTACAATGGCGGCTTCAATATCGTCGAATTATTGAAATTGCTAATTCAAAAACAGATATAGGAGTAGAAAACCTGCTTGAAAGCTGAATTTGGTGATTTTCAAACCCCTCCTGCATTAGTAGCAGAAATATTAAGATGTTTAAGTCGAAATGGAAAGTATTGGGAAAGAGTTTTTGAACCAACTTGTGGAAGAGGAAATTTTATTTCTGGTTTACTAGCACTGGATAAACCTCCAAAGGAAATTCAAGGGATTGAATTTGATACAGAACACTTTCAAGCTGCAAAAATAATTGCTAAAAATACTCCTTCAACTCGTTTTGTTATTCAACAAGGGAAAATATTTGATTTAGATTTAAGTCAAAGTTTGAAATGGAGTACAGAAGGTAATTTATTGATTATAGGTAATCCACCTTGGGTTACAAATTCTCAACTTGGAAGTTTAGGAAGCAATAATCTACCAATTAAAACCAATTTGAAAGGTTTAAAAGGAATTGAAGCTTTAACTGGACGTTCTAATTTTGATATTTCAGAATACATTTTGATCAAGCTGATTCAAGAACTTTTTTTTGAAAAACCAACTATTGCATTACTTTGTAAAACTGCTGTAGCGCGTAATGTGCTGAAATTTGCTTTCGATGCTCAACTTCAGATTAGTAATGCATCAATTAGATTAATTGATGCTAAAAAATGGTTTAAAGCTTCTGTGAGTGCTTGTTTATTTTGTTTAGATGTTGGTTGGGATAAACCAAGTTATGAAGCAGATGTTTATCCGAGCTTGTCTGCCAGTGAACCAGAATCAACTATCGGAATTATTGATCACAAATTAGTTGCGGATATTAAAGCTTATCAAAAATCAGCTTTTCTGAATGGAAGTAGTTCTTTAACCTGGCGACAAGGATTAAAACATGATGCAGCATCTGTAATGGAACTGATTTGTATTTCGGATGGAGTTTTTCAAAATAAATTCCAGGAAATAGTTGATGTGGAATCAGATTATATTTACCCTTTATTAAAGTCTACGGATTTATTTCATGGAAACATAAATTCAACACGAGGTGTAATAGTTACTCAGAAAAATATTGGTGAATGTACATACAAATTAGAAAAAACAGCACCACGACTTTGGCAATATCTAACAAGTCATTCAGCACAATTTGATAAAAGAAAATCTTCTATTTATAAAGGTAAACCACCATTTTCGATATTTGGAATTGGCGATTATTCTTTCTCTCTTTATAAAGTGGCTATTTCAGGGTTGCACAAACAACCTAGATTTAGAGTTGTTCATCCAATAAAAAATCGTCCGGTAATGCTGGATGATACTTGTTATTTTATTTCCTGTAATTCAATAGAATCAGCAATACTTTTAGCTTGCTTATTTAATAGTGATATATGTTTATATTTTATTAAATCAATCACTTTTTTAGATGCGAAAAGACCAATTACCAAAAAATTACTTCAATCTATATGTTTTGAAGAATTACTTAATCATATTCCACAGGAACAATTAATAAAGCAAGCAAATTCGGAATATCAACTCACTAAACCATGCTCAGATAAACAATTAGAATGGTTATCAGCTTTAGAATTGTTATCTAATAAATACTAGGTTTATGGTGCGTGACGGTAATTTCAAATCCTGCACGTTAAAGATGGTAAATTATCGTAACCGTTACACATCCTAGAATCTGCTTTATCAGTTTATGGTGCGTGACGGTAATTTCAAATCCTGCACGTTATAGGTGGTAAATTATCGTAACCGTCACACATCCTAGAATCTGCTTTATCAGTTTATGGTGCGTGACGGTAATTTCAAATCCTGCACGTTGTAGATGGTAAATTATCTAAACTACACACCCTACAATCAGGTTTATGGTGCATGACAGTAATTTCAAATCCTGCACGTTATAGGTGTTAAATTATCGTAACCGTTACACACCCAACAATAATTGATTCAAACAACCATCTCCTTCACCATCTGGGCTGTAGCAGGTGCCAACAAAACGCCATTCCGATAATGAGCGCTAGCCAATATGACATTGTCATATCCCGGTAGTTTCTCGATAACTGGTGCGGCACGATTTTCTGGCCGTGGGCGCAATCCCCACCAAGTGCGAATTACCCTAGCGCTAGATAATTCTGGAAATGTTGCGATCGCATTCTTCAAAGTCTCTTCTAAAATTTGTTTATCCGGTGATACTTCACCGCTATCTTGGGGAAATTCCACTGTTGCGCCTACCCAATAGTCTGTAGCTGGAAATATCCCCGCATTAGTAGGAAGAACATAAACATCGTTACAGGTTATTGCCGGTTGAAATTCAGAATTTCCTAAAGGATGTCCTAAATGTAGCTGAATTCCTTGTCCTAATACGGGACGAATATCAACTTTTTGATTTAATTGTTCGGTGAGAGCAGATGAACCGAGTCCCGCTGTAATAATAAACCAATCTCCTGCGATCGCACCATTTGTTGTTTCCAATTCTATAGCGCTAGAGTTTTCTCGATCGGATAATGATTTCATTCCCAAAGCACTAACACCGAATTTGAAGTCAACACCATTGTGCTTCGCTGCTTCTACTAAAGCTAATGTTAATCCAGTTGGATCGAGTTGCCGATCTTGGGGAGAATAAATTGCTCCTATATATTCTTTTGATTTTACATCTACCTGGGGGCATATTTTTTCCAGGCTCGCAACATCTAAAATTTCTAATTGCCAACCTTGATTATGGCGAGTTTGTTTAAGTTTTTCCCAGAAAGGTAAATCATCAGTTGTTACTTGAGGTGATGGCAACAACATTAAAATTCCTTGACGGTTAAAGGGAATTCGCCGATTAGTTATCGCTTCCAATTCTGGGATCAAAGTTTCATAACGTTGGACGCTTGTTTGTCGCATCCGCCAAGGTTTACCTTTAACTTTATGGCTAATAATGCCCATTAAAACGCCTAAAGCTGCGCCTGTAGAGGCTTGGGCTGGGGGTTGCTTATCAACAACGGTAATTTTTAACCCTTCAATTAAACTGAGTTCGTAAGCGGTGATTGCTCCGATGATGCCGCAACCGATAATAACTATGTTACTCATAGATTCGATAAATAATGTAGAGACGTTGCTATGCCCGTACCTGACGGTGAATGCAACGTCTCCAAAATCTACTGATTCAAAGCTGAACACATCTTCCCAAGATGCAACAAAGCCGATTTTAACTCCTAGATCTGAACTAAATTGTTTGTTAATGACTGCAAAGGTATTTAGGCTTCACCAGATGCAGTATTTTCTGGAAGTAAATCTAGAAATTTGTCAATATCTGCAAATGCAGCATCATAAGAATTTAGTGCTTGTTGAACATTACCTTGTTTGGCAGCGTCGTAAACTTTCGAGAGGTTATTTGACATATTCCGCACGATATTACGCGCTGATTTTTGTTGCTCAGGCAAAAGGTTGGAAGTTATAAAGTTCATATTCAACTTTACTTCAGTGATTGGACCGTGTATAAAATTGTCTACATCGATCCAGTCTTTATCTTCAATCAGTTTTTGCAATTCAGTACTACGTTCCTGTACAGCGATGATTTTAGGAGCGTATTCCTGGATTGTCTCTATTTGTGATGGGGTATAGGTTGGAGGTGTTGCAGCCACATTAGGACCACCACAACTAAAAAGTAATGTTGCTAAAGATACTAGAATTAAGGAAAAAATTGGACGTATACGCGACATAAACGAAATTTATTTATCTGCCAATAACAAAGTAATTTTATCTTGTTGGGGTAATTAATCATTCGCGATCGCTGATAGATTTTGGCAATTTGTTCTACTTTATTAGGAATGGCCGCAAATGGAAGATTTTTCTTTAGTGGTGCTTGTACACTGACTGATTTTCAAGGTAATAATAAGACTGGGGAGTGTAGGGTATTATCCGAGTCTTGTGACGATAAGCCGCTCACCCATGCGCTTTGCGATTGGCATTCGCCACCTTCCCGCTTTGGGAAGATCGCGTAAGTTGTGTTTATTTTATTTTTTTACAAGAATAAATATTTTAGTTTCTTGCTGTTTCTAGGTATAATTACTTTACTAATTCTGCTGTCCTCCTCAACAACTAACTCCTCAGTCTAAATATAAAAAGTTCAATTTTATCGTTGCTTTAATCAAAAGGGGCTTGATAAGCTGAAACACTAATAATGTAGGCGTTTTAGCCTTTACAAAGTAATCGTAATCTTCTTGACATTGACTGCTCTATTACAAAGGGGAGTATTTTCGTGAACGCATCTGAGATGGCAACAAATCTTGAATTCGCTAGTAAAATTGCTGCGGTGGTTAATTTGTTTAAGTTTGAGTTTCCTGATGCAAAGTCGGATCTTAAGCCTTGGAAAAGCGATGAACAAACAATGGAATTAGTAGATCCAGATTCGATCGATATCGGTTTCCACTTTCCTGGTGTCAGTACATCTTGGCAAAGTCGTAGTATCTTGACTCAAATTCGTTTTTATCAAGATCCAATCAGTGAGTTGCGTCGTGCAATTGGTGTGGAAGTGGCCGGATTCGATCATCGCGGGGAACAGTGGCGGGTTTCTACGGTGGAAAACTGGAATTTTGTCGGTAAGCTTCACCCTTCTTCTGACAAACAAGAAAAGTTAAAAGATTTTTGTCGTCAAATTTTACAAGTGTTTAATAGCAATTCGGAAAAGGAAAATGATTAGTGAGTGGTGTTAGCTAGTTTTACAATTACCGTCAGTACAGTAAGCAGATTTATATGTACTATCGCGCTGACCAAAAATTGTATATCGGTTATCGCGGATTTGTTCGTAAAATTTATCGCCAACCCATTTTAATCCTGGTAGAGCGCGATAGGCATCCACGAATACACTACCACCAGGTAATAACCGTCCAATTTCTTCTGCTGCTGCACTACCTTGCCAACGTCTTTGTGGAGAATCCGCATCAATCAAAATCATCCCCAGTTCGCAATCAGTTGATGTAATATTCCACTTTTGGAGTGTTTGCTCATCCTGCATGGGGATGTAGTTAAATATTTGACCTTTATCTAAATTTTCTAAAATTTGTACTAAGGTAACACAAAGATTACAGTTGCCATCGTAGATTACTTGGTAGTTCATGATATTAAGTTCATAATATAAATAGGAATGGCCGCAACTGGCATATTTTTTGTAGGGTGCTGTGACAAATCGTCAGAATTTGAACTAATTAATCAACCTTGTAGCGTCACGCACCACCCGAGTCTTGTGACAATCGCGTAAGTCCTGATAAAGTTGATACGTAAATTAATATTAATATTTAATCAGGTCTGACGCTACAAACAGTATTTCGTTAATAAACTTTATGAACTTTAGTTTCGCCTATCGGTTATTGTTTTGCTTCTTAAATAACTCAGTCCATAGAAAGTTTTAAAAAAGAAATATCTACTTGTAAACTTAGTAATGCTTATCTTAAAAAGAGAATGCATTAATAATGAGCGATAGTAACGGAAACCTCTCATCACGTCTTTATCCCTCTCACATTGATATTCCTGCGGATGTACGAAGCAAGGTTGTTACACTTCTCAACCAAACCTTAGCTGCAACTACAGACTTGAAAAGTCAGGTAAAACAAGCGCACTGGAATGTGAAAGGAACTGACTTCTACCAGCTTCATGAAATGTTTGACGAAATTGCTGATGAGGTAGAAGAGTACATTGATATGTTCGCCGAACGTATTACCGCTTTAGCTGGTTATGCTTGTGGTACAGTTCGCATGGCTGCGGCTAATTCTATATTGCCAGAATACCCCACGGATATTTCGGACGGAATGGCCCACGTAACGGCTTTAGTTGAGCGTTTTGCTGCATATGCAAAGCATTTGAGAGAAGGAATTAAAAAAGCTGACGAACTAGACGATCAAGATACTAACGATCTTTACGTCGAAGTTTCTCGTACAATTGACAAGCGACTTTGGTTTTTAGAAGCTCATATACAGGTTTCTGAAGTCAAAGAAGAAAGCGGAACTCAACAGAAATTGGGTGTTTAGTAAGTTTTGTGAGTCCATTGTTAATAGTTGATATTTGTAGGTTAGGTTGGATGCTGTAAAATTTAAGATGATTTTTGATTTTTTGGGTTTTTTATGCTCGCGGCGAGTGGTGAATAACCATATTACCTAGCCTACTTTTATTAAGCAATTTAAATCGAAGGAAGAAGGAAGGCGGTAGAACTAAAATGGGTTGGCTCGATAATTATCGTACTTTTTCTTTTGGGGGTTTCTAGGATCCAAAACGTTCTAATGTAGGTGGAGAAATTTTGCTGTTTGATTTAGGTTAATCTCAATCCAAAATCTTTCTCAAAAACCGGTATTATTGCCATTATTTCAATCTCACCGTCTCTAATCAAGATTCTGGCGCGTTAAGCTTACTTACACACCGTTTTTCTTAAATATATTATTATATACAATTTTATTATCATAAGTTTGGCATAGTAGCAACTAACTTTAGATTGAATTATTGCATAATGATTTTCTATAAAAACAATTATTTAAAGTAACTTATATAAGACCATTTTCTGTAAAAATAGAAAATAAATTTATGAAGCTGTTTCATAAGCTGTTTATTCACCGTGTAAATATTTATTGGTCTGTTCGCGTAGCGTGTCCGACAGGACATAGCCCCCGGATTTATCCGTGGATGTCATTTTAGGTTTTGTCGAAGCCCCTAAATTTATTTATGGGTTACGAATTACGAATTACGAATTATACTCACCTTTAGATAGAGCAAGTATTTGAAATTAAGGGTATATATTGGATTGAACTAAAGAAAAATGGGCATAAATGCTGAACCGGCGTTACAATGTAGATGATTTATATCATTGAAATTACCAATCAACTTAATTTGTTTTTTTATTAAAAAAATGACTCCTTTGGGAACGTAAAAATAATCTGTGAAGCAGTAAATCTTCTTTTCGTTTCAAAAAAATATTCAAAAACGTGAGTAATAGAATATAGTTGGTCATTTAATAACTGATTGTTTTGCTTTTGTCTTATTCTGTAGCAAATCATGAAATCTCTACCGCCAGAAACTGCAATTGTAGATCACGAAAATCAACCAAAAAAATCCCCTGAGCCACCTCGGAAGAAACGATGGTGGTTTTGGTTATTGCTTACTTTACTACTACTAGGTGGTGGAGGCGTTTTAGCTTGGCAGATGATGTCAAAGCAAGAGGAAAAACCTCAAAATAACCAACCTCCAAAGGTACCAGTTAAATTAGCTTCAGTAAAATCTGGGATAATTGAAGATAGAGACGAATACATTGCGAGGTTAGAATCGCGGCGTTCGGTAACTCTTGCGCCTCAAATAGAAGGGAGAATAACCAAGATTTTTGTGAATTCCGGTGATGATGTTGCATCTGGTGATGCAATAGTGCAGATAGATTCTAGGGAACAACAAGCAGCAGTAAATAGTGTTGACGCAGCAGCACAGGCAGCTCGCTCTCAATTACTAAATGCGATCGCCACTCTTAAGTCTTTGCAAGCTGAGAAATTATCTAATGTTGCCGATGTGAATTTTAATCAGCAAGAATATGAAAGATATTCTAGTTTGGCTTCACAAGGAGCAGTATCGCAACAAACTAAGCAGCAGTATGTTAATAGACTGGCGACAGCAAAGGCTAGATTAAATGCAATTGATGCTCAAATTCAAGCGCAAAAAGCTTCAGTTAATCAAGCTGAAAAATCATTACAACAGGCTCAGGCAAATACCAGACAAGAACAAGTTCAACTTCAATACTATACAGTTTCGGCTCCAATTGCGGGTGAAATTGGGGATTTGATAGTTAAGCAAGGCGATGTTGTTAATACTTCCACCCAGCTAACAACTATTACCCAAAATAATCCCTTACAAGTTGAGATTTCGGTACCTCAAGAGCGTGCAGCAGAACTACGTAAAGGAATGCCTATAGAGTTAGTTGACAATCAAGGTAAAATTTTGGGCAGGAGTCAAGTATTTTTTATCTCTCCTAATGTCAATGAAAATACTCAATCAATACTGATTAAAGCCTTATTTGATAATCCTAAAAATCAATTGAGAGCTTCGGAATTTGTTCGTGCGAGAGTAATTTGGCAGCGTCGTCCGGGAGTATTTATTCCAGCATCAGCAGTGGTAAGATTAGCTGGAGAAACTTTTGTATATGTTGCCAAAAAACCCGACTCTTCTCAAGAAAACCCAGAATTGATAGCTAGACAAAGGCGAGTTAAATTAGGCAATATTCGCGGTAATAATTACCAAGTTTTAGAAGGATTAAGAGAAGGAGAAAAAATTATTGTCTCCGGCATACTTAATTTAAGAGATGGAGCGTTGATCATGCCAGATTCTAAGTGAAGAGGATGGAAGGGGACAAGGAGACAAGGGGACAAGGGGATAAGGAGACAAGGGGACAAGGAGACAAGGGGACAAGGGGATAAGGAAGGGGACAAGGAAGGAAGGAAGGAAGGAAGGAAAGAAGAGGAATAAGTTATGAATTTGTTGTTCACAACTATAATATGCCGCAAATTATGGATACCTTTAAGTTTAGTTAATCGTTAATTTATAATTCTCGTCTTTTCAATTTCTAAATTCTAAATTCTAAACTCCGAACACTGATTAAATGGATTACACTGATTGCACGGATAATTTTTGATTAACTCCTAACCCATTACTCAGGAGACAATTC
>DESS01000392.1:0-34403 GCA_002361335.1 Richelia sp. UBA3308
CCCCATGCCCCATGCCCAAATTAAATTATCATGACTTCACAATGGAACGCTTTATTAAAAAATCTTGGTGAATGGCAAGGTTCGTTTATCCGTTTATCTCCCCAAGGTGATTTATTACAAAATACTAAAAGTGTTGTTTCTTTGGAAGCTGTGAATAATAATCAGAGCATTCGCCAAATTATCCGTTTGGCAGAAGATGAACAAGTTTTAGAATACAGTTCCCTAGGAAAGGGAGTTATGTTCTTTGAAAATGGTGCCTTTTCTCAAGGTTCTATTCAGTTAGCCCCGTTTTCTGAATTTGGTGCTGAATTTGGTTTTATTCACGAGAATCACCGTTTACGTCTCGTACAACTTTTCAATAATCTTAAGTTAGATAAATTTGTTTTAATTCGAGAACATCTTGCTCAAACTCAACCCTTACAACGTCCTATTTTGAAGGTTGATGCTTTGTTGGGAGAATGGGTTGGTGAAGCTGTTACTATTTATCCCGATTTACGAAAGCCCCAGCGTTATTCAACTCACATGAATTTACAGCTTGATAATGGAGGAAATTTAACTCAATCTCTAAGTTTTGCCAATCGCACTATCACTTCTACTGCTACTGTTAAAGGCTCTATTCTCTTGTTTGAAGATAATCAAATCCAGGTTTTACTGCTTCCTGATGGCGCTTCCGTTACTTCTCCTCTTCTGCTGCAGTTACGTCAACCTTTGTTTTTAGAAGTCGGTTGGTTAATTAACCCCAATCTTCGTCAACGAATGATTCGCAGCTATGACGATAAGGGACAATGGCTTAGTTTGACTTTAGTTACCGAAAATAAAATTTGAAAATTAATTTACGTTTTTTGGACGCGAATTTTTTTTCTTTGTTCTCCCCGCTTCAAAAAATTCGCCTTTTCTGCTATCCTTATATAATGGTAATATTGACAAAATTTTTATTTTTAGCAAAATTACCATTATAATTAATTTATATATTTATCCTAACATTTTTTACGCCCCTAGCTGAAATTATTTTCCGGCGTATTTTTTTATAAACAACATTAACAATGCTCTAAAGTGATTTAATTAACCCTAGTCTTTATCACTTGATGATTTCGACTTATTAATTGAAAATGCCTGAGTTTAACTCTGGCAACCGAAAAGAAAATTTGAAAATTAATTTACGTTTTTTGACCGCGAAATTTTTTTCTTTGTTCTCGTCGCTTCAAAAAATTCGCTTTTTTTGCTATATTTATATAATGGTAATCTATGCAAAATTTTTATTTTGAGAAATATTCCCATTATAATAAATTCATAAAATTATCCTACCATTTTTTCAACTGACTCCAAATCAAAAAATTTCGCGTTCAATGTTAATTTTTGTTAACTAAATAAAAGAACAATTAGATTGTAAAGCTTTGTGTAACAAAGCTTGATACTCGCGATCGCTAATATAGTAAGCACCAAAGCGTTCTAAATGAGGATTCATCATCTGAGCATCAAAAAAGACAAACTGCCTGGCACGTAATCTTTCGACTAATTTAACCATCGCCACCTTAGAGCCTTCCGGAATGTGAAAAAACATGGATTCGCCAATAAAAGCACCATTGATAACAATACCTAAAATTCCCCCAGCAAGTTGATCGCCTTGCCAAGTTTCAAAACTATAGGCCCAACCGGTTTGATTGAGGGAATAATAAATATCTTTTAACTGTGGAGAAATCCAGGTAGTGTCTCGATTTGCACATCCATCAACAACTGCTTTAAAGTCACGGTTAATTGCAGTTGAAAAACGCTGTTGATTGAGAACTCGCCTTAAAGACTTAGGGTAACGGAATCTATCATCTAAAGGAATCAAAGTGCGATCGCAACTGCCATACCAGCCCAATGTATTATTTTCATCAGCCATGAGAAAATAACCTTGGGAATATCCTTCGATGATAGCGGCGACATCATATTGCATAGAATTTACAGACATACAAATGAGAAGACAAGCAAATTTAAGGGAGGTTGTTTGGAAAGTAATGGTTTTCGTCGTTGCTTTTAAGAAATACTGTCTGTTAACTTGTGTAGTTTAAAATAATTACAAAAAATAAAAAAATCAAAAATAAAAATAAAAAATAAAAAAGATGACTCAACCAATTCCACCGATAACTTTACCAGGGGCAGAAAATGCCCAACAAGAAGGAAAATGGTTACAACAGCGCTTGCATTCCTTTTTGGATCAAGAATTTATTCCAGAAAGTATTAATCAAACTATAGCCGAACGTGCGGCACAAATTTTTGTGCGACAGCGCATGGAAGGGGAAAATGATTTAGGACAATTGGTATTAGCAATTGTCACAGAAATGCAATCCTTTGACTTTTCCAAAAGCTTTTATGGAGAGTTTGCGATCGCAAACGCAGTCAGCGATCTACTTTTGGAAAGCTTAGGGATTGATAAATGTTGCGGACAATGAATGCAGGAATTTCAGATTTTAGATTTTGGATTGATTGAGATCAATTACCCGAAATCTAAAATCCCGGCATCCCGGCATCTAAAATTGTTTTACCAACTAGACTTAACAACCCCAGGTAAAAGCCCTTTGTGTGCCCAATCCCGGAGGACATTGCGACATAGCCCAAAATCGCGGTAATAGGCACGGGGACGACCTGTAGCCCAGCAGCGGTTGCGACGGCGGTTTGGAGCGCTGTTGCGGGGTAGCTGCTGAATTTTGCGGTGGATTTCGAGCTTGTCTAAAGGATCTTCTGCTTGTCTAAACTCGTCTAACAAATCTTGACGTTTATCCCAATACTTATCTACCATCTTGGCGCGTTTTTTCTCGCGCTCTACCATTGCTTTTTTAGCCATAAAATTTCCAATTATTTTTACACAGCATTCCCCATTTTATCGAATCGCACCAGTTATAACACCAACATTTCCATTTTGAGGAGAAATTTTGGGTGCCGCTTTACATAAGTCCGCTAACTGGCACTCTTCACAAGCCGGATTCCGAGCTTTACAAACAGCACGACCATGATAAATCAGCCGAATTGACCAATTTTCCCAATCTGCTTGCGGTAATAATTTCATCAAATCCCTTTCAATACGAACCGCGTCTTCATGCTTTGTTAAACCCAATCTTTGACTGAGCCGGTTAACATGAGTATCAACGGTTACCCCAGCATTAATCCCAAAACCATGAGCCATAACTACATTTGCCGTCTTCCGTGCCACCCCAGGAAGCTGCAATAGTTCTTCCATTTTTTGAGGTACTTGACCAGCAAAATCTGTAACTATCATTTGACAGGCGGCTTTGATATTTTTGGCTTTATTTCGATAAAAACCTGTAGAGCGCACCAAAGTTTCAAGTTCTTCAATCGCTGCATTTGCCAAACTTGGAGCATCCGGGAACTGACGGAATAATTCTGGTGTTACTTTATTCACTCGTTCGTCCGTACATTGGGCGGAAAGAATCGTCGCCACAAGTAGCTGTACCGGCGTTGAATAAGTTAAAGAACAAGTTGCATCTGGATACAAACCCTTGAGGCGCACCAAAATAGAGTGCGCCCGTTGCTTATTACTGGAAAACTTTTTACGGTTAGTACTCACTGGAATAATTTTTGTACCCATTCCAATTGGGTAGTTTCCTTAACTAAAAGTAAAATCCCCAATCCTAAAATTAGCACTAAACCTGTTTGCATTACACTTTCTTGAATGCGAGTGGGTAGGGGTTTACCACGCACGCTTTCAATTAAGAGAAAAGCAAGTTGTCCCCCGTCTAAAGCAGGTAAAGGCAAAATATTGATAAAAGCTAAGTTGATGCTAATTAGCGCTGCAAAGAAGAACAAACTACCTGTATCGTTTTGTGCTATATTCGCACCAATCTTGACAATTTTAACAGGTCCTGCTACTTGACCAGCCGTTTCACCAAAGTTCGTAACTAATTGTCCAAAACCTTTGACTGTTTGAGAAATAATATTTTGAAACTGAGTTGCGCCAACGCTAAAAGCTTCTAAAATACTTTTGGTAGGGCGGCGTTTAACTTCACCGTTAGGAGATAAACCAACACCGATACTACCACCGCCCGGTTTCGCTTCTGGAACTACGGTTAAATTGAGATTTTCGTCGCCTCTCTCAATGTTTAATTGAATTGGTTCTCCTGGATGATTTTTGATAATATTCCTTAATTTTTCTATCTCCTGCAGCGATGTACCAAATAAGCTGCCATCTGCGGCTATAATTACATCCTCTGGCTTAATCCCTGCTTCCGTCGCTACATTGCTAACCTGTGGAGCAAGTTCTTTAATTAAAACTCCGGGCTGAGTAGCTTGAGGTATTCCTACGAAACCAACCTGAGACACCAGCAGAAAATAAGCAAAGACTAAATTTGCGATCACCCCAGCGCTAATCACAATCCCCCGATCTAAAACCGGACGGTTACGCAACAAATTTGGATCGTCTGGTTCAAAAGTACTATCAGGGTCTTCATCGGGAAATCCCACAAAACCACCTAATGGAAAAGCGCGCACCGCATACTCCGTTTCAGAACCTTGATACTTCAAAAGTACTGGACCAAAACCCAAAGAAAAACGGTTAACATGAATACCTTGAGACCTTGCTGCAATAAAATGTCCTAGCTCGTGTACAAAGATTAGTACAGCCAACACTGCGATCGCTGCTAAAACTGACATAGAAGAAAAGTGAATTTATTTAAACTATACATTTCTTTATTTTAGATTGGGCATTGGGCATTCGGAATTGGGCCGAAAGGGAATTGGGAAACAGTTGCACTCGATCAGAGGTGTAAATAGGGATTGGATCACTTGCATAGGATGAAAAGTCAGAAGCTATTTAAAAACGACAAACCAACTATGCCCTATGCCCTATGCCCCATGCCCTATGCCCCATGCCCAATTCCTAAACTTCCAAAATCTCCTTACCACCTAAATAAGGTTGCAGCACTTGGGGTACATGTAAGGTACCGTCAGGTTGCTGATAATTTTCTAAAATAGCTGCCATTGTCCGCCCTACGGCTAATCCGGAACCGTTAAGGGTATGTATAAACTGAGTTCCTTTTTTAGCAGTTTCTTTAAAGCGGATGTTCCCCCTTCTCGCTTGAAAATCTCCACAATTGGAACAGCTTGAAATTTCGCGATACTTTCCGCTTGAGGGAAGCCAAACTTCTATATCGTAAGTTTTTGTCGCCGAAAATCCTAAATCTCCGGTACATAACTCGATGACTCGGTAAGGCAACTGCAAAGCTTGTAAAATTGCTTCAGCGTCCTTAAGTAATTTATCTAGTTCATCAAAAGAAGTTTCCGGACTAACTAATTTTACTAATTCAACTTTATTAAATTGATGTAAACGAATTAACCCACGCATATCGCGTCCGTAACTTCCAGCTTCCCGACGAAAGCAAGGAGTATAAGCACAGTGATATATAGGTAAATCTTCTGCACTCAGAATTTCACCACGGTAAAGATTTGTTAAAGGGACTTCTGCTGTAGGGGAAAGCCATAAATCATCCTCGGCGCATTTAAAGCTATCTTCAGCAAATTTAGGTAATTGTCCGGTGGCTGTCAAAGAATCGGTGTTAATCAAAAACGGCGGTACAACTTCTACGTAACCAGCTTCCACCTGACGATTGAGCATAAACTGAATTAATGCTCTTTCCAATGCCGCACCAGCCCCAATCAAGGCAACAAAACGACTTTGAGCGACTTTTACAGCTCGTTCAAAGTTGAGAATACCCAACTTTTCACCTATTTCCCAATGAGGAATAATATTTGAGTTTTGGGGTAAATACTCATCACCCCAACGCCGCACTTCTACATTATCTTCCTCAGTCTTACCAACAGGTGTAGACTCGCTGGGTAAATTAGGAAGTGCAAGTACTCGTTGTTCGATTTCGGCTTTAATCTCTTTTTCTTGGGGTTCAAATTCGCTTAATTTGGCTTTGAGAGAATTACCTTCCTCTCGTAAATCTTTAATTTCTACATCTTGAGGATTGATACCGGACTTAATTTTTTGTCCTACCAACTTACCAATTTCGTTACTACGAGCCTGAAGTTGACTCCGCTCTGTTTCCAAGTGGCGTTGTCGTTGATTCAAATCAACAATCGGCTGAATATCGTAATCCGAGCCACGGTTTTTCAACCTTTCTAGAATTGATTGGGGATTTTCTCTTATTTGCTTGATATCTAGCACGGATGTTTCTCAGTTTAAGATTTAATATATTTGATATTTGAGTCAAGACATATTGTAGTGTTCGTCTTGGCTTCATAGCAAAAAAATTTTAAATCGCTCTGACAAAAAAATTAACCACCAATTACTGCCCTCTTTACTTGCCGTCTTCCTGAGAAAAAAGCTTTCTCCCAAAAAAGATACCAGAAAATTCCGGATAAACATGAGGAAGAAAAGTAACTATGAGCAAGAAGTTTCCTTCCTCCAAACCTCTCCTAAACCTCTTTTACTCCTTTTTTATTGGTTTATAGCTCCTGATTGTTATACATCTTGTCTTAAAAAGTTACTCATGGGCAGCCACTGCGTTGCCTTGAAGCAGGTGAGCTTTGTGGGGGTTCCCGCTTACTCGCTATTGCTTTCTCGCTCCCTGTAGGATTTATCCACTGCTCTTGGTATTCCCCAAGGGAGGAGTTCCTTTTGCAACGTAGTGGCTCTCCTCTTACGACACTCGCTGCGTCTGGGCCGGTTTTTTTATGGCTAATCCTAGAGCTTGTTGGGAGTAGTTTGATTATCGTATCACCTTCACACTCACCTGGTGATACGATTTAGCAACCAAATAGATGCGACAAGCCCCGCAAAATGGGCTGTAATTGTATTGGTATTTGCCTGAACTACAAACATATCTTGACCGCTAATGATTCGAGTGGGATCAAAGAATTGATTGGTTGCAGCTGGAGACGATACCGCCTTGACTACCAATGATCCTACAATTGCTTGGGCTCCTAATAGCGTCAACAGCATTCCTGCTAAATTGACTATCAATGCTAACTGCAAAACTTTAACCGTCTCGATTTTGCGAGGACGGTTATTTGGATTGTTCGATTGCAGTTGTCTACCAATGTTTTTACATCGAAATGCTAAATAGATACTTACTCCCAAAGCAACCAGTCCGCAGATCGCTAAAAATATACCAAAGTTAGTTTCAGGGTTGTTTGAAGTTGTTCCAGGTGGGCGAAAAACTACAAATACTAATAACAACAAGCTGGAAACAACACCCAGCACCAACTGCAACACAAAGCTAATCCAACCTGTAAAGCGAAAGTTCTGTCCAATAGAACGAACTTTGGATGATGTTGACTGATTGTCAAGCTGTTCTGACATATCTATAAAAATGTGTGCTTGCGCTCTTTAATAAAATTATTGCACTGACTACACTTACCAGTGCAGGGCAATAATTTTACTTTAAGTACATAAATTTTTCACGTGACTTTGGCGATTCTGCGTGTAAACTTATGGACTGTTGCTTGGAACCACACCAATTCAACAATTAAATATAAGTCAAATTACCCACAAAATAATCTTCTCAAAAAAAGTATTTGTTAAGTTTTACAAAAAAGCTGCAATTTACCTTTAAAATTGCTTAGGTGACATTTTATGCTTAAGCAGTCCCGAGCCGCTTGGCATCACTTGACACACCGATGGCGATTCTCATCGCTGTCAACCAACTCCTCACAACACTACTTTTCTTGTTTGGGTAGGGATGCGGCAAATCTGCACCCCTGTTTCAGTGTGCCAGTACCACGAGTAATAAATAATCGTGGATTTTTATGTAGTGTTTACGATGCGGGCAAATCAGCCTAAGTAGCGTTATATACTTACAATTGCTGGAGTAGCACTATATACTCTCTATAGAGATTACAGACTCAACATTAAGGCATTTTTTTTAGCCATTCACTAACCATGAAACTTGAGGATATATATCAATTCTTTGAAAATCCTCCGCCAACCTACCTCTGTCAGGAACTAGCTGTCTGTTATATCTTGTCTGTTTTGCAACAAGGGGAATCTTACGGCACTGAGTTAATCCAAAAATTGGAAACCGAATATCCAACTTATCGGCTATCGGATACCGTACTTTATAGTGCTATCAAGTTTCTTGAAGACCAGAAAGCAATTACTGGGTATTGGAAGAAGCTTGAAGGACGCGGCCGTCCCCGGCGAATGTACCAAGTTTCCCCTGAATGGCAAACTCAAGCCCAAGATTTAGCTCGTCTATGGCACGATTACCTCAAGCGGAGAACAATTTAGTGTAAAGAGTACAATTTAGCCAATAATGGTAATTGAATATTCAGTTACACTTAATTAATTTGCTATGAATACTGCTATTCTGCCATCCACGTTGTTGCTGACTTTATTAATGTCGGTCGGATTATTTTTCTTTATAAGGGCTTCTACTAAAGACCGTACAGAAACCGCACAACTGGTATCCCCATTAAATGAAGCCTCTTTAATGCCTCAATTAAAGGAGTATTTTCGGGGGCGGTCCTATCGAGTGGCAGCGATAGACCCCCAACAAAATCAAGTAAGTATGACTGGCTTTGTTAAACCCAGCTGGTTTTTAGCGATATTTTTGACTTTTCTTGCCCTGGTAGGTCTAATGTGCCTATCTTTAGTTTTGTCTTTGCTTTTTTCCAGTCAAAATATCCCGTTTTACGGTATAGTTCTGCTGTCCCCTTTAAGCGGTATTTTTTATTGGAATAAAGCGGGAAGAGTCGAAGATGTATTGCTCAAGGTTGAAAGTTCCGACAGCGAAAAATATACCACTATTACTGTAACCGCTCATCGAGATGAAATTATTTCCCTAGAAGAGGCATTACAGTTAAAGAAAGCATAAATTATCATTAAAACCGCATACCTTCCACTTGTTTATACGGCATAATTCTTTATGACCTTTGAGTGAAATGGAGATGAGGAAAGAGCAAAACATCCTGCTTTACGATCAAGCTTTTCCATCGCCGATCCTATGGTCGTGGAAAATAAACATTGCTTAATCAAACAGGGTACGAGGGTAATACCACAACAAGGGCGGTTGATTAAAATTTACCATTATTCTATCCAATACCACTTTCATACAGCCTTTTAGATAAAAAGCCGATTGGCAACTGGAAGAGTTTCACTCAATCCTCTATCTCTATAATTTACTTATCCTCCCAATAAAGATTAAACCATACACAAATTTAACCTGTATGGAATTCACTTTGTTATGCAGCTTTGAGGAACTGATTTTACCGGCAAATGATTTCAAAAGTTAAAAAAAACATAAACATTTGCCAAAAAAGCACCATTTTGCCAGTTAATAGATGATTGTCTAAAGCCACACTCAATACTTAAGACAAATAATCATGTTGACCGTTTATCGAGCGGCTGCTACAGCTAATGCTTCTGGAATCGAAGAAGGCTCCATTGTTCTCAAACTAGGAAACAGAAAGTGATTTTCTTCAACGTACTGAGCGCCAAACAGACCTTTTTCAGCCCAAAAATAACGGTCTGTAGTATGTTCGTTACGCTTGACAAGCAATAAAGCCGGTGGAAGTATACCTTCGGCTTGAATAAATTTTCTTGCTGCTGTCACAGGTTTATCTTCACCACTTTCGATGCTATATTGAGGCACGTGTTCTAGAATACGCCGTCCTTCTTGACGACGACGGCTTTTGCGTTTCCTTCTCCTTGCCAAACTATTTTCCTCCTCTTATTAGCTCCAGATTGTAGTTATAGCTACAAAATCCGAGGTAATTATAAAAGTTTTAGTCGAAAAAATCAATGGTTTTTAACTATTTGAAATTATAAAACTAATTTTTTGAATGTAAAAAAATCCAATGTATTGAGCAATATTATGCTTGCTGCATGAGTTATTACGACTCAGAATTAGTTAAGCTTTGTAAAAAGGGTAATATTAATCCCCGATTATTTTATAATCGCAGTTTTTGTACAATCGCCAGCCATTTAAATCCGTTTATGATTATTTCTGCCAGTTCAGAGTTTGTTGCTCTGTGCCGAGAACAATTGGCACTGCTAGCCCAAGGGTTAGGAGGATCTTTAAGCGTTGTATATTTAACGCAAGAATTGGCAGGGGTACCAGCACAGGCAGGGGAAGCCGAGTTAATTCCTGTTGCGGTTTATCCAGAAACGGCAGTTGTAGGGCTTGGTTCTCAGATAGCTTTACCGTCTGTCGATCGCTATTTTTTGAGTGCGTCGTCTGTTTCGATTAGCTCGCAATCAAATGATAATTTCTCGAATCAAGACGAAGAGAATAATCAAGAATATTTGATGGGTGGCGAACAAATTGTTTTACCCTTAATTCATGAAGATGTGATGATGGGGTTATTAGTAACCTGTAGAGAAGATCGTGCTTGGAAGGAAAGTGAGCGCAGTAAAATTGAGCATATAGCTCAAACTTTAGCAATTGCTTGCATTATGGATAGGCGGCGTGCTTGGTTGGCTACTCAGCTACATCAGCATCAAATAATGCAAGAAAAGCAGTTGGATTTGATGGATAATTTATTGCATCAATTTCGCAATCCGTTAACGGCTTTACGAACTTTTGGGAAGCTACTAACGAAGCGATTGCTACCAAAAGATGCAAACCGGGAAGTTGCTTTATCTATTGTTAGAGAAAGCGATAGACTTAAAGAATTGCTGCAAAAATTTGATGAAGCAATTGACTTGACTCCAGAAGATTTAGTGCCACCAAAATTAGCTGTAAATAACGAAGTAGAAGTAGAAGCAACTGTAGAAGAATATAAACCTTTGTTATTACTAAATGGGGCGGAACAAGAAGCTATTGAGTTTAATTTAAATGAAGTATTGCAGCCGTTATTAATATCAGGATTAGCAATAGCACAAGAGCGCTCTCTAGAATTAATCTCTGAAGTTAAGGATAATTTACTTTTAGTACGAGGCAATCCCCAGGCACTACGAGAAGTATTGAGTAATATTATTGATAATGCTTTGAAATATACTCATAAAGGCGGTAAAATATTAATTGAATCGATAAAAGATAAAGAAAATTTTTTGGGAATTGCTATTAGCGATAACGGACCAGGAATTCCACAACAGGATTTAGAACATCTTGGAGAAAGAGGTTATCGAGGTGTACAGGCTAAAACTGAAATTCCTGGTTCTGGATTAGGATTAGCTATAGCCAAACAATTGATAGAACAAATGCAGGGCGAAATGGAAGTTTTTAGCCCCGCGACTCGTTTTTCTATTTATACACCGGTACTCTCGGGAACTACTTTTATTGTTCGTTTACCAGAAGTAAAATAAAGGTCTGTATGTTAGGAGAAACGGAGTGAGTGGTGAGTAGTGAGTAGTCAGTAGTCAGTGGTGAGTAGTGAGTAGTTAAAAGTTTAAATTTCCCCTTGTCTCCCCATCTCCTAATCTCCCCATCTCCCCATCTCATGGTTTTATCGCAATGAAACGTCGAAGCTTCTTGCGATAGTCATTTCCAAATCGGTGTCTGGATCGATAACAATTAAATCAACACTCTTCTTGTTAAAGAAGATACCAGTTATGGCACCAATAGCGGCACCACCCAAAACTTCTTCGGTAGCTACTGCGCGATCGCCAGTTACTGCAGCCACAGCCGCAGCAGCACCTGCTCCTAATGCGGTATTCTTGATAATACCTTTAGTACTGGTACCTTTTTTGATGGTTTCAGTCTTAGTAATTACTTCAGAAGTTGCATTAACGTTATATTCTTTTCCAGTAGTTAAAACCAGTTTTTCAGCTACGAATTGAGAACCTCCCTCAGCAGGTTGAAGTTTACCTACAACGCGAGAACCTGCGGGAATTACTAAACTACCGGTATCAGTAATTACGTTTTGGGAGATAGTTAAAGTCAAAGGCGCTGTTTCATCCTTAGTAACCATTATTTTTTCTGCTTTGTCATATCTAACAGGAAGAGCAGTTCCTTCGGGGATCGTAACGATTGTAGGTACATCGGGAGTATTTATAGCTACGATATAGGGTGAGTTGATAGAGTTAGCTTGATTGGTACTTACTAAGGCTTGGTAAATATAAGCCGCTACATCTGCACGGCTGGCAACCCCTTTGGGATTGAGGAATTTTGTGTTGGGATAGTTAACTACCAATTGCTTTTCTGTTGCTGCGGCGATGGGGCTGCGAGCATAGTTAGAGATATCATAGCCGTCGTTATAGTATTGCAGCGTGCTTTGAACGTTACCGCTAGCAATATAGTCTAAACCGTTGGAAAGAGAAACCAACACCTGCTCGCGAGGAATGTTCTGATTAGGGCGGAAAACTCTCCCAGGATATCCAGACAAGAAACCAGTAGTGTAAGCCTCTTCAATGGCGCTATAAGCCCAATAGTTGCGAGATACATCAACAAAGTTAATTGGCTGTCTTTCTTGAGCTTTGTTGAAAGCTTTGCGAATCATCGCAGCATATTGAGAGCGGGTTACTGGTGCATCCGGGCGGAAGCTACCATCGGGGAATCCGGCGATAATTCCTCGTTGTGCTAATTCTTGAATAAAAGGTGCCGCCCAATAATTAGATGAAACATCATTAAAACTAGTTTGAGCGAATGTTGGTGCGGGTGCGACTAAAGGCGCTACAGTACCTGCTGTAATACCCAAAGCCATGAATGCAGCACTTTTTGATTTCCAACTATTTAAGTTAAACATTTATTTTTTCCTCAACAATTACGTTTATTTTTGTTAGCTTTTTTGACAATAAGTCAGATTAAATGTTCCATTTATTTTACTTTTTAAGCTTTATTTTAGACGGGTGAATCTAAGTTTATCTGAGTAATAAACTGAGGGATAAAAAGAATATTTTAATTTAATTTACTCAGACGCGCATTTAATATAATAGTTGCCTTTTTACAAAAAAAAGTTCCGTCGTAGCTTAATAATTGAAAATCACGTAGATTAACCTAAGTAGCTTTAAGAGGAATTACGGAATCGCAAAGATAAATTAAGTATTTCAAGGATTGAGATCCCCTCAAGAACCCGATGAATTGAGGGGCTTTGCGTAAGTCCTATTTAAAACAGTTATATCAATCCAACTGTAATTTATTCATTTTATAAGCACCTTAAGTAAGGTGTCATTCTAACAAGCTTATCCTTGCTAGTACTGACAATATATAAAATAAATTTATTTGCCGTTTGATTACTTTTAGGTTAAGAAATTTTCAGTATCAATTTTAGTTTCAATATAGTTAATTCATTACTTTTACGGATTCATTTATAGGGAGTCTATATGGTTTTATACAGCTAGTCTTTTTGACTATCAGGATTAGTGTAATTTTAGATTTTAGATGCCAAGATTTTGGATTAGGAGCAATGGAGTGAGGAGTTTAAGATTTGAATTTTTTTCTCATCTCCCCATCCCCTTCCTTATCTCCCAAAAAAATCAAGCCACCGTACACTTAAGCATTTCAAGTGACGATGGCTTAAAATCAAAATTAGACGAAATAGAGATGGAAGCCTCACATTTAAAAGCGAGATAATAATAAATTAGAACGCAACGTCACATTTAGGTCATTTTCAGGTTCAATAACCACAACTTCTACTTGCTTGCGTCGTAAAAATATACTTGCTAAAGCACCCACCGCTGCACCAGCTATAGGTTCTAATGTTTCAATTTTATTGTTTCCTGTTATCAGTGCGATTACGCTGGCAGCAGCTGAACCAACAGCAGCATCTGTTAAAATTTTACCCGTACTGGAACCTTTTTTAATTGTTTCTTTTGTGGTAACTACCGCAGAAGTTGCATCGATATTCTGCTTTCTACCATCGGGAAAAACTAACTGTCTTGCAACGAATTGAGAACCTTTTTCACCGTTGAATGTTGCTGGTTCTAATTGTCCCACAAGCTCACTACCACGAGGAATCAATACGTTTCTGTTGCTATCAATAATATTGGTTGCAACTATTAAAGTTAAGTTGGAAGTTTCATCGGGTGTAACAACTACTTTCTCTTTTTCAAAAGTAACAGGAAGTGTCACCCCTTCAGGAATGGAAATCCCTCTTGGTTGTCCAAAAATAGCCTGTGCGGTAGCAGGAGTAGATACTAACATTGGGGCAGCCGCAGCAGTTGTCATGGTTAGTGCTAATAAGGCGGCGGTTCCAGATTTCCAACGATGAAAGCCAGTCATATGAAAATTCCTTTAGTCTTGAGACTTTATCTTATGACGCGAAGATAATTATATTGTTTCTATAAATTTATTAAGTTGGGAATTGGGCATGGGGCATGGGGTATCAATCATTGGTTATTTTCTAAAATAATTATTGAGATTATTGGGAATATTTCTATGGATAGAGTTTATAATATTAAATGTTTTTATGACGCTAAATATTTTACATTGTTCCTATTTTTTGTGTAGGATTGTAAATTGTTTATTTTTATTAAGAAAGTCGTTTTTTTATAAAATGGGTTTGTTAAGAAGGGAGGTTTTATAACTAATATGAGATTGCAGTATTTCCTATATATTGGGGAATAAGCTTGTAGGAATTCTTGTAGCACAAGAGGGTATTCTCCTGAAAACAGCTATATTTAATTGAAGCTGAAAACAGTTTGTATCGATTTTGCGAGAGAATAGAATTTATGTGAAATTAAACTTTGGCATGAAATGCTTATCTCTCGCATGGAATCGGTACAGTCGCCGATTATTCCCGTTGTTGGAGAATTAATCAAAAACTCTCCTGGTACTATTTCTTTAGGACAAGGTGTTGTCGCTTATTCTCCACCACCAGAAGCTATAGAATTCTTATCTCGATTTCTGGCAAATTCGTCTAATAATTTATACCAACCTGTTGAGGGAATTCCCTTATTAATTAATATCCTAAAAGAAAAATTAATAGCTTTTAATAATATAGAAATCAACGGAAA
Organism: Richelia sp. UBA3308; assembly: GCA_002361335.1. Taxonomy (GTDB): domain Bacteria; phylum Cyanobacteriota; class Cyanobacteriia; order Cyanobacteriales; family Nostocaceae; genus Rivularia. Next base: position 14,837 of record DESS01000392.1, read on the forward strand.
TAATTGCATTGTCGTTACTGCAGGAAGCAATATGGCGTTTATGAATGCCATTCTTGCTATTACTTCCCTCGGCGATGAAGTGATTCTAAATACACCATACTACTTTAATCACGAAATGGCGATCGCTATGAGTGGGTGTCATCCTGTTTTGGTAGAAACGGATGACAATTATCAGTTACAACCGGATGCGATACTCGAAGCGATTACCCCCAAAACGAGAGCTATAGTGACAATTTCACCCAACAATCCTACAGGAGCAGTTTATTCCAAAGAGTTATTAGGGGAAGTCAATGATATTTGTCGCCAACGAGGGATTTACCATATCAGTGATGAAGCTTATGAATATTTTACTTATAACGGCGTAAAACACGTTTCTCCCGGTTCATTTTCTGGTAGTAGCGATTATACAATATCCTTATTTAGTCTTTCCAAAGCCTATGGTTTTGCCAGCTGGCGCATCGGATATATGGTGATTCCGCAAAATCTACTGACAGCAGTGAAAAAAGTTCAAGATACAAACTTAATTTGTCCACCTGTAATATCCCAGTATGCTGCTTTAGGCGCATTACAAGCACAACCAGATTATTTAAAAGATAATATCAGAGCGATCGCCGAAGTACGACAATTAGTAGTTGAATCTCTCGGGCATCTTGAAGGTATCTGTACAATAGCTCCCGCAGATGGTGCTTTCTATTTCTTTATAAAAGTTCATACTCAAATTGATGCTTTTGAATTACTCAAACAACTGATAAATGAGTATCGGGTAGCAGTGCTTCCAGGAAATACCTTTGGAATGAATCAAGGATGTTATTTACGTGTCGCTTACGGTGCTTTGCAAAAAGAAACTGCCAAAGAAGGAATTGAAAGATTGGTGACTGGCTTGCATCAATTATCAGTTAGTTGTTAGTTGTTAGTTGTTAGTTGTTAGGAATTAAATTGATGATTATCAATGCCCAATTGCCAATTCTTAATTCTTAATTCTTAATTCTTAATTCTTAATTCTTAATTTCCAATGCCCAATGCCCAATGCCCGATGCCCAATGCCCATTCTTAATTCAAAAATGAAAATTCTGAACAAGATAATAGAAATTGAAACACAATTAGGTATAAACATCCACAATATCACACCGCAAATCGAGGCGATGATTTCATCGAGTGAGATTAAAAATGGTCAAGTTTTGGTATTTTCTCGTCATACGACAACGGCTTTAGCAATCAATGAAAATGAATCAAGGTTGTTGCAAGATGTCAAAGTTTTTTTACAAAAGTTAGCACCGGAATCAGATAAATACTTACACAATGACTTGCATTTAAGAGAAAATATTCCACCAGATGAACCTCGGAATGCTCATTCTCATTTAATGGCAATGATGTTGAGTAGCAGTGAGGTTATTCCCATTGTTGATGGGAAATTAGCTTTAGGAACTTATCAATCAGTATTATTTTTCGAGTTGGATGGAGCGCGTAAAAGAACTGTATTCTGTCAAATATCTGGAATCAATTATTAATTCCCAATTCCCAATGCCCCATATTAGTTATTAGTTTTTAGTTGTTAGTTATTAATTCTAAATTCTAAATTCTAAATTCTAAATTCTAAATTTCCAATTCCCAATAACCAATTGAATTCAAACCAAAGTTAATTTTTCAAACTCTGGTTGTCCATAAATCATATTTTCATCAATTGCTGAAAGGATTTTATTGTTAGTTTTTTCTGAATTTAAACAAGAACAAACTAATTGAGCTACATCTACACGATGTATTGTACCAGCAATGCGGGGGTCTTCGGTTAAAATTCCGTTTCCTGTAGCTGGTTCGGATTTTAAACCACCGGGACGAATTACTGTATAATTTAAACCACTATTTATTAAATGTTGTTCGGCTTTATGTTTTTCTATTAAAACTGGTTTGAGAGTTTCTAATGCTTGGGGAGGTATGGCATCTGCACTATTTCCAGTACCGATGGAAGAAATTAAAATAAATTTTTTTACACCTGCTTTGACTGCGGCATCAATGAGATTTTTATTACCGAGATAATCCGCTCTTTCGCTATCTTTAGGTATACCACCAATAGTGCTAATAACTGCATCAATGGTTTCTTCTCCAAGGATTGCTTGTTCTACATCATTGAGATTTAAGGCATCTCCCAAAACGACTTTTATACCCATTGCTTCTAATTCCTGGCGCTTCTCTTCGCTTCTTAAAAGCGCCTTGAGTTGAAAATCTTGTGCTGTTAAACAATTGGCAATTTCCCTACCAACACCGCGACTTGCTCCAGCTAAAAAAATATAACCAGTGGTCATAGATAATTTATCGAGTAGATGCTACACAACATTTCAAATATATCTTTTTTTGGTTTATTTAAGCTATCTGAAGTTGATAAATTTACAGTAGTATCCAATGATTGTTTTTATGAACTCGGTTTATAAACAGTTTTTCAACGCCGTATTAAATTAAAAATCTATTCCTAAAATCTATTCCTTGAAGATAAAAAAATGATGACTGACGAGCATAGCGAATCTACAGCATATTTTATCCATGGCATCGGTAGATTATCACGGGCAGGGATGCCCGTACCACAAGAGTTTTAGAAAATTTTTGCGGTACCTGATTTACTTGGAAAATGTTGTAATATCAAGTCCGGCTAATTACTTACTATATAACCCACGATTGAATTGATGGCGATTATTACCAACATAACATGCATACTCATTACTCATTACTCATTACTCAACCCCCACAGATATGATAACTGTTTAACCGGACATGATATAAGCAGGAATAGCGGTAAGTTTGTCACCATAAGTGATAATCGGAGTTTTAAAAGTAAAACGGAGGGAAAATAGATGAATAACGACTTTTGGTGTAAATTTGGTAACTCCACCCCAATCCTCTCCGCAATCGGGGAGGTAACAAGAATAATTTTCGTCTTAAAAATCGCAGTTGTATAAAAATGTAGCTATTTTAAATCCAATGTAATACCTTTTGTAGAGACGCGAAATTTTAAGTCTCTATATTTTTGGCCAAGATTACCTCAAAAACCTATTTATCAAACTTATGATGAGAATTTACAAAAAGACTGTGAAAAATTCCAGAAAACTGGACGGGTTGCTGTTACATCTGTAATTTGGGAAATTAGTGGGGGAATGCTACCAATTTGTATCGCCCTTGTAATTGTAACGACAAGTGGTACAACTTTACCTCTAGCTAGGATTGTAGGAGCGGCAATTGTGACTTTTGCCATATGGCATGGAGAAAATAAGAATTGTCAACTCAAGGAATTGGAAGAGAGAATCGCCTTGTTGGAAACAATGGTGAATACGCCCGGATTTAGATAAGGGTTTGAAATAAAATAACAAATTACATAGTAGTTTCGCTATAATTTATTTCCACAAGAATAAATACTGTCAGCGGTTGCCCATGATATCCATCCTGTATGTTACCGTAACTTTTAGACTACTGATTGAATTAGATTATATGTGTTATAGATAAATAAAATTATTTTGATTGATGGCATTGTTTTATGTATATTGATAAATTTGACTTGATTAACTTTAACAATTGCCTTGGTTTAAATTAAATTGACTATTGAAGATTGTACCCAAGGTATGGATGTAAACTCTATCAGCTTATTAAAAGCTCAACAAGCCGACTTTCTTGAGCGAATAAAAAAACCAAAGACTTATGAGATTACCTTGCTTGAAAATAATATTAAAGGTTGTCATAGAGAATTTATGCCATTTTGCGGTGAAACATTGATTCCACTGCTCGAAGATGCTCGTTTGCAAGCAGAAATCCTGGCTCGAAATCCGCCACCAACTCCATCTGAATATCCTGAAAACCCGGAGTGGGCTATACCTTTTGTCACCTACTTTCAACATCAAGCTGAAGATTATCTGTTGCGGGAATTAATGGTTGAAGAGATAATCAAGGGCTGTCTTGGTAAGTTGGTGAAAAAGATACCTCAAGATGCTTTAGAAAATATGGTTTTAGATGATGAAGGAAATCTTCGAGGTGAAAGTAAATTTCCTTTTTTAGTTGCAAAGAATCCCGAAATAAAAATTCAAGTTTGTGTTGCTGATTCGGAAAGTTTTAATAGTCTAAAAAAAGACAAAACACGCTGGACTATTACTCAAGAAGATTTCAATAAGTACCAAATTTTCCTTTTTGTATGCTTGTTTATTCCAGGCTCTGGGGAAAGAGGATATGAAAAAAACGCTGTCATTACAGGATTTTTACCAAAGAATCAAATAGAGTTTAACGGTTCGCAAACCAGTGTTAAACCAAGTAAACTACTGTATGCAGGAGGATTAGCTTGGTATTTAAATGTACTTAAGAATTCTGGAAATAAGAAGACGGAAGTTAATGATATTCAAACAGGCAAGATAACTCCATCTCTTTCACCAAATAATTTTATACAAAAGATAATTGGTGAATGGCAATGTTCTCAGACTTTAAAAGGACATATAAAAGGGATTAATTGTATTGCTTTACAACCTCAAAATAAATATGATTCGCAATCGTTAATAGCTAGTGGAAGTCGAGGAGAAATAAAGATTTGGGATTTAAATAAGGGGGATTTAATAGCTACTTTATCGGAATATCCTTGGGTTCGTACTGCGGTTGTAGATGAAGTCAATTATTTAGCCTTTAGTCCCGATGGACAAACTTTAGTCAGTGGTGGGGCTGATTCTACCATTAAAATGTGGCATTTAGGCGCTAAAGACTTGATTGATATCATGCATAAACATAATGGTATGGTTCGCTGTGTTGCCTTTACGCCTGATGGTAGAATTTTAGCTACTGGTGGTGACGATCGCACTATCGTGTTTTGGGATATGACTAAGCGTCAAGTGGGTATGACGTTTTCTTTAGATGATACTGCGGCTCATTCTCTAATTATTAGTAAAGATGCCAAAACTTTAATCACAGGTAGCTACCGCAAAATAAAAGTATCGCGTATCGATCTAAACGAAGAAGTATCCTGTATAGATGTACAATTAGAGTATTCTTTGACAGGTCATTCTCATATAGTTAGTTCCTTAGCGCTGAGTAAAGATGGAAAAATTCTTGTGAGTGGGAGTAGGGATAAAACAATTAAAATTTGGCATTTAGAAAGAGACGAATTGCTTCATACTCTCAAAGGACATAATGATGGAGTATATTCCTTAGCACTCAGTGAAGATGAGCAAATTATCGCTAGTGGAAGTGCGGATAAAACTATTAAATTATGGCATTTAGAAACGGGAGAATTATTAAATACTTTTACAGGTCATACTAACACTGTTACTGGGTTAGCTTTTGGCGATCGAGGAGATACTTTGGTGAGTGGAAGTTTGGATAAAACGATTAAAATTTGGCATAAAATTTAGACTGCAAAATTTCTACAACTTTTGCAACACCATTTTCCGAACGAATTTTTTCTCCTAAAATAGCAGCCGCCTTTCGCATCGACTGATTTCCAATTGCTGTTGCGATCGCTTGAGCAAGAGAATCTACTGTAAGATTTTTTCTATCGATGGTTGGTGGACTTACACCCAATTTAGCAGCAGTATATGCCCAAAATGGTTGGTCACCAAAAAATGGAATAATTATTCCAGGTACGCCACTCCGAAATGTTGCTCCGGTAGTTCCAGCACCACCATGATGGATTATACAACTCATTTGTGGAAATAACCAACTGTGGGGAATATTCTCTATTTGAAAAATGGTATCGGGTAACGAGTTTTTTATACCACTCCAACCGGATAGAAAAATTCCTCTTTGGTTAGTTTTATCTAATGCTTTTAAAGCAATTTCGCTGATTTTTTGTGCTTCTTCACCACCCATACTACCAAAGCCAATATATACCGGAGGAGAACCAGCTTTGAGAAATTCTACTAAATCCCCTGGAGGAATAAAATCATCAGGTGCATCTAAAAACCAATATCCCGTTAAATGAACGCGATTTGACCAATCTTTTGGTTTAGGATGAACACAAGGACTACAACCAATAAGATAATTGACTTTAGTATCTTCCATGTTTGTGAAAGCATTTTGTCTAATACCTATTGGTGGTAAATCAAGAATCGATTTGCGAAAATCATTAATTGGTTTGCGAAAAAATTGCCAAAATATTTGATTGGTAAGCGTGTAGGTAAATCGATTGTAAATTCCTCCTAACTTATCTAAATGTTGTGGTGTCAATGGATTAGGAAACGCTGTAGTTGGATAACTCGGTGTTAGATAAGCATAGTAGAAAGGGACACCTAATTTTTCCGCAATATCAATTCCCCAGAAAGGAAATCCTCCCCCAATAATTACATCAGTTCCCTGACAGGCTTCCCAGGAATCGAGTAAAACGGGTTTGAGTATAGGTTCGAGCAAATTCCCCAAACGACGCACAAAAGCAATCGGGTTTTTACTTTTTAGCATAGCTTGTCCTTGAGCACTTTCCACCGCTTCTTTGGGATTACCGCTCATTAAAGCAAATTCAAAACCATGAGAGCGAATATCTGACTCAAAAATAGCTTGACTCGCAATTCTGACTTTACATCCAGCTTGCTGTAAACCCACTCCCAAAGCAATAAACGGTTGAACATCACCACGGGAACCAAGAGTTAGAATTGTGATGTGCATGATTTAAATTGATTCACAACTATCAAGTTAGAACTCAATATTATTTAAATTGATTCCCGATATAAATCAAGGTTATTCGATTTTTTTTATTTTTGTAGGGTGTGTGACGCTTTAAGATCATTTTTAAGTAGTTATTTTATTAATTCTTTAGCGTCACGCACCATCTGTAAATTATGATTATTCCGAGTGCTTATCAAATTCAAGACATCGCTTGAATAATCTCCATAGTTTTGACGCTAACAGAGCATGCTCGTTGCAATAAGTCAACTACCTGTTCTTTATAATCTGCGAAACGATAGGTATTGAATTTTGCTGCAATAGTAGGATCTTTAATTTTTCTTTTCTTTATATTGATCTAAAATCCATTCTAAAGCTGAGTTTCAGTTTTACCTTTGTAGAGACGCGAAATTTCGCGTCTCTACATTTTTCCAATTGTAATTCACGAGCAATATTACAGCATATTTCATCGGCGTTCGGTACATTATAAACGGGCAGGATGCCCGTACCACAAGAGTTTAATAATTAATGGTTGTACCTCATGTACAAGCATTGTGCTGTATTTTCCCGATGAAACTGAGATTCGTTAAAAATATTGATAAAAATATCTTCCGTTAAAATATGCTGAATCATCATTTTCCGAATATCTAATATGGATTGTTTACAGATTCCCCAAAATTTATCTACTGCTGTTTTAAAATCTAAATTTGTATCAGCTTGCTTTTCAATTAAATCTCGCAAAGCTTTTACAGCAAAATTTATTTTAATGCAGTACATTCTGAGGGGCAGGGATGCCCGTACCACAAGAGTTTTGAAATATAAAACTGTACCTCCCGCCAACCTGCAATATGCTGTATTATTTAACTGCGAAAACTCATTACTAAAAACTAATAAAAAAACGATACGCCATATAACGTATCGCCCATATAAAACCGTTGTAAAATCCAAAAATTAGAAAGTTGTCTGCATCAAAATAACATCATCAGATAACTTTCCACTCCGCAACCACTCCCCTAACTCTTCCGGTGCGATCGCCTTTTGAAGTCTCTCCCGCAACTTCTCACCTTCAATAATTTCTTTTTGTAACAATTCTCCCGCAATTTCTTGCAATAACTCACGATTTTTGTACAAAATACTCAAAGCGATATGATGGGCATTTTCCACAAAATGCTTCACCTCGCTGTCAATTTGCTTCGCTACTTCCATACTTACCGAACGACGGGCATTTCCATATCCTTCGATAAACTGCTGCTGCATCTTCTCAAACGCAATTGGCCCCAATTTATCGCTCATTCCATACAAAGTAACTGCCCTTTCCGCTAACTCCGTCGCTTTCTGAATATCATCAGAAGCCCCAGTAGATACCTTACCAAAAATAATTTCTTCCGCCGATCTTCCACCTAATAAAGTAGCAATCCGCCCGCGAATTTCATCTTCTATCATCAAAAAGCGGTCTTCTTCCGGCATCTGAATTGTATAACCCAATGCTCCCACACCACGTGGGACCACGGATATTTTTTCAACTTTACCCGCTCCCGGCATCAAACCACCAACTATAGCATGACCAACTTCGTGATAAGCTACAGTCTTCTTCTCAGTTTCATTAAGTACCCGAGAACGCTTTTCTAAACCAGCAACCAAACGCTCAATTGCCTCGTTAAAATCAGCTAAAGTAACCCCATCTCGATTTTGACGCGCTGCTAATAATGCGGCTTCGTTAACCAAATTCGCCAAATCAGCTCCAGCAAACCCCGGAGTCCGAGCCGCCACAATTGCTAAATCGACATCATCAGTTAATTTTACATTACGAGCATGGACTTTTAAAATTGCTTCCCGACCAATCTTATCAGGTCTATCTACCACAATTTGACGATCAAAACGTCCCGGACGACGTAATGCGGGGTCAAGTACCTCTGGACGGTTGGTAGCAGCAATGATAATGACACCAGTATTGGCATCAAAACCATCCATTTCAGTCAATAACTGATTGAGGGTTTGTTCCCGTTCATCATTACCGCCGACAAACCCATTAGCACCACCGCGAGATTTACCTAGAGCATCCAACTCATCAATAAAAACGATACAGGGAGCTTGCTTTTTAGCTTGTTCAAATAAATCTCGGACTCTCGCCGCACCAACACCTACAAATAGCTCGATAAATTCCGAACCAGAAATGCTGAAAAAAGGAACTCCTGCTTCACCAGCAATAGCCTTTGCTAACAGAGTTTTACCCGTTCCTGGAGGTCCTACCAACAAAGCCCCTTTAGGTATTTTCGCCCCCAAACGAGTATATTTATCCGCATTTTTGAGAAAATCAACAATTTCTTCCAGTTCCGTTTTCGCTTCATCAACACCGGCAACATCACTAAACTTTACACCAGTGCTACCTTCAGAATAAATCCGAGCCTTGCTTTTACCAACCGTCAAAGCAGCACCACCACCCTGACGACGCATTAAAATACCCCAAATACCAAAGAAAATCAAAGGAGGTATTACCCAACTCAGAAGAGTACCAATCCAACCGTTATTATTAGGAGGTGGTGCAGCAAACTCCACATTATTTTCTCGGAGAATCTTCGGTAAATCCAAATCTAACCCCACAGGAGTAGTTGTAAATACTTGTTCTACAACTTCCCCATCGGCATTTTTGGAGGCGATAGCATATTGAATGCTTTCGTTACCCACAATCGCCCGTTCAACTTTACCTGCCTGCACTTGAGCGATAAACTCACTATAAGGCGCTTGGGCATATTCCGGACCGAAAAAACTAGGAACGATAAAATTAAGCAATAATAGCAAAGTCAGCAAAATAAATAAGCTGCCGCCAAACTGCCGCATTTTCGGTGGCTTGATTGAATTTTTATTTTGAGTATCAACAGGCATTTTATTTCCTTATTCTCAATGGAAAAAACTTTCTACTTTTTCTCTTTTTCTCTGCTGCTAAAACTTATTTCAAGTAGAATGCAGCCAATCATTCTAAAGCTTTGCTTCTAACAGATATTTAAGTATTGCTTTCCTAAAAATGGAATTAAAGCTTATTAGCCCTAAGACATACAAATCAGTTTCAAGATTACATAATTTATTGTAGAAATTACTTCTAATGCTTTATTAGTATCTACACTACCCTTTTATTGGCGTATAACCGTACATCAGATGAAAAATCAGTTTTTATTTGTCTTGAAAGTATTACTTCTTTCTGTGCTTATTTCAATTTGTATTAAATATCTAGCACCGAGTTTGTCCATTCCGGAAACAGCAACAAGTGCTTTGATTATTGTATTGTTACCTAATGTAATTGTAGCAATTGCCTTACTATGGCAATTATCCAGAAAACAAAAAATTAACTAGAATTACTTAAGCCTAAGTAACTTATCAACATTATCGGTAAATAATATTTCACCTTCAGCCGGGAGTTAAAGCGTGAATTTGGGTCAATGGATTGGTTTAATAGCATTAAGCGCTTCTTTGTATATTTTGTGGCAAATTAGAGAAGTCGTGTTACTTGTATTTGCCGCAGTTGTTTTAGCTACTACCTTGAATCGATTGGCTCGTCGGCTTCAACGCTTGGGTATAAGGCGCGGCTTCGCGAAATTTCTTTCGATAACTATTTTTTTGTTAGGAGTAATTGGTTTTTTCTGGCTAATTGTGCCACCTTTTGTAGACCAGTTTCAAGAATTAGGTAACCAGATTCCTAAAGCTGTGATCCGGATCAATGCTTGGCTTTTAGAATTGAGAGCACGGCTTCCCAGTCAACTTATTCCTTCTGTACCCGATATTAATAGTCTTATAGAACAAGCCCAACCATTCATCAATAGTGGTTTAGAAAGTACTTTTGCTTTAGTTTCTGGTTCCTTGGAAGTAATACTGAAGATTCTGTTAGTGCTGGTTTTAACAGGAATGTTGATTGCAGATCCTTTATCTTACCGTAAATTATTTGTCAGAGTGTTTCCTTCTTTTTACCGACGAAGAATAGAAGGAATTTTAGATCAATGTGAAGTGTCTTTAGAAGGTTGGATCACTGGTGCTTCCATTGCCATGTTTTTAGTAGGACTTTTGAGCCTAGTTGGGTTAAGTCTTTTACAAATACGTTCGGCTTTAGCTTTAGGAATTTTAGCTGGATTTTTAAACTTGATTCCTAATTTAGGTCCCACCTTAAGCGTTTTCCCAGCAATGGCGATCGCACTTTTGGATTCACCTTGGAAACCAGTTGCTGTTTTGATTTTATACTTTTTCATCCAACAAGCTGAAAGTAATTTTATTACGCCTATGGTTATGGCGCAGCAAGTTTCCTTACTACCAGCAGTGACGTTAATCTCTCAGCTATTTTTCGTAACATTTTTCGGGTTTCTAGGATTATTTTTAGCCTTACCTTTAACCGTAGTCGCAAAAATCTGGGTGCAAGAAATAGTAGTTAAAGACGTTTTAGATCAATGGAATCTCAAACCCAGTACACAAACTGAATGCGTTATTGTTGCTGATAATGTAGAGATTAACACATCAGAAGAATCGACTATTGAAAAAGAACAGCTTCTGATTGATGAAAAGAAAATTGATGGAAATATCAAAGATGAAAGTGTAACAAAAGACTAATTAGTAATCAAATAATCATCAAATAATCAAATCATTTATCTTGTAGATTTTCTGATAATGCCATAGTAAAACTAACAAACTTCTAATAAAAAACAAGTTAATTATAATTATAGTGTTTATTGAAAATATTTATTTGTCATGAAACGATAATAATACAATTTACTTGATAAAAAAAACTGTAAGTTGTAAAAGCAATTTTTATGAATAACAGCTTTATTAATTATGACTAATATACTGGTATTATAATAATTTATCTAATAAATTTTTGAGAGTAATTTGAGAGTAATTGAATAACAATAAATATTTGGATTTGCTTAGAGTCCAATAGAGCTTTATAATATGTTAATGTCTGAGAAGAGCGAAATTTGATATAGCAGTGTTAACAGCTTTTATTTCAGGATTATTATTAATAACAGTTTCCGAGATTGGTGACAAAACCTTTTTTATTGCCATGATTTTGGCAATGCAGCATTCAAGAAGATTGGTATTTGCGGGTGCATCTTCTGCTTTAGCAACAATGACAATGTTATCCGTAGGAGCCGGACAAACAGCTTCACTATTGCCAAATATTTATATTCATTATGGGGAAATAGCCTTATTTACAATCTTTGGTTTAAAATTACTCTACGACGCGACTCAAATGGCGAGTCAAACTTGTGATGTTGCAGTAGTAGGAGAAGCCAAAGAAGCTGTAGAAAAAGCAGAAAAACAGATAAAAGACGAAAAAAATAATTGGGCAATATTACTAGAAGCCTTTGTATTAATTTTTATCGCCGAATGGGGGGATAGAACTCAAATTGCCACAATTGCTCTAGCAGCAGAAAATAATCCAATTGGGGTAAGCATTGGAGGAATACTCGGACACGCCATTTGCGCCGTAATAGCCGTTACCTCCGGACGAATATTAGCCGGACAAATTACCGAACGTCAACTCACAGCAGCCGGTGGATGCCTATTTATTGTATTCGGTATTTTTGCTGCAATTCAAGGATAATTAAGAGGCAAGAGGCAAAAGTCAAAAGTACTAAATTTCCCCTTGTCCCCTTCCTTGTCCCCTTGTCTCCCCATCTCCTCAGCCCCTCAGCCCCTCAGCCCCTCAGCCCCTTGTCTCCCCATCACCTGATCACTCAGATTCAGAAGAGGAGGAACTTTCCGGATTAGGAGTAGAATCAGCGGAACTAGCTTGTTTTTGTCTGTTGATTTCGTCTTTGTAGCGAGCTGGTGCTAAAGACGCTGCCTTGTCAAATAAAGGTTTTGCCTCTTCAGTTTTGCCTTGATCTTTTAAAACCATTGCTTTAGCCAAAACCGGGCGAAAATCTTTTGAGTCATTTTTAATTATTTTGTCATAAGTGGATAAAGCTTGGGCGTATCGTTTCTCTTTAGCGTAAAGGTTACCTAATAAAACTTGAACCGCAGTAGTATCAACACTTCCCGGTTCAATTTTGTTTGCCTTTTTAGCTTTATCGAGACTTTCTTGTAATAAACCAATAGCAGCTTCGGGACGCTTTTGTTCTAAAAGTAACGTTACCATACCTTGTAAAGCTGGTAAGTCTCCCGGTTTTGTTTCTAAAACAGTGCGGTAAGCTTGAGCTGCTCCTTCCTTATCACCTGTTTGCTGCTTTGCCTGGGCTAAGAGTACCGCGTATCTTGTTTCTTCCGGGTTAAGCTTTGATAACTTTTCTAGAGGTGTGATTACCCCTTTAATGTCGCCTTGTCCTAATCTAAGTAACTGTAGACGAGTTTCCAATAAACCTCGGAGTGCCGTTTGGTTTTCTGGTTCTCGTTGTAAAACTAGTTCGTAACCCCGTACAGTATCTTCCAGCTTTGATTTTTGTTCTGAAGCTGAATTTCCGGTGCTACTAGCTGTGTTACCCGACTGTTGCGAATCATTGAAAGCCGCTATCATAGGAAGCATTGACACTCCCACAAGGGCAACTACCGCTATTAGCAGCACGATTTTTACGAACCACCGATTACCACCTTGAGACACTTTCACCGTCCTTTACTTTGAATGGAATAATTGTTTAGAGAAATTGAAAAACAAAAAATTCTTAAAACTTTACGGAATACCGTGTGTTGCTTGTGAACTTTATAACAAATACTCATCCTTTATTGCCGTATCTCAAATGACGACTTTAGGAGGAATAGTCTGAAATTGTAGCTATGGTATGCTTTTGTTCCTAGTGTAAAGGCGCTAAATTACACCTAATGGTGTATATATGCGAAATCTCGCAACACTAATATCTCATAGAGTTTACCGCAGTCGGCTGTCTTAGTGGGAAATACAACCGCTAAGCGCCGCAAAAATGCTCTTGAGAGCAGCTTTTGTAAAATCCCATATGGGATGTGTCTCCGCCGCAAGGAGTTTTTATGAATTCCGACCTGATGCCGTCTTCTGAATCGTCCGAATCCTCCAATTTATCCGCTTCTATGGAAGCGGAAAACAACAGCGTAGAAACATCTTCTAACGCTGATAGTAAAGATAATAGTCAAACCGTTGAGAAATCGAACTCAACCAAGAGCGAAGAAACGAAAGAGAACGTAAGCGCAAGGCAACAACCAATTCCTCCGCCTTCCGAACCAATGCAATACCGAGCAATCGGCTTGGTTCGCGCACGTTACGTTCCTACCAGCGAACAATTTACTCAAGGTGCCCTTGTAACTCCAGATAATGTAGAACTTGATGCCGTCCTTTTAGGTCGGATAATGAGTTTGGTTAAAAATCATCTGGATTTAGAAAGAGACCATTTATGGGTAGTTTATCCGCGTACTCGACAAGAAAACGACAATCTTCATCTCCAAATTGTCGGAGTTTGGGAACCGGAAAAGTTGGCACTAAACCGCCAAAACCATGAAATTCCCCAAGAATCAACCGAAACTGATACAACTGTTGAATCATCAGAATCTGATGATTCCCCAGATCCGGTTGAGTCATCATCCCCAACCGGTGAAAAATCACCAGGTGAACTTACACCTTCATCAGAAATTCCAGATGGTGGTTTTTCCGTTCGTGGCGAAGTTGTTTACCAATCTTTCGACGCAGGGAACTTGGTGGTAAAAATCAAGCAAGCACCACGCAAAGCTGATGACAAACCGAAGTATTTCAAATTAAAACTCACAGGTAAGCTAGAAACTAAAGCTGTGGGCAAATTTTGGGATTTCCAAGTCCAGCGAGAAGCAGACCTTTTGGTAATAGAAAAAGCTGTATTTATCGCCGACTTACCCAAGAAACGCCGACCTCCCTTTAAAAAAGGAGGAGGAAGACCACCCCGTAGAGGTGGTGCAGGAGGTGGTAAACCGTATAATAAACGACGTCCAATCGGTGACACTCCACGCCCAGTCAGAAAAGGTCAATCTCCCGAAGTACAAAAACCGGCGAATACTCGACCTACTCCTAAGCCCGTCAAGCGTCACAAACGACCCGAAGGGTAGCTGGTTTGGGGACCTTTGGGACAAGGAAGGGGATGGGAGACAAGGAGACAAGGAGACAAGGAGACAAGGGGAAATTCCTCACTGCTCACTACTCACTTCCGCCCTCGGGCCCTCCTAACTCTTACTCCTATCCCAGTTTAAGATTAGCTATAAAAATTTCTCCCTCCCTCAGTTAATTCGGTAATCTTAAGCGCCCGAAGGGAGTAATTCCCCATTCCCCATGCCCCATGCCCAACTATTTAAAACTCCTTCCAACGATCTTGGGGAAGAAAAGTTCTGTCTGTTGAAATTGGGGCTACTGGTTCGGTAAGGGTAAATTTACCTGCTTCAATCCATTGTTTCAATTCTATTGCCACCTGTCGGGAGAGAAATATACTCGATAGCGAGGCTACTCTTACTGTTTTTCCGTCAATGGTGATGCGTCCGGATTTGAGTTGAGCATAACTAACTAAACCAAAGGTAGGACGCACCCGTCGGGGAATAGAAAAGTCTACTACTGGCGCGACTATATCTTTATCTTCTACAGCGCAACGTTCTACTACTTCCTCGTTTAATACTGGTAGCGCTACCCCTACTCCCAACATTATCGAAGGACCATAATTCTTGAAATAACAACCTCTTACCCAACGCCGATCCATTTGCTTCGCATCGCCAATTAAAGCTAAAGTGGCAGCTGGACCAACCGGCGTACCGTTGGGTAATCTTTTTTGCATCGGATTATGCTGGGTACCTTCCCAAGTAACATAACCAATTCCACCACCTAAAAAAATCCGCGTCCCAATACCCACAAGCTTTAAATATGGGTCATTCAACAAAGGTGAAATAGCCCCTGGGTTGGAGTACACCGCATTTGCTAAACGCGGTTGTAAGGGACCGAGATAAGTATAAAGTGGACGTTCCCCACCATTAACACCCACTATAAAATTTTGATATAAATTACGTGGATTTAATAAATAAAACTGATTTATAGTATCGCGAGTAATAGTAGTTTCAAAATGCGATCGCGGGTAACAATCGGTTACTTGACCTTGGGCTTTTACCTGTACTGGTTTATCTGCGATTAAATCTTCTATAACATGACCGCCACCTCGTAGCGTCTTGGTAGCAGTTTCGCCACTACGTAGTTCTTCTCCTTCGTGTGTTTCCGCAGCAATACTAGCACCTAAATATAAATCCACTGCCCCAAAACCGGAATATGCAGGTACACCATCTAACCAACAACGACGAATTTTTATTGGTGGATCAGTATGCCCGAGGTTAATAATAGCACCGCTAGATTCCATTTGCTCAAAAGTGCCAGTGGCGATCGCATCAACTTGTTTAGCGACTTTGGCAATGCCAACTTCTGCGACTTTTGCTTTCAATTCTTCAACCGTTAGCACTACGGCTTTTTTACGGTTGATTTTGTCGTTTATCTCAGCAATAGTTCGCATATTATATGTACATTAAGGCACTACTTAATTTTGATAGCAGCAGCATAAAATAAAAACTGCATTCCCGAAAAATATTTTTCATTTTCTCATCATAGGGTATCAAGTTTTTCCATATTATTTAAAAAGAGAAAAAAGTCACAAGAAGAACATTTAAGCCAACCTTGCCGACGGTATCTTTGTTACTGTAGGTGTCAGCAAGGGGCAATTGAAACATAAAATTGCTTAAACATTACTTAGTGGCTAGTTGTATTATAAGACACCTTTGAAGCAGTAATATTTTTATGAATACTTTTAATTTTAATAGCGATATAGAATCCTTAATCTCTAGATTAAAACAGCTAGAAGCCGAAAACAGCATTTGGAAAGAAAACACTTTGATGCTAAAGCGTTCTTTTGAAAAGTTAAAACAAGATTTTAACGATAGGGAAGAAAAAACACAAATACAAAATATGCAAGAGATAATTTTACAGTTATCTACACAAATCGCAGAATTACAGCAATACCTGAGTCAATTTTCAGTCGGAAATAACGGCTTTATATACCCTGTTAATTATGGAATTCTCAATGGAGAAGAGGATTTAGATGATGATGAAATGGTAAGTAATTTGCTTGACTTAATGGAAGAAGAAACTTTGGATGAAGTTGCGGAAGAAATTGAAGAGAAGCGAGAAATAAAAACTGAGGCTGACAAAGAATTTAAAGTAGAAAGAATGATGTTTTTGCTTGATAGAATTTACTCGGTAGAAGAATAGGAGCAGGGGAGATGGGGGAATGGGGGACAAATTAGTGTGACGATCGAGATAATTAGAAAGCTTGCCGTAAGGCTAGCTAAAATTGATTAAGCAATAAGAACATTGTACTCATGACTCAAACGCTAAGTAAAAAACTAACATTTGAAGAATTTGTTAAATGGAAACCAGAAGACAAACACTACGAATTACATAATGGGGTAATTGTTGAAGTGGCTCAACCTATTGGCAAGCATGAAAATGTTTTTGCATTTTTATCTAGAAAGATAAACGTAGAATTAGACCGCTTAGATTTACCTTATATTATTCCTTCAAAAGTATTAGTAAAACCTGAAGGTAAGCATTCAGCTTATTGTCCCGATCTATTGGTAATAGATAAGCGAAATTTAAAGAATGAGCCGCTATATGAAAATGAATCTACAGTTTCACAAAGCGAATCAATACCATTAGTAGTAGAAATTGTAAGCACTAATTGGGGCGATGACTACGCGGTTAAATTTGAGGAATATGAGAATATAGGCATACCAGAATATTTGATTATTGATTACTTAGGACTAGGCGGTAAAAGATTTATTGGTAGTCCTAAACGACCTACTATTACCGTTTGTCAATTAGAAGATGGCGAATACAAAAGTATTTTGTATAGAGGTGATGAGGTAGTTCAATTAAAATCATTCCCTGAATTGAAACTGACTGCAAAACAGATTTTTCAATCTGCAGAAGTGGATTATTAAGTTTCATACTCAACAGCGTTGATTTCCCAACTATGAACTTCACCATTCCGGTAAATGTAGAGACGCGATATATCGCGTCTCTACAAGCCAGTTTGTAGGTAAACTAGGGGTCTAACCTACCATTCACCAGCAGTATCCTCAAAGGGTGGGGCTACAGATACAAAACCCAGCAACGCGTGCTTGCCAATACTTTAATTTTTCCTTAATATTTTCTTTCTTTCGGCTCAAACATGGTAATAGAAACGTCACGATATTGAATATCAATTCCGGCAGCGGAATAATAAGCCATAGTATGCTTCAAATATTTCTCATCGTCTCTTTCTGTATAGTCTTCCCGACAATGTGCGCCTCTACTTTCTTGCCTATTAAGAGCCGATGCCATAATTATTTTTCCAACTACCATTAAGCTTCTTAATTCCAAAGCTTCAATAAGTTCTGTATTCCAACAACTTCCTTTATCGTCTAAGTAAATTTGCGAGTATTTATTCTGGATATCCTGTATTTTTTCTAATCCTTGTTGCATCAATTCTTCGTTACGGAATACGCCACAGTAATCTGTCATGGCATCTTGAAATTCTTGTCGCACTTGATCGATTCGGTATTCTCCAGGCTGCTCTAATAAACTTTGAATTTGCTGCTTGGCTTCCTTTATATAAAACTGCTCGTCGATCGCAGGTAATTTACGATTTTCTACGTATCTAGCTATACTTGCCCCGGTTCTACGTCCGTAAACGACACATTCCAACAAAGAATTACTACCGAGACGATTCGCTCCATGAACGGAGACACAAGCGCTTTCTCCCGCTGCAAAAAAGCCTTCTACTAACCCATCACTACTGCTACGAACTCGTCCATCAGTGTTTACTGGTATACCACCCATAGAATAGTGAATTGTGGGACGTATGGGCATTGGTTCATTTACCGCATCAACTCCCACCAAACGATGGGCTTCTTCCCAACAAAAAGGAACGCGGCTCATGATTTTTTCTCTACCCATGTGACGCAAATCAAGATAAACAAAAGGCCCCCCAGCACTACCATCGCGATGAGCGCCTCTTCCGGCACGGATTTCACGAGTAATCGCTCTTGATGTAATATCCCGTGGCGCTAATTCCATCCGAGAAGGGGCATAATTAGCCATAAAGCGATCGCCTTTACAATTGATCAAATATGCACCTTCACCACGCACAGCTTCGGAAATCAATACTCCCACCGGATACAACCCCGTTGGGTGAAATTGCACAAATTCCATATCTTGTAAAGGCAATCCAGCAATAGCTGTCATCGCTAAACCATCACCACTAGAGGCATAATCATTAGAAGTAGTATTAAAAGCTCTACCGTAACCACCAGTAGCGAACATTACGGCTTTGCCTCGCATCACTTCCATCTGTCCATCAAGAATGCGGAACATTAACACGCCTTTAGCTTCACCTTCTTCCAATATCAAGCGCATCACGTACCATTCATCATAAATATGAACGCCATACCGCCGCAAATTATTTACCAATTCATGTAAAATTGCATGACCAGTTTTATCAGCAGCATAACAAGTACGATTGTGAGAATGTCCACCAAAAGCCCGTTGAGCAATTTTACCATCCTCGGAACGAGAGAACAAAACGCCCATGTGTTCCAAATCAATTACCACCTCCGGCGCTTCTTTGGTGAGAATTTCCACTGCATCTTGATCCGCTAAATAATCAGAACCTTTTACAGTATCAAAAGCGTGGGCTTCCCAAGTATCAGCAGAATCCACATTCTTGAGACTAGCAGCGATACCACCTTGTGCCGCCACCGAATGAGAACGAATTGGGTGAGTTTTAGCAATAACAGCAATACTCAAACTAGGATTCATTCGCGCAATTTCTACCGCAGCGCGACTTCCAGCCAATCCACCACCGATTATGATTACATCGTGTTCCAGCATAATTTCCCCTGACTTTAAGAAACCTATTTGTATATAGTTACTTATATTTGGGGGGATGGGGAGATGGGGAGACAAGGGGACAAGGGG
>DESS01000392.1:34478-34973 GCA_002361335.1 Richelia sp. UBA3308
ATGCCCTTTCGGCCCAATGCCCTATCTTTATTAATTAGTAGATTAATTAGTCGCAGGTTGTTGTTGAGAAATATTACCTGGTATTGATTCCATTGCTGTTCCTGGTTCAATCGCAGACAGTTCAATATGATTTATTAATGTGGTCACAAATGCGAATAGTAAAAAAGGAAAGGATAATAATACCACGAGTCCAACTGTAGCTAAAGCATAAACTGGTCTTCTCGCACCCATTAACGCTAGAGCTGATGCCAAACTAAGAGTAATAGTTATTAGCCAAATAATTATTTGACCGTAGATATCACCAAAGGTAAGAGTACAGACAAAGCGATATTTTTGTAAGTTAATCATTTAATGTGCCCCAATTCTTATATATGCTTCTACGTTAAAACCATGTTTGGGTTTTAGAGGATTTCTAAATATTTTTGAAAAATTTGTAATATCCCTTAATAAATAATGTTTTTATGCATACAAATGGGAATGGGGCATGGGGCATGG
>DESS01000390.1 GCA_002361335.1 Richelia sp. UBA3308
GCTCGAAATATTCCAGTAAGATTATCAGGATTTCGTTTCGAGTGTTAATTTTGTTTATTCAAAAAAAATAAATTTAATTGAAGAGATGATGAGGAAAACCAGGAAAAAGTTTTTTCTGGTATTTTGTTTTGTTGTTAGTTTAATTCTTGCTCTAGGATTTCCTCCGCAGATAGTAGCATCAAACAATATACCTAAGATACCAACAGTATTGGAAAATATAGATGGATATTCGGTTGAAGTACCGGATTGGTCGCAAATAACTTGGTCGAGTATGCCAGGTTTTGCCGAAGCTGGGAGTATAGATTTTCCGATGGATGTTGTAAACCAATTGGGCTACGATCCGTCGAGAATTTGGCAGGCTGGTGCTAATGTTTCTGATGTATTGATGCTGGGAGATATTAGCAGTATGGGAGTATCGGGATTTGCTCTTCAGCAAATATCTAATTTAAGTGGAATTAATTTAGGCAATTTAAGCTTAAATGATTTTACGGCTATGAATTGGCAAAGTATCACTAGTTTAACGTCGGCTATCCCAGGATTAGAAAATATTCCGATCGCTAATATCCAAGTATTTTCAGATTTAATTAGCAAAGAGGGAATTGGTAATTTGTTAGATCCTGGTAGTACGGTAGGAGATTTTTTAAATATTGCGCCGGAGATTGGGGAGATTCCGCTAGGAGATGCGCTAGATTTAAATAAATATGCTTTATCCGATTCGATACCAGGGTTGGAGTTTACTAGTCTCGAATCTTTCAAGGATTGGCAGCGAAGCTTGATCTCGCAAGTACCAGGCTTAAACTCGATACCGCTATCGGATTTTCCTTTAGGCATAGGATTTGGCATAACTCAAGTAGCGATCGCCGATACGGTTTTTGGTAAAGAAGAGCATGGCGATCCCAATATTTCAGATAGCGATTATGTTTCGGGAGAAGCAAGTGGTAATTCAACCGTTCCGAAAAGTTGCCAGTCTGGATCTTCTTGTGCTTGGGTTAATTTATCGGATATTGCTGGAGCTTCTGGCCCTTTCTATGGTAAGCATTGGGCTTCAGGAGAAACCCAGCAAGTAAAAGGAGGAAGCGGTGCTTTAAAAATGGTTAACGGCGGTAAAGAACCGACCGGAAGATTAGTCTTTGGCGAAGTTTTTAAAGTCGCGATCGTTTCTACTAATGAATCAAGTGGTTCGGCACGCCAGGGCTTATATTTTAGGGCCTGCGCCAGGAACGGATTTGTTGATTTGGGTTGCACACCTTATTTTATTGGCTATGTACCTTGGCTTCCCATTCAAGAAAACGCGATCGTAGTCATGGGTGGAACTCCGCCGCAAATAAATATTCCGCCAAATTTTCAAGATCAAATTGATGATATTCTCGGTGAATATATGCCAGATAGTTATTTATGCGACAATTGCCAGCCTGGAGATGGAATATTTACTGGGGATACAGTTCATCCGATTGCTAATGGTACTAGAGTAAGTAGCGGATATGGATGGCGATATCGACCAATAAGTGGGACAGAACAATTTCACAACGGTGTAGATTTTGCAGCACCGATCGGAACTCCAGTAAAATCGATCGATGGTGGAGAGGTTGTAAGAGTAGGCGGGGGATTTTGTCCAGATTGGGGCAATTCGGCTCAAAAACGCAATTGTGGCGGTCAATTAGGTAACTGGGTAGATGTGAAGATGGATAACGGCAAAATAGTCCGTTACGGTCACTTAAAATCAGGCTCTATGCCAGTAAAAGTGGGTATGAAAGTGAGTAAAGGTCAAAAAATCGGAGAAGTCGGTAGTTCGGGCTGGAGTACCGGCCCGCATTTAGATCTGCGAATCCATGATGGTCGCGGAAATTATGAAAATCCAAGAAAATATATTCCAGGGATGTAGTATAAAATGAAACGAAAATACATATGCGCTTTAATAATGGCCGTAACGTTATTTGGAGGTTTTTCTAGTTTTGATAAATCGGTAACAGCACAACCTTTTACTGAAGAAGAGCAAAATTATCTAGAATTAACCAAAAGACTCCAAATTGCTCGGACTAGAAATGAATTTTTGTCCTCAATCCCAAGAGAATTGCATTCTTGTATAACATCAGAGATTACAGGGGGGAAATTATGGTCGTCGGTTGCAGCTAATGGGGCTAAATACTATCTTTTAGGATTGATAAAAAATAACAGCGATTATAATTATCGAGAGGCAATCTTTCAAGCTGTTGGGAGCAATTGTCGAATATTAACACCTTTGGACAGTAGAGAACCTTTTTCTTATCTAAAATACCTTGATAATTCTATAGTCTTACCACTTCAAGTCGGTCAATATCAAAGGGAAATAGAGGAATTAGGCGGAGAAGAGCCATTTAGAACGAGAAATTTTGCTAATTTTGGCGATCCGAGTTGGGATCATTATTTGTCCCTCGAAAAAATTAAAGCTTTAGAGGAATTGGGAATAGAACTTCCATCGACGAGGAACTTATTTGTTATCTCGCCGAGAGGCATTTATCGATTAGATCCTTCTAATAAATAAAGCTCATCATTTTTATTAAGTAAAAAAAGCACAGAGTCTCTTAATTCGAGATTTCTGTGCTTTTTAAATTATGTGGTTTCTGCTCATAGTTTGTTCTATTTACCAGATTATGATTTGGTTTTTGAGCAGCAAAAGTAATTTATCTAAAATGTTTTCTTTTGCTAAAAAGTCATAAAAAATCGAAGCAATATGAATATTTTTTTCACGATTGTTTAATTTATAAGGTTAATTCTGATTCAAGAACTTCTTCGATTGTAAAAGGACAATCTGTTGGTAAATTAGTAATTCCAGTTTCTTTTATTGCATCTCTTCGTCCCCGACGATAAGCTTTTTCTAAAGAATTTATCTCTTGTAATAAATTTTTAAGACTAGGCATATCTTCGATATAATCTTTAATATTATCTCTTTCTCTTTCAATAGTATTTTTCCAGCTTTTACTACGTTTTTCAGGTTGGTATTTCCATTTGAGCAGATGGTGATAGATTAATCTTAGACTAGATATGATTTTGTTTTTTTCGCTGCGACCCAAGCTTTCTATTTCCTCTATTAAATTGTCTAGATCTATGGCTTCAAAATTTTTAGTTTTGAGCAATTCTGCTGTTTTTTCTAGCCAGAGATGGTAATCGCGATCGTATAATACATTTAATTTAGATATTAAATTTGTCATTTTTGTTTGACCTTTAAACTAACGAGTTATTATAATTATGGACTAAAAAAAAGCACAGAGTCTTTAAATTCGAGATTTTCTGTGCTTTTTTAATTGATTTTTTGCGATTGATTAAGTCTTTGAGAATGTGGTTGTCGGAGTATAAGTTATCATAGCTGGAAATTTAATGCGAGACCTGGGGCGATCGATGGTTAATTTTATTGTTCCGTTATTTCCAGCAATGATAAAAATTTCTTGTCTTTTTAAATCGTAACGAAACAAAAGAATTGGTTGTAAACAATTCGACAACCAATTACTTGAAATTGTAGCTTGTAAAGTAATTACTTGAAGTTGGCAAGCTACAATTTCTTCCGAAACTATAAAAGAATTGGTTATCATCAAATAAACCAGGGGGCTTTTTCCCAAGCTTCACTTTTTGTAATTTTATATAAAGTAACACCAGGGGTTTCTCTTTGAATTCTTGCCATCGTATAAACGTTGATTTCTTCGATTATCCTATGAGCCTCACTGTTTTTATAATTGGGATGTTGCGAACAACTATGTTCAGCAGCTTTAACTAATTTGATAAATTCAGTGACAGACATATTTTCGACGCTTGCGCCTTCACCTTCATACTTAAATTGAAAAAATGGTTCGATATCGTTTTTGTTGAATTTGTAATTGTTGCTGCGATAATTTTCAGCCCAAAGTATCCGTCCTCGCACTTCGATGTCAGGAATATAGTAATCTGGGACATAAGGTTTTTTTAGCATAAAGTTACAAATTGTATTAATGTGGTTGTAACTGAGTAAATTTTCTGCCATTTTTTTATTACTCCTTTTTTTTGATGGTTTATTTTAAAAGGAAGTAGTAAATAGATTACTTCCTTAATAATTTTTACTTATTTTTAAAGTACTTTTCAATTTGATCTAAAACTTCAGGAAACCAACTAATTTCTACTACAGGATTCTTTTTTTTGCTAGTTCTGATTGTTTCTTTGGCGTATTGTTTGCCTTTTTTTGTTAATTTCCACTGACTATTGTTGTATTTTGATTGTAATTGAGCATCTAACAAAGCTTTATTAACTCTTTTGAGTGCTGGAACTTGTCCTAGTTTATATTTTTGAGCTATCATTTTTCGTAATGATTCAATAGAGTAGCCGTTTTTTGACGAATTTTGAGATTGTTTTTG
>DESS01000383.1 GCA_002361335.1 Richelia sp. UBA3308
TTCATCAGTGGCATCTTCACTTATAGAATTATCCCCTGCTTCATCAACGGAGCCATCTTCTTCACAAACTTCCTCTTCGGGTTTCGCTGTTTCTGAAGAATTAGAAGGTATTGGTACGACAAATAACAAACTATGCAATACGAATGAAGTTAGCCACATTAATGGCGAAATTTGTCTTAACGGAACGAGCAATTTCTTCAGAATAAATGATTTAATCATGTATTTGGCTCTGGGAATCTGGATTGCACAACGCCGTCAAATAACACAATAAAAGACAGATGCACAGAGCGAAACCAGATAATTCTTGTAAAATACAAAGTATGAATTCTTAAACTAAAAATATCGTACTTTGTACTTTATTTGTCAAAATTTATAGCATCACGTATATCAATCATAGCATTTTGAGACAAAAATATTGTTTGATTATTTTACAAACGTTAGTCTAATTAGAGATATTTAAGTCACATTGTAAGTTAAAAAATGTTTAATAAATCTTTTCTTAAAAAAATAATTAATATTACCTAAAAACCAAAATTTAAACGTATTTTAAAGTAGTTTTGCTGCTTTCTTTAACTGTTCTTAACTGGTAAAAGGGTAGGGTATTTTTGGTAGGAATCTCGCGTAGAACTCTATCCCCACAAATCGAGACACTATGAATTTTAAAGCTACCGCATTGAATCGAATCGTAACTACTTCCGTTGCTGCTGCTGCTCTTGCATTGAGCCCTGTTTTGACAGCAGTTGCTCAAGCTGAAACTTTAGTAGGTGCAGGTGCTAGTTTCCCTAATCCTTTGTATCAAAGATATGCTCGTGAAGTTCGTAAGACACACCCTGAATTACAAGTAAACTACACCTCTTGTGGTTCTAGCTGCGGTATCCGCAACTTCATTAAGGGAACCGTTAATTTCGGCGGTAGCGACGCAGCGATGAAAGATAAAGAAATCGCTAGAGTAAGCCGTGGCACAATCTTGGTACCTACCGCTGGTGGTGCTGTTTCTGTTGTTTACAACTTGCCTGGTGTTAGAAACCTCAAGTTGTCCCGCAATGTTGTAGGTCGGATTTTCGCTGGTAACATCACCAGATGGAACGATCGCAGAATCCAAAGGGACAACCCTGGTGTAAGATTACCTAACCGTAGAATCCGACCTGTTGTTCGTGCAGATGGTTCTGGTACAACCTTCATCTTCACCAACTTCCTCAGCACCGTCAACCCTTATTTTAGAGGAAGAATTACAAGAGGAAAAATTGGTGGTTTGAAGAAGCCCAGATGGAATTTCAAAGCTAGAAAGGGTAAGGGTAACGCTGGTGTAGCTGCTCTAGTTAGGCGTACACGTGGTGGTATCGGTTACGTTAACTACTCCTATGCTCGTTTAAACAGACTTAAGTCTGCAAGGGTTCAAAATGCAAGCGGACAGTTTGTTGCTCCTTCTTTGAGAACTGCTAACCAAGGTTTGTCTAGCGTTGATTTCCCCTCTAACTACCGCGTATTCGTTGGAGATTCTTCCAAGGGTTACCCCATCGTTGGTTTGACCTGGATGATGATCTACAAGAAAACTCTAAATTGACCTCAACCCCCTATTCTTCTAAAATGTTTTTATAACTACATTGTGATTCAATAAACCTTGTAAGTCAAACCTGCCAAAAAGTAAGGAATACTTAAGGAATCAATCAACTTTGTAAGTCAATTAGCCTCATATTAGGGAATATTTAGGAAACATTTTTAGGGGGCATTTTATAAAATGGGTCAAAAAATTTACCAGGATGCTTTTAAAGATTTTTCGGATGTCAACACTACTGACGGAAGTTTTTTAGGTATAAATAACGCAGTTCAGATGCAAGAAGCCCATATGATAGAGAAAGTAGAACAAGCAATTGACGAAGCCAATTACCGACTCAAAGCAGCAAATGTAAAAGTAAGAATAGGATCGAAAGGTAATTCTTTACAGCTACGTGCAACACTTCCACTAAAACCGGGTGATATTTCCAAGAATGGTAGGCAGACAAAACAATATCAGATAAGCTTGGGCATACCTGCAAGCTTGGAAGGCGTTATTACAGCCGAAGAGGAAAGCTATGAACTTGGTAGGCTTATCGCTAGAAAAACTTTTGAGTGGACGGAAAAATATTTAGGACAAAAAAGAACAAAGAAAGTATTAACTTTTCAAGATATTTTAGACAACTTTGAACAAGAGTATTTCAAAACTCGTAAGCGTACTTTAAAATCAGAAGGTACGCTTTTTAATTACAAAAGAATATTTAAAAAACGCTTTGATTTATCTCAAGAAGCATCATTACACAACTTTGAATATTTTATTCAAAAACCAGACAGCGATAGTGTTAGAAGAGAATTAGTTAAAATTTCGGCGTTAGTCTGTAAGCTTTTTGGAATCGATGCAAAATTTAATCATTTAAAAACAAGGTATACCCCTAAAGCACGAGAAATCCCTACAGACAAAAATATAATAGTTAATTTTAATAAATATACTGAATATCAACAACAATCTTTAAAACTTAGAAAAGAATTTAGGGACTTGTGGAAGTTTTACAGGCTTGTTTACGGGCTATTAGCAGTCTATGGCTTACGTCCAAGAGAAGTATTTAACAAGCCAGATATAGAATGGCTGTTAAATCCTGAGAACACAAATAATACTTTTAAAGTTCATGAATCAAATAAAACCGGATACCGTGAAGTATTACCCTTTGTGCCGGAATGGGTAGAATTATTTGAGCTAAAAGATGAGGAGATCCTACATCGCCTTAAAAAACGGACTGAATCCCTCAACACTCACAAGCAACTTAACGCTATTTGCAATCAAAATAGCGCTTGGTTCATCCGTGTGGGCGTTGATTTTCAACCATATGATCTTCGCCATGCCTGCGCTATTAGAGCGCATTTACAAGGCATTCCGGTAAAAGCTTCAGCCGATAATTTAGGTCATTCAGTCGAAATGCACACTAAAACTTATCAGCGATGGTTTGGTTTAGAAAATCGTAAAAGAGCTATGAGCGATGCTTTTAAAAAAATTGATCGGGTTGAAATACTTAATAAACGCTGTAAAGAACTGGAATTAGAAGTTGAAAAACTTAAAACCGAAAATACTAGATTAAAACTTCAATTGAATGCGCCAATACCGCCGTATTAACAAGTATTTTAGTATACCCGAATAATGGTCAGAGCAAAGGCATCTACAATTAATATCATGTCCGTTTAAATAACCGTCATTGCGACCCTAGGGAAGCAATCTCAAAACCTTGCGGTTGCTACGTTCCACTCGCAACGACATCCGCCTGGGTGATTTGGCGGACATCATATAAGATAGGTTTGTTTGCGCTGTCTGACTTCACAAGGGTGGCAAAAATAGCGTTACATAGCAGAGGGCTAGAATCAAGAACAGAAAGCCTTTCTGATATTTCTTAGTCCTCAGCCAGTACTTTCCTGATAAAACAATCTGCTCTATTCAATTTTGTATAAAGAGATTTATAAAAGTATTAATAAATACTTTAATGAATAAGTATAGAATGCCCTCTCACAGTATAATCAGGAATTTGAGCGATTTATAAATTTTGCCTTTTTTGTGAATTAATGAATAATTAGCCAATAGGGTGCTGAGTTATCCTAAAACCATTACATATAAAAGGTTTTGCGAAATAGGTAGAGTAAACAAGAAATATCCTACAGCTGCTAAGGCTGCTGCTGTTAAGAAGTGGATCAAGTGGGTAATGAGTGATGAAGCTCAAAAGCTCAACGGTAAATTGCTCTACACTAGCATTCCTAGACAGGTTAGACAACGCGTAATCAATCAAGTTAACAGAGAAGTTAAGTAATTAAGGTCGGATGCAGAAGTTAAAAGGCTTTTATTTTAGAATAAATTCCTCTGACTTCTGTATTTATATCTTTCAAACAGACTAGCGATAGGATATCTTGCCTATGCTATGTATCCTAATCGTTAATTCAATCAAGCTGGGGTGGGCAATGCCCACCCTTATATTTAGGTTTGTATAGCAGATTTCATCTTCATTAAAGTACCAATGGGCAGGGATGCCTTATCGTAATTTATTTTTTTTGTACTTTATTTGAATTCTTTTTTGTACTTTATTTGATAAGTATAAACGGGCAGGGATGCCCGCACCAGAAGAATTTGCGATTTCAAATAGTGTAGTGTTCTTGAAATCGCATAATCAAAAATCTAAAATCTAAAATCGAGATCACGGGTAATGGCTAATTCATCGGTTCAACCAAATTCAGCAGTTGATGAGAAGATCGATATTTTTGCTCAAGATGCCAACAATATATGGTTAGAGCAAGGATTTAAGTGGCTGGTACGCTCTTTTGCTCTACTAGTAGTAATTATGTTCCTGTGGATGGTTTATATCATTTTTCAGGAAGCAAAACCAGCCGTTGACAAGTTTGGACTAGGATTTTTGTGGAGCCAAGAATGGGATATTGGTGAAGGCCTTTATGGTGCATTACCCTACGTTTACGGAACTATTGTAAGTAGCTTTTTGGCGATTATAATTGCCGTACCTGTAGGGTTAGCGATCGCTTTAGTCACGAGTGAAGATTTTTTTCCTTCTTACCTGCGCTCTCCAGTGGCTTTTATCGTCGAGCTAATCGCGGCAATTCCCAGTGTAATCATTGGTTTATGGGGTGTTTTTGTCTTAATTCCTCTTCTTATACCTCCACAAACTTGGCTGTCGGAAAATTTAAACTCGATACCACTGTTTAATACTGAATTACCTAGCGGTGATAATTTATTAACTGCAGGAATTATTTTGGCTATTATGATTTTGCCGACAATGGCAGCAATTAGCCGCGATGTTTTGTTAGTAGTACCAAAACAATATCGCACTGGTTCGATGGCTCTAGGCGCTACCCGTTGGGAGACTATTTTCCGCGTATTATTACCTACTGGCTTTTCTGGTATTGTCGGTGCTACTATGCTGGCTTTGGGACGTGCTTTAGGCGAAACCATAGCTGTAACCATGGTAATTGGAAACTCGGAATTCATCAGCGCTTCTTTGTTGGATGCGAGCTACACAATTCCAGCTGTACTAGCTAATGAATTTGCTGAAGCTGAAAATAGCCTGCACACTGCAGCTTTAACTTATTTAGCTTTGATTTTGTTCTTTATTACTCTAGCAGTCAACATCGGGGCTGTGGTATTAGTTCAGGTACTGAATCGAAATAAAAAGTAGCGATTACTGACTTATCTAATTGCCCGAAACTTAGGATTATTTCTGTTTATAAAGATTCTCGCCGAAAAATTTTCAGATTTGGTTAAGGGAAATGAGTGCTAGTAAACGTCCGCAAATTGATTTGTCTGTAGCAAGGGAAATATGTAATCCTCTGTCGGCTGAAAGGTTTGTTTTCCAATATGGAATGTCAGCTATTGCTTTTTTTCTAACTTTTGTGGCGTTGTTACCTTTGTTTTCACTGGTATGGGTGATTCTGAGAAGGGGATTCTCTAATCTCGAACCACAAATGTTTGTTAAGCAAGTGATTGATTTTGGTTTTGCCAATGCCATTGTTGGTACGATCACAATGGTTGGGATTGGCGCGTTGTTTAGCATTCCTTTTGGGGTGATCACAGGGATATTTCTATCGGAATTTGGTGGAAAATCTACTGTTGCTCGTGTTGTGCGTTTTATCACCACTATTCTTACCGGTGTACCTTCAATTGTGGTGGGTGTATTTGCTTATGGTGTTTTCGTTGCCACAACTAAGCAATTCAGCGGTATTGCTGGGGGCTTTGCTTTAGGTGTAATTATGCTTCCGATTATCGCTCTCACAACCGAAGAAGTATTAAAACTTGTTCCCAATTCTCTACGTTTAGCATCTGCTGCATTGGGAGGAAATCGCTTTCAAACTACTTTTCGCGTTGTGGTAGCTGCTGGATTACCGGGGATTACTACAGCTACATTATTGGCGATCGCCCGTGCTTCTGGTGAAACTGCGCCGTTGATTTTCACGTCTTTGTTCAGTAATTTTTGGTCATGGCCTAATAAAGAAACGGCTTCCCTACCTGTATTAATTTATCGCTTCTATGAAGACGATAGACCTGAAGTATTCCAATTAGTTTGGACAACTTCGATTGTATTAGTGGGTTTAGTTTTCTTGTTGAGTCTTCTTTCTCGTCTGATAACGAGGAAAAAAATATGAAGAAAGTAATGCTTTAGGCTTGAGCTTTCATACTTGTTGAGTTGCAATTTATTAGAATAATCGTCAAAGTTTCTTTCTTCATGAGTAACTTAATTCCAGCCATTACCGTCAAAAACCTTGCTTTCTACTACGGTACTTTCAAAGCACTTCAAGGAGTGTCTATAGATATTTACCAAAAGCAAGTTACGGCACTTATTGGTCCATCGGGTTGCGGTAAATCGACTTTCATCAAATCTCTCAATCGCATCGGCGAATTGGAAGCCGATGTGAGAATTGAAGGAGAGGTTGAATTTTTTGGTCAGAATATCTACTCTTCTCGGGTTAATCTCAATAGACTACGCCGCCAAATTGGTATGGTGTTCCAAAAGCCGAATCTTTTTCCCATGAGTATCTACGATAATGTAGCTTATGGAGTCAGAATTGCTAGACATTGTCCCAAATCAGAATTGGATGGTATTGTCGAATCTGCGATAAAAGAGGCTGCTTTGTGGGATGAAGTCAAGGACAAACTATACAAATCAGCTTTGGGTTTGTCTGGTGGTCAACAACAGCGTTTATGTATTGCTCGTTCTTTAGCAGTTAGACCAAAAGTATTGCTAATGGATGAACCTTGTTCTGCTCTAGACCCCATTGCAACTGGTAAAATTGAAGAATTAATTGATAGTTTACGCGGTGAATTGACAATTGCAATTGTTACCCACAATATGCAACAAGCGCAACGTATCGCTGATTTCACAGGATTTTTCAGCATAGATAATAGCCGTGCTGGACAACTGGTTGAATTTGGTACTACTGACCAAATTTTCAATCATCCTATCGACGAACGTACTCGCGATTATGTTGCTGGACGTTTCGGTTAATTTACGACAATTACAGCCTCTAAATTTTGGATTTTGGATAGATTTTAGATCGAAAAACAAGCCCTTGGGGTATCATTTAGAGAATAATCTAATATCCCCTGCGGCGAACAAATCCTAATCTAAAATCTACAGTCTAAAATTAGTAAGCCTCTTCTTTAAAGAAGAGGATAATCCAAAGTATTGTTGGCTAAAATATTAAATATTAAATCCAGTTGAGATATTATCAGAGTGCAGCCGACCTTTTTTGGTCATTTGGGAGTAGTGAATGGTGAATACTCCGGCATATAAATTTAATTATTGCCCAGGCTTCGTTAACTTGGTGGAATACTAGATGAATTATAAGAATTTATGGTGTTGACAAACCCGGTTTTTTCTAAAAACCGGGTTGATTAGTATCTATACAGCAGATTTTATTTTAATTAAGTAGATTCTTACGGGCAGGGATGCTCCGCAGTTGCTCATGGGGGAGACCCCCAAGACCGCGCT
>DESS01000279.1 GCA_002361335.1 Richelia sp. UBA3308
CAACCATGCAGCGAAACCTGGAGCCTTCGATTTTATGTCCGAGCTCACCGAATCAGCCGGAAAAATGGCTGGAGGTTCTTTTGTTCTTCATACTATCAAAAATCACGCGGATCAAATCGGTACCGTAACAAAATTTGAAGTTACCGTTTCAACGGAAGCAGATGAAATTGGTGATATCGTGGTGGATTTAATCAGCGAACAAGGCACTGTTGTGAATTTGTTTAACGAGTTCAAAAACTGGCAAGCTATTACCCCAAATCGATATGAGTCTTTTACAAGGCAGTTTGTGGGATACTTGAATGGTAAGGAAATAGGGCAGTTTAACTATTTATTCAAACAAAGTGCAGAAAACACAAATGGAATTAAAAATTCAAGCGAATTAAAATCACAACTGATAAAAGCATTGCAAGATCAAAAACAGCAATTTACAAATTTACCTGACGGAAAATTCGAGTCAATGTTCGACTTCCCAAAAGGCTTAAGACAATTGACAGACAATGATATTTCATTATTTATTAATGATAACTATATAGATATTTTTCTTCTAATTTATTAGTACCTATGAGCAAGCTAATAGAAATTATCCAAGATGTGAGCAATGTTCAAATTCATAACAATATGCTATTTGTCACATCTCAAAAAATGATGAGGATAATCAGTCTTGATACGATAAAAGAAGTATCAAGGTTTGATTTTCAACTTTATCCCAGAATATTAACAATTAACAATAATACTTTATTAATAATAGAAGGGTCTTCATTTTATAGTATAGATACATATAGAATGATAAAGGAAAAAACCTTCGATCTAGAGTTAGACAATATTTGGAATATTCATCACATAGTCGCAAATAAAGTTTTACTAAAACAGAGCAATGGAGACCAAAATAATCAATTCAAATTATTAAGATATGATTTAGAAACGAAAGAAATTATTTGGAAGGCAGATTGTGATAGATATGGGTTTTATGTAAATGATAAAACACATCACATAATCTTTGGAAAAAACACTAAATCAATTCATGTTTATCACATCAATACTGGGGAGGTCATTTGGACCTTTAATTTATCTTCAGTCCTCTATGAACTAGAGGATAGTACGAGACTAAAAATAACGTCATATCCTTTTTTAAAAGGGGATTTATTGATCTTGAGAATTAACGCAAAAAATGAAGTATACCATATAGGTTTAAGCATTTCCAACAAGAGAGTCTTGTGGAAAATTAAGGGGCATGCTAATACAGCATTGTTTCAGAAGAATCTATTCAGCATTAGTTTCCATGGGGATTATTTTTTAATCGATGCATTTAGTGGTAAAATTATTGAGTCAGTTAACTTGAAAAGTGACTTTAAAAAATGGGATGTGAATTGCGAAAATCAATTCCTAGTAACCGATAAATATATCTATTTTAAATATGGGGTTAAAGGCAAGGTTGGTATCTTAAATAGGGAGACCCTCTCAATTCAAAATGTTATCCAATTGCCGGATAATAATACCATCAGTAGTGGTGAAGTACCTATCATTGAAAATAATCGACTTTATATTCGAAGTTCACCCCAAAATAATTTATTCATTTACGAAAACTAGTCCCTGTCTTCCTAACTAAAACAATCTGGTAACATTGTTTACTCACATTGATAGTCCGTAGTAGATGGCATCGATACTAGAGGAGAGGTTGGCGATGTGAGACCCGGCGATGACGCCTCCCATGATAATGTTACAGATTTTTTTCTTGGCGAGATTACCTCTCGGTTAGGAAATACCAATTACGGGATTAAACAGGACCTACTCGATAACCCAAGCTGGTTCGAAACTTTTGATGATATACTCTGGGAACCCGGCAAGTATTGGGATATTTTATCCGAAGGGACAGTAGTCGCAGGTTCTCCCTTAGCCAAGTGGGGGCAGGGTAAATGGTGGAAGAACCTAAAAGAACTATCAAACAAATTTGACGAGGAGGTCGTGAACCTTGCTCTAGTAGAAGAGTATGGATTAAGCAATGTTGTACAACAAGTAACATTGGATGTTACTAACAATGCTGGCATTACAAAAAGAATAAGGATTGATAATTTGGTTTTTGATGAAATAACAGGAGAATACCTGCTTGTAGAATCAAAATTTACAACCTTAACTAAAAACTGGAATTTAGATTGGTTTCAGTCTTGTACAGACAACCAAAAATTAGTATTCGAATGGATAAGAAATGGTAATATAAAAGAAATCATTGTTCGCGCAAACAAAAACACAAAAATTCAAGAATTGTCCGAAAAGTTTAATATAGATCCTGGTAGTCTTCTGAACCATAACAGTGTAGGCTTAGAGGTTTATGGAAGCGCGACAAACTACAATACCATTGGTCAAATCGTAAAGTTAAAATAAGAATGGTTGATATACTTTCAGACTTAAGAGTTATTTATACTGATGCAGGTTTCCATCAAAAAAGCAATTACTATTTTGAAAAAGAAATAGATGAGTTTTTACTTGGAATAAACTTTAATGAAGCTGCTGAATATGATAATTATTGGATCTTTAAACCTTACTTTACTATAACAAACAAAAAAGTTACGAAGGTTATTAAGGAGATATTTAGCTCTCCTGATAATTATATTCCGAATTTAATTGAGCATCAGTCTCATAGCCTTGCAGAGTACTATGGAAACAATGCTTTAAAAGAATGGATCGGATATAAAATAAATAAAAGGGGGGATAATAAACAAGTGATTGAACATCACAGAGAGTTTATGTCGAGCATTGGCAAAAAATTCATTATTGATATGACGAAATTGGATACTTTTTGTAAATATATCAATCATCCGGTCTATGCTTATACTAGTACATCAGATATTGAACTTAAAAAGTTTATTAGGCGGTTTGGTTTAAGAAAGGTGATTGTAGGACTGATTGCTTCACACATTAAAGAACCGGATGATTTTAATAAAGTGAAGGAAAAATATTCAAAAGTATTTTTTCCAGACCGATTTCAGTCGGTCATAACTCAAATTGATTCCTTTTTAAGAAGTTGATTTAAAGAGGACTTGATGAAAAACGGTTAAACACTTGTATTTAAGCAACTTGTAGATAAGTTGAAGAATATAAATCTAAGGAAAATCGATCATAGGTCGCAAAATAAGGTGGATTTAGCAAAGGATTATGTTTGACCAAATCAGCTTTTTGTTAACAGATTTGAGGTAAGTTGGTTTAGCGACTAATCCATCAGTTTTACGGACTTTCGAGCGGGTTTCCAACCATGCCAAAGCTGCTTCTTTAGGTGTAACTAAATCGATGTTGGCAAAGGTAGTAGGCACCGACGCAGTTGGCTATGAGGACTTATTGATAGAAATTGAAAAAACTATGGAAGTCCTTGATCCTAAGAAAACGGTAGATTTCTCAAAAATAATCCAAACACCTGTTTTCGCCGCTACTAAA
>DESS01000180.1:0-4092 GCA_002361335.1 Richelia sp. UBA3308
TGACGGGCTTTTAAGTTTTTTTGAAGAAAAAACTTTTAAGGGAACCCTTGACTTTATAATTCATAAACTTGTCTGGAAGCTCCCGGTTAATAGCCGAGAGTAGTTGAGTGTTTACTGCTATTAGGGAGCAAATCAATTTTGACGTATACAATAAACCAAAGTGCCTTTAATTGTCAGCTTAATATACTACATATATTGGCGCAAATACTTACTTTCTCAAGGAATTAAAACAAGATTATGTCTCAAGCTATAACCCAGCAGCAAGAGGATATTACGACTTTTGAGTCCCTTGATGTTGAACTATCTGGAGTGTTCAAGTTTTTTAACAAAGAACCGGCCTTACATGGCATAGATTTAGATGTCAGACAAGGAGAATTTTTTAGTATTCTCGGTCCTTCTGGCTGTGGAAAGACAACTATACTACGTTTAATTGCTGGTTTTGAAAGACCATCTGCTGGTAAGGTGTTTATTCAAGGTCGTCCTATGAGTAAAATTCCTCCTCACCGTAGACCTGTCAATACTGTTTTTCAAAGTTATGCTTTGTTTGACCATCTCAGTGTATGGGATAACATCGCCTTTGGCTTGAAACTAAAGAATTTACGCAAAGCTGAAATCGACGCTAGAGTCGAAGAAGCTTTACAACTCGTCAAAATGGAAAGTTTGCGATCGCGATTTCCCTGGACACTTTCTGGCGGTCAACAACAACGAGTAGCATTAGCTAGGGCTTTAGTCAATCGTCCGGCGGTCGTATTGTTAGATGAACCTCTCGGTGCTTTGGATTTAAAGCTACGTAAGGAAATGCAGGTTGAGTTATTAAATTTACATAATAATTTGGGATTAACTTTTATTATGGTAACTCACGATCAGGAGGAAGCACTGTCGTTATCCCAACGTATTGCGGTAATGAATGAAGGAAAAATCGAGCAAATCGGCACCCCAAATGAGATTTACGAACAACCACATTCACCGTTTGTAGCTGATTTTATTGGTGACACCAATTTGTTGTCAGGGGAAATAGCGGATGTAGATGCAGTAAATATTAAGGTTATTACTGAAGCCGGATTAACGGTTATTGTTAAACGCAATACATACACGCCGACTGGGGTATCTCAAAGTATAGTCTTAAGCGTGCGTCCAGAAAAAATTCAGCTTTCGCTTTACAAACCTAGTGTACAGAATAACTGTTTTGAAGGACGTTTAGTTAACGTCATGTATTTAGGAACTCACGTGAATTATGTCGTAGAATTAACACCTTTTTTACGTATAGTCGTCATGCAGCCGAGTACGTTTGGTATGTTACCAGATCCCGAAACACCAATTTATGCTTGGTGGGCAGAAAATGATTGTTTAGCTTTACTTGATAATCAATAATTCAGGGTAAACACATTATTTAATTAGTCATTTTGAGTTTTTTCCATGTTGTTTTTTGTTGATTGTTTTTTGTTGATTGTTTTTTGCTGATTGTTTTTTCTGATTGTTTTTTCTGATTGATTTAAATAAAAAATAATTAATTATACATGATTAGAAGAAGAGATTTTTTTACAGGGTTAGCTGCACTTTCTGGATTAACAACTGCAAGTTGTGGTTGGAGATTAGGTGAAGTCAAAGCGTCATCTACTATAGCTGGTGCGCTTAATAAATTGCATCTTTACACTTGGACTCAATACACCGATAGCAAATTATTAAAAAGTTTTAGTAATCAAACTGGTATCAAAGTAGTTGTAGATATATATGATTCCAACGAAATAATGCTGGCTAAGTTACAAGCAAGTCGTGGTGGTAGTTATAGTCTGATTTATCCATCTGATTACATGATAGAAAAGATGGTAAATAAAGGATTATTAAAAAAACTGAATCATAAACGCTTAATTGGATTAGATAATTTATTTCCTCAATTTCAAAATCCGAGTTATGATCCCAATAATAGTTATAGTGTCCCCATGGGTTGGGGTACTGCTGGGTTTATTTATAATTCTGAAAAACTAGAAACACCGCCAACAGATTGGGACTATCTTTGGCAAAATCAAAAAAAACTTTCCAAACGAATCACCTTAGTTAATGATGCACGAGAGGTAATTGGTGGAGTTTTAAAGATGTTGGGTTATTCCTACAATTCACAGAATGAAAAGGAAATCGAAGAAGCTTATGAAAAACTACAAATTTTGCAACCTGATATAGCCGCTTTTAGTACCGATGCATGGCGCAATCAAATCATGTCAGGAGATTTAGTTTTAGCAATGTGTTATTCCTCAGATGCTTTTGCGATAACCCGAGAAAACCCCAAACTTAAATACGTAACACCTAAAAGTGGTTCATCTTTATGGACTGATGGAATTGCAATTCCCATAACAACTAGCAATATAGATGGTGCCTATGAATGGATAAACTTTATGTTGAAGCCAGAAATAACAGCACGTATCAGTGAACGTTTAGGTATTGCAACCCCAAATCGGGCCGCTTTTGAATTATTACCTCAAAAAATTCAAAATAATCCAACTTTATTTCCACCAGAAGATGTTTTAAAAAGATGCGAACGTCTTAGTCCCATTGGCAAGTTTGAACAACTTTACGAGCGCTATTGGACTAAATTAACCAGCGGTTAATTCTAGTTAAAAGTGATCGCTTAGGAGTAAAAAGTGAGGAGTTAGTAGTTAGCAATGAGGAGTGAGGAATTAGAAGTTATGTAAAAAATTATGACTTCAAATAAATTAATCTAAATTAGATAGTCCTAACCAACTACTAACTACTCACTAATAACTAATAACTAATAACTAATAACTATGAATCAAATAAAATATCGAAAATCAGGACAAAATTGGTTTCAAGCCTTCTTCTTATTAGCACCTGCTGGTATCTGGCTTTTACTCTTATTAGTATTTCCGACATTAATAATTATTTTATTAAGTTTTGATCCCGGAGTTAAACCTGGAGATATTGTAAATCCTGATGGTTTTAACAATTACCTGCGTATATTTGACCCTCTTTATTTACATGTAATTACACGTTCTTTACTTCTAGCATTAGCTACTACAGCTATTTGTTTTCTTTTCGGTTTTCCCGTTGCATTTTGGATTGCGCGGATGGCTCCAAAACCTTGGCGAAATCTGCTTCTTCTTGGCTTTATTTTACCTTTGTGGACTTCTTCACTGCTTCGTTCTTATGCTTGGATTTCAATACTACGTCCTACAGGTTTACTTAATACCGCATTAGCTTATTTTAACTTACCAACTTTAGATTTACTCAATAGCATTAACGCTGTATTAATAGGCATGAGTTACAATTTGCTGCCTTACATGGTTTTAATTTTATACGCTTCTTTAGAAAAACTAGACAAACGTTTACTCGAAGCAGCATCTGATTTAGGAGCAAATTCTATACAGGTATTTTGGAAAGTAACCGTACCTCAAATTTTTCCCGGTATTGCTGCTGCTTCCATGCTGGTATTTATTTGTGGATTGGGAGATTATGTTAATCCCGAATTACTTGGTGGTGCATCCAGCATGACAGCAGCACGGTTAATTTACAATCAGTTTCTCGGTGCCGCTCAAAATTGGGGATTTGGTTCCGCTTTGAGTACCCTATTAATTTTACTTGTAAGTTTGGCGATCGCGTTTCTAATTAAATTCGGGGATGCTACACCCGAAAGATAAATTTTCTATAAGTACTTTGGCAAAATTAATTGTACATTTGAGCACATTAGTATATTTTAAAACTCTTGTGGTACCGAGGCCGTCCAAATGTACCGGCGGCTCTATGAAATATGCTGTAAATCTAATTTGTATTCCACCTAAGGAAGAACAACTATATTTGTGATGAATTTAGTTTTATTTTTTTTAGCAGTCAAATAAATAAAAAAATGTTTAATATAGAAAGTTTATATCAAAGCAAAATCTGAATTTTCAAATCTAATTTTATTTTTAATTAACCAGAGTAAAATCAATCAAATTAATTAATTGACTGCTCTATACTCAATAAGTACAAATACTTAATCCATCAACTTGTATTTATAAAAAAAAGATTAAATTATTGTAGTATCAGCTACCGAACTCAACGTATTTAGTAGAATAGTGCTTGAGATTCAATAAATATATA
>DESS01000180.1:4172-21550 GCA_002361335.1 Richelia sp. UBA3308
TTACTCCTATAAATATCCTAGTACCTATAGTCAGGTTAAACTATATTGTTTCTGTCTCAAGAAATAAGAAAAGTGACCGCCATTATATCCAATAAATGTCTGATATTGCAGAACGATTGAATATATGGCAGCATGATGAAGTAATTACTTCTAAATAAAGACTATTTAGTACATTGATAATTGCTCAGTGATTCTGGAAATTAAGAATCACCAAAATTGTACATCTTTAGTTAGAGTACAAAAATAAAAGAATACGCTAGCGATAAATAAGTGAAAGGTAAAAAAGCAGATGAAAAGTTTTTCCTTTTACCAATTGTTGGCGTGATTTTTTTTCAGTAAAAATCGAAATTAATCTTATTGGAGTTACCATGTCAGAATTAATTCAATCAATTTTAGATAGTGAAGAAAAAAAAGATTTTAGGTCTTTGTTGAGTGATTTACGTCAACAAGAAAAGAGTTATTTACTACGTAATGATATACTTAATGCTTATAGGGAATATTGTTCCAGATGTAAAAAATCCGAAGATTTTTACAGTGGTTCCAATTTAAGTAAATTAATTTATTATACCCAAGAAATTATTCGAGAAGATTCAAGCTTCTGTTTTATTATCCGTCCGAAAATTGCTTCTCAAGAAGTCTATCGCTTAACAGCGGACTTAAAAATTGAGAATATGACGACAAAAGAATTGTTAAATGTACGTGACCATTTCGTCAATAAATATAATCCTCAAGAAGGGGATTTATTAGAGTTAGATTTTGCTCCTTTTTACGATTATTCTCCTCAAATTCGTGACCCAAAAAATATCGGTAAAGGAGTAGAATTTCTTAACCGCTATCTCTCCAGTAAACTATTTGCAGATTCTAAACAATGGCTAGAAAGTTTATTTAACTTCCTTCGGTTACATCAATATAACGGCGTTCAACTGCTAATTAATAGTAGTATAAAATCCCAGCAGCATCTTTCCCAACAACTTAAAAAAGCTATAGATTTTGTAGAGAATCGTCCTCAAGAAGAATCTTACGAACAGTTTCGCTTTGAATTACAAAACCTGGGTTTTGAACCCGGTTGGGGTAACACGGCTTTTCGCGTTTTAGAGACTCTAAATAT
Organism: Richelia sp. UBA3308; assembly: GCA_002361335.1. Lineage (GTDB taxonomy): Bacteria > Cyanobacteriota > Cyanobacteriia > Cyanobacteriales > Nostocaceae > Rivularia. The sequence goes on from DESS01000180.1 coordinate 5,281, forward strand.
TCTCGATGAGTTAATGGATTCTCCAGATCCTCAAACCTTGGAAGGGTTTATTTCTCGTATCCCGATGATTTTTAAAATCGTCTTGATATCTGCCCATGGTTGGTTTGCTCAAGAAGGAGTATTAGGTCGTCCAGATACTGGAGGGCAAGTAGTTTACGTTCTCGATCAAGCTAAAAGTCTGGAAATACAGCTCCAAGAAGATGCAAAACTCGCTGGTTTAGAATCACTTAACGTCCAGCCAAAAGTTATTATTCTAACTCGTTTAATTCCTAATAGCGACGGTACTCTGTGTAACCAACGTTTAGAGAAAGTTTACGGTACACAAAATGCTTGGATTTTACGAGTTCCTTTGCGAGAATTCAATGCCAATATTACTCAAAATTGGATATCTCGATTTGAATTTTGGCCCTATCTAGAAACTTTTGCTATTGATGCGGAAAAAGAACTATTAGCAGAATTTCAAGGTAGACCAGATTTAATTGTTGGTAACTATACTGACGGTAATTTAGTTGCGTTTTTATTAGCACGTCGTCTAAAAGTGACTCAGTGTAACGTTGCCCATGCTTTAGAAAAATCCAAGTATTTGTTTAGTAATTTATACTGGGAAGATTTAGAAGATAAGTATCATTTTTCCTTACAATTTACTGCCGATTTAATTGCGATGAATGCCGCTAACTTTATTATTAGCAGCACTTATCAAGAAATTGTGGGAACAACCGATAGTGTGGGACAGTATGAATCATATCAAAGTTTTACCATGCCAGATTTGTATCACGTGGTAAACGGAATTGAACTGTTTAGTCCCAAGTTTAATGTAGTACCACCAGGAGTTAACGAAAGTTACTTCTTTCCCTATTCCCGAGAACAAGAACGTGTTGAAAGCGATCGCCAAAGATTAGAAGAAATGCTCTTTAGTTTAGAAGATCCAGCTCACATATTTGGTAAACTTGACGATCCAAACAAACGTCCTTTATTTTCAATGGCACGTTTGGATAGAATCAAAAATCTTACCGGTTTAGTAGAATGTTTCGGTCAAAGTAGAGAATTACAACAGCATTGTAATTTAATTTTGGTCGCCGGTAAATTACGTGTTGAAGAATCAGGAGACAACGAAGAACGCGACGAAATTATCAAACTTTATAATATTATTGAGAAGTACAATCTTCATGGAAAGATTCGCTGGCTAGGAGTGCGTTTATCCAAAGCTGATTCTGGTGAAGTTTATCGAGTAATTGCCGATCGCCAAGGAATCTTTGTTCAGCCTGCTTTGTTTGAAGCTTTCGGTTTAACAATTTTAGAAGCTATGATTTCGGGATTACCAACTTTTGGAACCCAATTCGGCGGACCTTTAGAAATTATTCAAGATAAAATAAATGGATTTTATATTAATCCGACTAATCTAGAAGAGACAGCCAGCAAAATATTAGATTTCGTTACCAAGTGCCAACAAAATGCCGATTATTGGAATGAAATTTCTCAATCCGCTATTGACAGAGTTTACAGCACTTATACTTGGACAATTCACGTTAATAAACTGTTAACTTTAGCAAGAATTTATGGTTTTTGGAACTTTACTTCTCAAGAACAACGAGAAGATTTGTTGCGCTACCTCGAATCATTATTTTACTTAATGTATAAACCAAGGGCGCAACAACTACTTGAACAGCATAAATATCGCTAAATTGTAGTTTATATACTTACAGGCGAGTCGGCGAAATTCCCTCGAAAGCTTCTTTGCCAAGGTAAAAAAGGCAAGTCGCCCAACATGGGAATTTCCATCGGCTCTCTAGATTTTGACCTAGATATAGCCCCTTTAGTCAGTTCTTGCCAAGTGCGAGGACCAACTATTCCATCTGCCGTTAATCGTCGATTTGCTTGAAAAGCTTTTACCGCTGTCTCTGTAAGTACATCAAACCTTCCACTTATCCCTACACCGTAACGATTGTACATTAACAGCATTTGTAAGATTCGCACAGCATCACCAGTGTGACCATAACGTAAAACTGGCAGCTTTTGACCCTGATAATATTGCGCCAATAAACCTTGTTCTACATCGGAATTTGCCATTTGCGGTATATCCCACTCTTTTTCAGGAGTGAGTTTGAGGCTTTCTGGCGAGAAAACTAAAGAATTAGCATTCATCGAAGCTATTTTTAATACAGAAGAAAAAGCAATTTTTCTCTGAATTCTATCGATGAAACTATAAGAACCTTGCCAGATTTTTTTGTGCGGTCGTTTACTAAGTGTTTTTTGATACTTTGTTTTCTTAACAGACAATTTGGGTTGACCAGTGTTCTGTACGATAGAAGTAGATAAGCAACAATCACAAATTAAGCTTTGCTCGACTTTCGACCGTTGGATTGTAACTGGAGTTGAAGATGTAGGCAGAAACGGTTGCCCCTGCGTTATAAAGCTTGCTATTAGCAAACCCAGTACGGTCATCTACTTGACCTCCTAATACCTACACTACTTATGACAGCATCATAAGTTTACATCCGGAAAAACTCTGAGGTCAAATGTGTTCTACATTACCTATATTCCGTTTTTTTTTTAATATGATTCAAAGTATTTTTCTCTACATTATTTTTACCTTGTTAATTCTTGCCAAGTCTGTTGTCCAACTACACCATCTACAGTTAAATTTCGGTTGCTTTGGAAAGCTTTAACAGCAGTTTCTGTAAGAGCGCCAAAATTTCCATCAACTAGAATCCCATAGCCGTTTGCTAACAAAAGTCGCTGTAATACTCTAACTGACAAACCCGAAGTACCAAAACTCAGAATTGGTATGTTTTGAGGGTAGCCGAGAAAAAATCTTCTCGAATTCACTCGTTTTTGTTGGTTATTTGGAGATCCGGCAAACATGTTTTGTAGTCGAGGAGTATTTTCTATTGCGTCTGTCAAACTGGGTGAAGAAGTTGAAGGCAGTATAATTGTGCTGCTTTCTTTGAGGGAATCGACGGAACTTTTTAAAATAATTGGCTCCTTTTTTGCGGAAATAGAACGCCCAGCCAGCGAACAATAATCAGGGCAGTCAATTCCATTTCTAATTTTTCTAAGTACATTTTCAATACGCGGTGAAATATTTTTTGAAGCTGTTATCCCTCCATTTGGTTGAATAAATTCTGGTGGTGTAATTCGAGCAGGAGTAACTAAACCAGTTGATTGAATCAGATTTGATTCTTTTACATTTAAATCAAACTCAACTGCTATTTCATTAAATAAATAAGGCACAGAGGGATGTCCTGTTGTTAGGGCACTTGTTATCAGCAAGCCAATATCATTCATGGTATTTCATTTTACTAATACCCATATTTTCTTTACACAGAGTTTCTTACTGTTGTTCCGGAAAACTGCGTACTTGTACTTAAAAAAACAAGTAATTCTTGCCAAGAATGGGAATTGTCTTGTTGTGCCCTTATAAAGGTGTATAGATTTAAGCGTGGATATAAATCAAACATTTTTCTTTATGTTCAGAATGGAAAATACTAAAAATTAAATAATAAATGGTAACGATAAGCGATAGTCTAACTTTACGTTTTCTCCTCTCGCTTTGAATTCGTTATCTGCTTTGTTATTAGTATTTATGCAATTGTAATCTGCAACTGAGTTACAGAACTGTAATTCCTGTTACCCACTACAAAATCTGTCACAATATATCTTGAAATTCTTAAAATCATGCTTAGTAATCTCTTTTATACTTGGTTTTAACTGAGTATCAGAAAAATATTCTGTAAAATGTTCCAAAAGTATTAGGTAAAATAACTTATTATTCAGTATATAAATATAATTAATATCAATTAATGTCAGAAATGAATCTATACATAAAATTTAAAAAGCGCTTTAATCTTAGTTCACTCATATCTTGTATCTTGGAGGATGTTTGAAAAGTTATAAATAAAACTCGACCTATGTTTGGGACCCCCCTAAATTCCCCTTAAAAACTGGGACAAAATCCCCCAATACATCGGGAGGAAGTGGGGGTAATCCCAGATAATAGTAAAAAACAATACTTATTAAACATTATCTTAGAAGAAAACAAGGATTTTTTTGAAAATAAGTTATTATTTTAACTGAATTGATGACAATTATTTTTTCAGTTCATTTTTATCTAATTATATAATTTAGTCAGGTTTGAGACTTAGGCGGATATCACCTAAGTCAGTAATAAGTGATAGTATAAGGTTTTTTTTTAATAAATTACTAAGTAATTACTCCCAAATATAAATTAAGCGTAATTAGAAAACCAGGGATACCCATCCATAACTGTTTTTCAATTATATTTTGTACTTCATTTAACTGACATTTTACTGTATGGTAAGTGCAAATACTAATTAATAATCTTTATAAAAGAAACAATATTTATAAAATTACTGAAAAAAAATCCCAGTTTTGTTAATTACTTGGAATTACCGTATTATTAACATTTGCTTGGAAAAATTGGCAATCGCCTCTTGAAAAAAAAATTTTATGAGCCTTCTCCTATTACACTCACAACTTTTTTTTGGTACGCTCTTCAAAGATAAATTCAGTAAACCAAAAAGTTTTTCCACCAAGGGCGGCCCCACGCCGGAGGCATAGGCCAAAGTTTTGGTAGTCTAGGATACTGTTTAACTCTTCATGCTTTAAGCATCAGAGGTTATATAAATTATGATATAGGTACCAATATGATCTTTGTGCTGCAATTACCTAGGGTTGCCGTCTCGCGATCGAAGATATGGAAGCGTTAACGGCTTTGTAGGAAGGGGAACCCCCCCCGACGATAATCCAGCAGTTCTAGAATAAAAACAATCACAAAAAATACGAGAAAATCATTGCAATGGCACAAGCAATATCGAAGCTAATAACATGCACATCAGTGCCCCATCTTATTATTCCCTCCACTAAATGCCTGTGATAATATGAGAAACTGCTGCCTATATTAAAGAAATAAAGTTGGGTTATGAGTCTAACACAAGAAAAAAAGCAAGAGTTAATCTCACAATATCAAGTTCACGAAACCGATACTGGTTCAGCCCAAGTGCAAGTTGCCATGCTCACTGAGAGGATTAACCGTTTGAGCAAACATTTGCAAGCGAATAAAAAAGACCATTCTTCCCGACGGGGATTATTAAAAATGATTGGTCAACGTAAGCGTCTTTTGTCTTATATTCAAAAAGGAGACCGCGATCGTTATAAAACTTTAATTCGTAGTCTCGGTATTCGTGGGTAAAAAAAAGAGCCGCTAATTATGTCTGCCGAATCTGAACGCAACCGCCTACCTTTTGAACCAAATAAAAAACGTCAAAAACCAGTAAAAGCAAAGGCTCAAACGCCAATTGTTAAGGAAGATGTTGAAAAGGTGGATTCTAAGAAACCTCCTTTTGCTAAAGAAGAAATGGCTATTCCCCAAGTTGTTAGCCAGCGGATGGTTAGACGAGTAGCTTGGTTATGTGGAGTACCTAGTGTATTAGGTATTCTGACTTTGGTTGTCAGTTATTTGCTAATCATCTACGCCGATATCAAGCTTCCTCCCTTATTGGTGTTGCTTGTCAATATGGGATTGTTTGGTTTGGGAGTTTTGGGAATCACTTATGGTGTTCTTTCCGCTTCTTGGGATGAACAAAGAGTCGGGACTTTACTCGGTTTAAGCGAGTTTACTACCAATTGGGGACGAATGGTAACAGGTTGGCGCGAGACTCGGCAAAAAAAAGTATGATTTTAGCGCTTTCATAGGTTATCAATACAAATGAAAATCAATGAAGAATGAAGGATGAAGGATAAAACTTTCATTCTTCATACTTTTATTGGTACTTAATTAACTTCTACTCACCTTTTTCTCTTTGTAAAATCCGCAACTCTTCCACTGATAAACCTGTTACTCGTGCAACTTGTTCCAAAGTCATACCAGTATTAATTAGATTTATCGCAACTTGTTGTAAAGTTTCTGCTCTACCTTCTTCTCTACCTTCTGCTCTACCTTCTTGCAATATTTCTTGATACATGGGTGATTCGCGCATAATATCTGACCTCAAAACTCTTTTGATAAAGTCTTTGTCTAATACTAAACTAGCTAAAATTGCTGTGGATGCGGCAACATTACTTTGAGTGCGTTTGTCTGAAATCTCGTTTATTTCTCTAGCAACTTGATTGAGTACGTTTTCAGGATTTTCTGTACTACTCAAGACTGCGAATGGTAATAAACCAGGATTTCTCAGAAATAATTCGGCAGGCTGCTCCCACAATCGGATTACTTCAAATTCATGGCGGGTACGAGTTAACGAAAATGCATTTTGATAAACTAATTGAGAATTCGTCTGGTTAAGATAAATTACAACTTGATGCATTTCCTTTTGGGGAAAGCGGCGATAGCCTCGCACTCGGTAATCTAACATCCGGAAGGGAATGTCAGCATCTGGTTGAGTTTGGAATTCCAAATGCAAGATTTTATCATCTGACTGTAGCAATATTAAGGCATCAGCCCGAATCGGTTCTAATAAAAGTTCTTTCGGACTAAGTTCGGTTAAGGTAATAGGTTCCCCCAACAGCCAATTAGCAAAGTCAGTGGAGAAATTCTCAGCTAAAAATTTACAGGTATTATCAAACATTCTCAGATTTTATCTGGCAAAGTTGACTTATTTGCCTTCAACACACTTAAATAAAAGAAATTGAAATCATAAACTCCAGAAAAATATTCTTTCTTTAATAATTATTTACTTTAATGTGTGAGTTTAACTTTTTTTGTCAACACATAAATCAAGCTATTAGCGTTACATTTTAAGTAGTAATTAAATAAAAGGGAATATAAAATGATAATTGTAATGAAAGTCGGTTCCCCTGAAGCGGAAATTAAACGTATCAGTGAAGATATGAGCCAACGGGGATTGACACCAGAAAAAATAGTTGGTCAGCACAAGGTGGTAATTGGTTTAGTGGGAGAAACAGCAAGTTTAGATCCACTACAAATTCAAGAAGTGAGTCCTTGGATTGATGAAGTCTTGCGAGTTGAAAAGCCTTACAAACGTGCTAGCCGTCAGTTTCGTCATGGTGAACCTTCAGGAATCATAGTTAATACTCCCGATGGTGAAGTTACATTTGGCGAAAATCATCCTTTGGTGGTAGTCGCCGGTCCTTGTTCCGTAGAAAATGAAGAAATGATTGTAGAAACGGCACAGCGTGTCAAAGCTGCTGGAGCTAAGTTTTTGCGTGGTGGTGCTTACAAACCCCGCACTTCACCTTATTCTTTTCAAGGACATGGTGAAAGCGCTTTAGAATTGTTGGCAAAAGCTAGAGAAGCTAGCGGATTGGGAATTATTACAGAAGTTATGGACACTGCCGATTTGGACAAAATCGCTGAAGTTGCCGATGTTGTTCAAGTTGGTGCCAGAAATATGCAGAATTTCTCATTGCTTAAGAAGGTGGGAGCACAATCGAAGCCAGTATTACTCAAACGGGGAATGGCGGCGACTATCGAAGAATGGTTAATGGCTGCTGAATATGTCCTTGCCGCAGGAAATCCCAACGTCATCTTATGCGAACGCGGTATTCGTTCCTTCGATCGCCAGCATACTCGCAATACCTTAGATTTATCAGCAATACCTGTATTGCGAAAGCTGACTCACTTACCAATTATGATTGACCCCTCACATGGTACTGGTGTATCAGAATTTGTTCCTTCCATGGCAATGGCCGCGATCGCAGCAGGATGCGATTCTTTAATGATAGAAGTCCATCCCAACCCCAGTAAAGCTTTATCGGATGGACCTCAATCACTTACACCAGAGCGCTTTGACCGTTTAATGCCAGAATTAGCAGTCATTGGTAAAGCTCTCGGACGTTGGGAAGAACCTGTGGCGATCGCTTGATCGAGACAAGGCGAGAAGGAGACAAGGAAGGAGACAAGGGAAAATTTATACTCTTCACTCCTTACTCCTTACTCCTCACTCTCATTACCGTCTTCTGCCTCTGCTACCGAAACCACTGCGGCCTCTAGAACGAGCTCCGCTACCGAAACTACGGTTGGATGGACGGTTTCTCACTGACCTAGATCTATCGGATTGTTTTAGGGTACTACCGCCAAATCCGGAACCAGTGGCACGACTGTTACCAGTATTTCTACTGGAATTACTACCTCTATTTGAAGTATTGCGATTTGAGTTTCTTATGTTTCCTGTAGTGCGGAAAGCGGTACGGTTTCTGACTGCTGCTGGTGGTTCGTTGTAGCGTTGGCGATATCTATCTACTGCTACATCATAGCTATTACCATATCCACCATAACCAGTTAGCACCGATCTTCCCGGCTGATATGCTGGTGGTACATAATATTGGGGTCTAAATAACAAACTACCGATTGCTTGACCGGCGATCGCACCGGCGAAAGGTGCCCAAAAGCCGTTGTTTCGCTGGACTATAACGGTTTCTTGTCGTCCGGTTTGGGGGTCAGTTCTTGTTTCAGTAACGTTTTGAGTGTATTCTATTTTAAAATCTGGTGTTAAATAAAGTGCTGGCTGTCCGTTTTCGACTTGCAGGTAGCTAGTTTTACCTTCTTTAATTTGCTCGTCGGTAAGACGCGCCATTTGTAATCTTTCAGTTTTAAAAGTTGCAGTCGGACTATTTAACAAAAATAGGGTATATTGCCCATCAGCATCGTTGTAACTAGCTTGCTGTACGGGATATTCACCATCGCTAATTCTGGTATTGGTTGAAGTTTGATTTACATTTCTATTTTGCGAAATGTTTTGGGTGCTTTGGTTAGTTCCACCACAAGCAACTGTAGTAAAGCACAAACTCAATGCTAAAAAAACCGCTGTAAATTTACGCAAAATTGTCATGACCATATAACTTTTCTTCTATCTTTGAGCTTAACAACTTCTTTATTAGCATGATAGGTACGGAGAACCGCCTTTTTTTGATATGACGTGGAGCTTATATACCTTGAGTTGAGAAACCCGGTTTCTTCCTAAAGATATAGTTAAGATCAACACTTACCATCAATAAAATACCCAGTTGGTGCGTGACACTAAAAACCATATTTATTACATTCACAATAACTCAAAGTGTCACGCACCCTACAAGAAAAATGTGTCAGTTGCGGCGATTCCTAAAGATTTTTTAAATCTAGGAAATAAGTAGAAACCGAATTTTTCTAGGTAATTAATAGTTCGTTGTTTTTATTGTTTACAAAGGAATTAATTCCGTATAATACTGTAATAATTGGTCATTAGTGAGTTCATCACCTAGCTGTGCTGGTGAAAAATGTACTTGAATTGCTCGTAATTTCCGTTTGTAGTGTAAATCAATTAAAGCCTTCAAACCTTCACCAATAGCAGTAATATTTGACAAATCATCTTCTAATTGCGGTACTTCTCCTTCATAAGCCACCGTAATCATTACAACTACATTGCGAGTTACGGGGACACAAAAGGATTCATCCGATTCAGAATAGTATTCTGGTGGTTGGCTTAAGTAACGTTGTCCCGAGTCGGTAAATAATTCTTGAAAATAGTCTCCTGCATCCCCTTCCTTCCAAAATACATCACCTTCATTAGCAGCAGACTTCCAAGATTCATCGTATTGCAATAGAGTTTCGCTGATGGTGACTAATTCTTCTCCCAAAACCTCCATATCACCATCGGAATCAATCGCTTCCCTAGCGCTACGGTTTAATACTCCCAAAATAGGTGCAACTTCCGAACCACTCAGATGTAGCATGATACGACAAACTACATACCGAGTACGACCCATCATTTTATTGAACACTGTTTTTGCTCCTTTATCTGTCAAAGGGTGAGTTACTGTAAATAAATAGTTGGAAATAATTGGACAAAGCTGCCGTAATGTCCATATAACGTCTTGCAGCAATATACAAGACTTTTAAATGGATATCAATGTTTGATTGTATGTGGTATCCTGAGGCAGGAGTTCTACCAACTTGACCGCCTAGCCTTACATGAAGTGGGGAAAGCACGGCAAGTTGCTGTTCACGGACGGCCATTGAATATCTTTTAACGACCTTATCAGTAGATAATGTGGCTAACTGCCCCTGTTGTGGTCAAGGAACTAGAGTTATTTTAACTACTGTTCCAAGCCGCAAGGCACTTCTAGTAGAAAAAACTTTATACCGCCAGTTTTTCTGCCCAAATGTCCAAATATGTACAAATATGGGTAGGTATTTAGAAGCGGTTGAAGTAATAATATATATTATGATCTGGATTGGCCATGGAGCCGAAAGGGCATAGGGCATGGGGCATTGGCCATGGGGCATTGTATTAATATTTTTGGTTTATCTAATAAATCTGTTCGCTCCTGTTAATTCTAAATTCGGGCATTCTAAATTCGGGCATTCTAAATTCGGGCATTCCTTTAATGGGATAGCAACTGTGTAGCAAAGAATTTAAAATATTGAAAAATAATCGTTTCTTCATTTTTATAAATTATTTAAAAATTTTATAGATGTTCTCTATTACAAATTAAACAAATATAAAGTATAAGAATTATCTATAAGTTATGAGAAATTAAAATTTAGATATTTATACCTTGATGCACCCTAATTTTCAATCAACAATTACCTAATTCATATAATGAAAACCTTGAAAGAAATCCTTCAGAGCATTTAAAGATGGTTGTCTAGATTTGGAAAGTTCGCTAAATTCATCATCATATAAAGCAGCTTCGATTTGGGTATGGTCAATTAATCTTTTACCAAAATGCGGATTATCATAAATAATTAAATTTTTTGCACTAGAATTGATTAAAATTGTTTGGGTCGGTGCTTGAAAAAAATTTAATTTTGCTGTAATTCCTAAAATTTTTGTTGCATCTTTGATCGCATTTGCATTTTTCTTGGCTTTCTCTAATAAAGTCGTTAATCGCTGCATTTGTTGAATAGTAATTAACTGTCCATTTTGATCTTGGTTGGTAATTATTTCTATCGCCGAATATATACTTTTTTGAGTGGCAGCAGCATCTCTAAAAGGAAGAATTGCCATATAAGCAATGGGAAATAAACTTTCATCGCTATCTGCCCGAAAGGACAAAACGGTACGACGACGACCAATTTCCATGGTAGGGGGTTGTTTAAATCCCCGATATTTTTGAGTAATTTGAAAATATGCTCCTGCTAAAGCAAAATTCCCTTCTGCATCTAAAGGTCTATCTATAATAATACGAATAGTTGGTGGAGTTTCGTTGAAAAATTCTCCCGAATCTTCAGCATTTAAACGATGAATAATTGAGCGATCGCCTTTTTGACTTAAATCTACCCATTCACAAATTAACATATCAGTTTTCAAGCCAAATCGAGAAGTAGCGTAAAGTTTTGCGCCAGTTAAAGTTGCTCCAGTTAAATCTGCACCTACCCATTCAGCTTGAATTAATTTAGCTTCCCTTAAATCGGCATGTACGAAACTTGTATTAGTCAAATTAGCATTACTTAAATCGGCACCAGTCAAATTCGCACCGCTTAATTTTGCACCGCTTAAATCAGCCCAAGAAAGATTTGCACCTCTTAAATCAGCCCACCGGAGATTAGCATTACTTAAATTAGCACCACTAAGATTAGCGCGGAACATATTCACCTGACGAAGTTCAGCTTCTCGGAAATTTGCACCACTTAAGTCAGTACGAACCAGATCGGTATTATTTAAAGTCGCTTGTTCTAAATTAGCCGCTACCAAAGACGCACCCCTCAAACAAGCTTGATTCAAATTCGCACCTCGTAAAACAGCCTGGCGGAGTGTTGCTTCCCGTAAATCAGCACTAGTTAAATTTGCCTCTAATAAATTAGCGCGACTGAAATCAGCACGAATTAATTCACTTTGTATTAGAGAAGCTTTAATTAATAGGGCATTACTCAAATTAGCTCGAATCAAATTAGCTACATTCAAATTAGCTTTAGTGAGATTAGCACCTTCAAGGTGAGCGCCACTAAGTCTTGCTACATTAAGTTGAGCATAGCTAAAATTAGCCTTAGTAAGATTAGCCCCACTGAAATTTACTACGCTTAAATTAGCATTACTCAAATCCACACCACTGAGTTTTACCCCAGACAAGTTAGCTTCAGCAAGTCCAATACCCCTAAAATCTGTAAATCCAAGGGCGTATTTTTCTAATAATTCCTCTACAGTCATCGATGCTACCTCTAATTTTTTTAAATAGTTGGTAAATGATCCAGAAATTAAGTAATATCAAATTCGGAATCAAGAATTGGGAATTAGGCATCGGGCATTGGGCATTGGGTATTGGGCATTAGCAGTTAAAAGTCAGGAATGCACGAATAATTTATTCTTTCCCATCCCCCCATCCCCCCATCTCCCCCTCCCCTTGTCCCAAAAGTCCCTTCTGCTTCATAATCAAAAATTAAGTATGATAATTGGCATTATTGGTCTTGGATTAATAGGTGGTTCTTTAGGTTTAGATTTAAAAAAGCAAGGACATCACGTTTTGGGAATCAGTCGCCACCAATCAACTATTCAAAGAGCAATTTCTCTTGGAGTTGTTTCCCAAGCATCAGTTAATATGACCTTACTATCGGAAGCAGAGGTAGTATTTATTTGTACGCCTCTCGGATTTATTATTCCCACACTTGAGCAATTGATTGCTCATGTACCAAGTTCTTGTGTAATAACTGATGTTGGTTCGGTAAAAACCCCTATTGTGAAAGCGATTTCACCAGTTTGGGAAAATTTTGTTGGGGGACACCCAATGGCGGGTAGTAATGATTCGGGTATAGAAGCTGCACGTTCAAATTTATTTAGCGATAAGCCTTATGTACTTACACCTATAAATACAACTCCAACCCAAGCAATTACAGTTATTGAAAATCTTATTATTCAACTTGGGGTTAATATTCATTATTGTTCCCCTGAAGAACATGACAAAGCAGTCAGCTTAATTTCTCATTTACCAGTCGTGGCGAGTGCTTCCTTAATTGCAGCTTGCGATCAAGTTAGCGATTCTCAAGTGCACCAGCTAGCTCAAAAATTTGCCAGTTCCGGCTTTCGCGATACATCTCGCGTCGGTGGTGGCAATCCGGAATTGGGTGTAATGATGGCAAAATACAATCGAGAAGCTTTGTTAATAGCCCTGCACAAGTATCGCTCTAATCTCGATCAATTAGTTAGTTTGATTGAACGAGAAGATTGGGTGAGTTTGGAGCAAATTTTACATTCAACTCAGCAAGCTCGTTCTAAGTTTGTTAAGGATTGACAAGCTGTTGTGCATTTTTAATGCACAACAGCTTGTCAAAAGTCAAAAGTTTCAAGGTAATAAGTGAATCGCTTCGGGCAATTCTTAAGCGACTCGCTTTCCCTGACAAACAGTTGACATCAAACGCGGTACTACACCATCATCATGAACTGTAATAAAATCAGCCCGTTTTCCAACTTCTAAACTACCCCTATCATGAAAAAGATCGATTGAAGCAGCCGGGTTGCTGGTAACTAAACCCATAGTTTCATAAATCGGTTTACCAGTTTTACGAGCAATAATAAAGATTGATTGCAGTAAACTTTGGGGTACATAGTCAGAAGAAATAATGTCTACCAAATTTTGTGAAACCAATTCCATGGCAGAAACATTACCCGAATGAGAACCACCCAAAACCAAATTTGGGGCACCCATTAAAACCTTTAATCCCGCATCATGAGAAGCCTTAGCTGCTTCTAAAGTAGTGGGAAACTCCGCAATTACAGCTTTATTTTCAATCGCTTCTTGTACATGTTCCACAGTTGCATCATCATGAGTCGCAAGGGAAATTCCTTTTGCATGACTCAAAGCAACCAATGCTTGACGGTTTTTCGGCGCATACTTTTGCTGTTCCTGCTGACGGAATTCAATAAAATCCTCCATTTGCTCTGGGGTTATTCCATGCTTCCCCATGTAATATTCCTTAAACTTATCAATCCGCACAAACTGACGCTGACCAGGTGTATGATCCATCAAAGAAATAATTGACAGCAAAGGATTATCAGCGTATTTTTCCGTCACCTCATAAACCATTTCAAAAGATAACTCACAACGTAAATGCAGCAAATGTTCCACTGCAAAACGTCCACTTGCTTGTCCTTGACAAATTACCTCAATCATGTTTCCAAACTCAGTTAAGCGAGGCGAAGCCGCAGCAGCATCACCAATAGCGATCGCATCACATACAGTAGTCACTCCAGCACTCGCCAAATCGCGATCGTGGTATACAGCAGCAGCTTGGAGTGGCCAGCGAATCCCAGGGCGAGGAGACATACACTTTTCTAGATTATCAGTATGTAACTCAATTAAACCCGGAATGAGATAATTTCCATCACCATCCTCTCCCCCCGAGCATACTCCCGGTTGAATATCGCTAATAATGCCATTTTTTACGATCAGCGTTCCCAAAACCTCTTGAAAAGGTAATTGCAGCCGATAATTAGTGTAAATTTGTTCTACCATAGGATTTTGGATTTTGGATTTTGCTTGTGGCATTGAGAGTGAGTAGTGAGGAGTTATGAATATTTTTCTTATCTCCCCATGCCCCATGCCCCATGCCCCATGCCCCATGCCCCTTGTCTCCTTGTCACACCATCTTCAACAGGCGGTTGCAAAGTTGGGAACGAACTTCCTCATCGTGAAAAATCCCAACCATGGCACAACCATCTTTTTGACGCTCTTTTAAAAGTTCGATCGCAATTTGACTATTACTAGCATCTAATGCCGAAGTCGGTTCATCTAATAGTAAAATTGGATAATTAACCGAAAGAGCACGAGCTATATTAACCCGTTGCTTTTCACCTCCAGAAAAAGTTGTTGGAGAAAGATTCCATAGACGTTGAGGTAAATTCAACCGAGTAAACAACTCGCGTATTTTGTTGTGAGCAACTTCTTTGTCTACCCCTAACTCCAACAAAGGTTCAGCCGCAACCTCCAACGCTGGAACTCTCGGAATTACCCTTAAAAATTGACTAACATATCCAATAGTTTTCTGACGCACTTTTAGCAACTCATAAGATTGAAGCTGGCATAAATTTACCACTACTCCTTCATGTTTCAGCCAAATCGCACCATCATCAACCCGATAATTACCGTAAAGACAGCGCATAAAAGTTGATTTACCCGTCCCCGAATCACCAACTAAGGCAACACATTCCCCCGCTTTCAACTTTAAACATATACCCTCAAGTACTGGTAATTTAATTCCTCCTTGATTATAAAGAATAAAATTTTTATAGATATTTTCCGCCTGCAAAAGTACATCATGTTCAATGTTAATTGTTAATCGTTTATTGTGATTAGTTGTTAAAATTTGTGCAATCATAAATTTAGTTATTAGTTATTAGTTGTTAGTTGTTAGTGGTTAGTTCTTAGTGGTTAGTTTTTAGTTATCACCAATGCCCCATGCCCAATGCCCAATGCCCCATGCCCAATTCCCAATTCTAAATTCGGCCATTCTAAATTCCCCATGCCCAATGCCCGCCAACTAAGGTATCAATGCTGCACTAACCAAAAGTTGTGTATAGGGATGCTGGGGATCGTCAAGTACTTGATCTGTTAAACCAGATTCGACTATTTGCCCCTTTTGCATCACTAATAAACGATGGGCTAACAAGCGGATAACACCGATATCATGCGTCACAATTACAACACTCAAATTCAAAGAACGCACAAGCGATCGCAACAAGTCCAAAAGACGTGCTTGTACCGATACATCTAAACCTCCAGTGGGTTCATCCATCAAAATCAACCGAGGTTGCGTAACTAACACCCGAGCCAATTGTAATCTTTGTTGCATACCTCCCGAAAAAGTTGTCGGTAAATCATCCATCCGCGCCGGATCGATTTCAACTTCGTGCAACCAACGTACTGCTTCAGAGCGAATGTTACCGTAATGTCGCACCCCAACATCCAACAAGCGCTCGCCAATATTAGCTCCCGCACTAACCTTCATCCGCAAACCATCGCGGGGATTTTGACGGACAAAACCCCATTCCGTTCGCATCAAGGCACGGCGTTTCACCTCTGAAATTTGAAAAACATCTAAGTTATCACCTTTACGATTAAGATAAGTTACATTACCTGCATCAATTGGTAAATTACCCGCGATCGCACTTAGCAAAGTAGATTTACCAGAACCAGATTCTCCTACAATTCCCAAAACTTGACCAGGAAAAAGTTCAAAAGATATATCACAGCAAGCCCTAATTTTACCGTAAAATTTATTAAGTTCCTTGACTTTTAAAATAGGTTTCATTAATTAGTTGTTAGTTGTTAGTTGTTAGTTGTTAGTTGTTATTTGTTATTTGTTAGTTGTTACTTCTTACTT
>DESS01000180.1:21610-26805 GCA_002361335.1 Richelia sp. UBA3308
ACTTCTTACTTCTTACTTCTTAATTCTTACTTCCTCGTCGTCGATTGCAATAATCCGTATCAGAACATATCCACATTCTTCCACCTTCGTTATCAATTAAAACTTCATCTAAATAACTTTCCCTTGAACCGCAAAATTCGCAAGCTTTATCCCATTTTTCAACAGTAAAAGGATAATCTTCAAAATCAAGGCTGACTACTTCTGTATAAGGAGGAATTGCATAAATCCGCTTTTCTCTTCCCGCACCAAATAATTGAAGTGCCGGATTCATATGCATTTTAGGATTATCAAAACGCGGGATGGGACTTGGACTCATTAAATAGCGGTTATGCACCATTACCGGATAATCGTAGGAAGTAGATATATGTCCATAATTAGTAATATCTTCATAGAGCTTAACATGCATCGAACCATAATCTTGTAAAGCGTGCATTTTACAAGTTTCTACCTCAGAAGGTTCCAACCAGCGTAAAGGTTCCGGAATTGGTACTTGATAAACGATAATTTGTCCTTCTTTTAATGGAGTTTCCGGAATGCGATGGCGAGTTTGAATTAAAGTTGCTTCACTAGTTTTTTCTGTAGTCTTGACACCGCAAACCTTCTTAAAAAAACGGCGAATATTAACCGCATTTGTAGTATCATCTGCTCCTTGATCGATAACTTTTAGTACATCAAAATTACCAATTACTGAAGCAGTTATTTGTATTCCACCGGTTCCCCAACCGTAAGACATCGGCATTTCCCGTGAAGAGAAAGGAATTTGATGTCCTGGAATTGCCACTGCTTTCAATAAAGCACGACGAATCGAACGTTTAGTTTGCTCATCTAAATAAGCAAAATTGAAGCCATTTTCATAATCCAAATTGTTTTGAGAATACTCCATAGGTTAAGGATGAATTATATTCGCGAACCTGTCCATACATCAATCATATTAATTATTAAATCAAAGGAAATAGGGAGTATGAAACAGGGAATAAAAGTAGTATTTACTATCAAGGTAATTTATACAGTAACATTTGTCTAGTAATAATTTAAAAAAAATTGGCAATAGTTTTAGCATACTATGTACTGAATAACCTTATTTAGTTGTTATCAATTCCGGCTAATTACTTATTTTATAACCCTATTGACAACTTATTATCTATTACTCATTACTCATTACTTATTACTTATTACTTATTACTTCTTACTCATTACTTCTTACTTATTACTTATTACTTATTACTTCTTACTTCTTACTTCTTACTTATTTTAACTCTCCACCTTTTTCAAACAAGCATTCATATACTCTGTAAAATGACTCAGAGAAGGCGTTGATTTATTTGGTATTTTTGCTTCCTCATCATACATCCTTAATTGCACAGCATACTGAGCATAAGGTTGACGAATAAATCCGCTTGCTGCTTCCAATGAAAAAACACCTCCTTGAAATTCTAAACTGCGTTTTGATGCATTTGAAAGCTTTCTCCAATAATCAGGATTAACCGCACATAAATAACGTTTTGCAGCAACATGAAGGCGAATGGGTTCAGTTACCGCAGGATTAAATAATTCTTGTAACATCGGCAAAGCTCGGTATTCATGTAAATCATCTATACCTCTGACATTGGCATCTTCATCCAAATCATGAATTAAATGTCCCAAATCATGCAGCAAACATGCCGTTATCATTTCATTGCTTTGAGAACTTTCATAAGCAAGAGTTGCACATTGGAGTGCATGTTCCAACTGAGTCACAGCTTCACTACCGTACATCTGGGAACCTTTTTCCACAAATAAATCTATAATTTTTTCCACAGTAATTTTCATGGTTATTAGTTATTAGTTATTAGTTATTAGTTATTAGTTATTAGTTATTAGTTATTAGTTATTAGTTATTATTTATTAGTTATTAGTTATTAGTTATTAGTTATTAATTATTAGTTATGAGGTTTTTTTTATTTCATTTTTCACCTTTGTGCTATTAAGCATATCTTGCAACTTCTTTTCCCCCGATATAAACCGATGCAATTGATGAGTGTAAAGAATTATTCGGATGAATCAATAGAAAATCAGCATCAAATCCAGGGGCAATTTGACCTTTTTGCCTACCAAGTCCAATCGCTGCTGCTGGGCGGCTCGAAACGAATTCCCAGGCTTTTTCTAAAGGCATTAAACCTTCTGAATCTAGTTTAAATGGAGCATGGAATAATGAAGGATAATGATAATCCGAACAAAGACAATCCAATACACCATTTTTCACAGCTTCTACTACACTCATCCAACCAATGTGAGAACCACCGCGCAATAAATTAGGAGCACCCATCAGTACAGAAGCACCAAAATGACGTTCTTTTGCAGCTAAATTAACATTAGCTGGAAACTCCGCGATCGCCATTCGCCGACGATGACTTAAAGCTACTTTTTCTTCAGAATCGTCATCGTGAGAAGCAACCGGAATGTTGTAAATATGAGCTAATTCAACTAATTGTTCTACTTGTAAACTTCCTTCTTGTCGATGTTCCTGAAGTTCCATCAGCATATCTATAATTTCCTGATTCGATAGTGTCACTCGCTGACGCAAACTACTTATATGTCGCCTCCATTTATATCTATCTTCTATAGGCGGTAAATGGTCATTTATTGACAAAAAATGAATCCGTTTTTTCTCTAACCAGCTACACAATTCTTCATGTCCTTTAGTATTTGACAGTTCGTGTCGGATATGAATCAGATGATTGCAGCTTAAAATATACTGTCCTTCTCCCCAAATAAAATCAATTAAATTCCTTGCTGTTTCTCGACTCCGCAAACCGGGTTCGTAGGAATCTGTAATCGAGCAAAAGTAAGTTGTTATACCAGCAGCTAATAAATTGCGATCGTTTTCCACCATCGCCATTGGTAAAGGAATATTAACTCCAGGACGAGGACAAATCATCCTTTCAAAAGCATCACCATGTAGATCGATAATGCCAGGAAACATTTGCAACCCTTTGGCTTGTACTCGTTGATATTCATCTTTGTTAACAGTTCTTTTGATACTTACAAAATGTCCGTCCTCAATTAGAACTGTAGTATCTTTTTCCCAACCTAATGATGTCAGTACATCTACACCTTCTATTGCGATTTTTGTTGTTTTTGGTTTTTTCAACTCTTGCTGTAATTTCACAACTAATACCGTTGATAATGCTAAATTTTGAAACAAGTAGACGGACAAGTATTATTACTTATTTATGAGGTTTTTTTTATGTATTTATGTGTATTTTTATTTTGGTTATTTTTTTGGTTAGTTAATTAATTTTGGTTAGTTAACTAATTTACGATAAATTATTACTAATATATACCCGCACTTAGGGGACAAGCTATTCGCCCTCAAAAAAATTCCATACTTTCATAAGGGTGATTTTTGGTAGCTGCAATTCTTGACCAAAAAATAAACAGGATACAAGCCATCGATAATCCGTGGAAAGAAAAAAAAATTCAATGCCAGGCTCCTCAATTTATCGATGGGGTAATTGATAACTGATAACTGATAACTGAAATGACGGGAACCCTTGACCATAAATTACCTACATGAAGCTCTATTTTGTGATTATCTGGGTCTAAAATGTAGATTGATTTACCTTCGCTACTATTGTCCTTCCACTGTTTAATACCTGCTGCAATTAAATATTCTTGCTTATTTATCAAAATCTTGAATCGGAATACTAAAAGCAATATGAGTATATTCTTGATTAGGACTACTAAAAGTAAATTCATCTATAGATAAACATAACCAAAATTCCCCAGCCAGCAAATAAGCACCTTCCACCTTGCAATCGGCTGACAACCGAGAATTTTTGTATAAAAGTTGAAGGATTTTTCTAAATCGCTAACCGATAAAGTTATATGATTTAACCCTAAAATCATTTTTTTTCCTCAACTGTGAGCAAAATATTTTGCGAAACCTCAGTACTTTTTCTTACCTGAGACTCTTGAAAAACATCATCTTTTTCCGTTAATTTTTGTGTATCTTTTGTTCTATTGATTGCATGTTCACGCATCTTTCGTATCAGATTCAACTCTGCTTGAAAATCGATATAGTGAGGTAATTTTAAATGTTGTACAAAACCTTGTGCTTCGATATTATCGGAGTGAGACATAACAAACTCTATATCTTGAGCCGGGCTTTCTATCGTTTCATCCAATTCCTCAGCCCGCATCGCCCTATCTAGCAGCGCCATAGACATCGCTTTACGTTCGTTATAACCAAAAGTCAACCCATAACCACGGGTAAACTGCGCCGGAATATCCTTACTTCCCTTAAATTGATTTACCATATCTACTTCAGTAACAGTAATTTCTCCTATCACTACCTCAAAACCCAACTCCGGAGGGCAAATTACCACCTCCACCTCCCCCATGCGAATCTCTCCAGCAAAAGGGTGATTTCTCCCATAACCCCGCTGAGTAGAATAAGCCATACTGCACAAAAAACCCTCATCAGCACGGGCCAAATTTTGCAGTCGCGCATCACGAGAAGCCGGAAAACTCACTGCTTGGCGAGTAATATCATAAGGAGTGGGAGAATTGCCTATAGGGCATGGGGCATGGGGGATGGAAGAAGAGGAAGACATTAATTCCCCTTGTTGCCTTGTCTCATCATCTTTTTCAATCAACCCTTCTTTATTCAAAGCCTCAATAACTCTGGGCATTGATTCGGAATTAGTTTCCGCTTCCGGTGCTGTATTGTTTTCCCCTTCCGCCATTAACTTGAAATCTAGAAGACGATGAACATAATCAAAAGTAGGCCCCAAACATTGCCCTCCAGGTACATCTTTGAAAATCGCACTAATCCGCCGTCGAACCCGCATTTTTTCTGTATCCAGCGGTTGGCTGTAATATAACCGAGGAAGGGTAGTGCGATATGCCCGTAATAAAAAAATTGCTTCTACCAAATCACCCCAAGATTGTTTAATAGCTAAAGCTGCAAGTTCTTCGTCATACAAGCTACCTTCTGCCATTACCCGATTTACAGCCAAAGCCAACTGCTGTTGAATTTGCTTTAAACTCAACTCTTGTACATCAGTATCACCACGACGCAAAGATTTTAGCAGCGCTTCAGCATTTTTAATTGCTTCTTCACCACCTTTGACAGCAACGTAAGGCATATATTTTTCCTGTTACTTGTTACTTGTTAGTTGTTATTTGTTAGTTGTTAGTTGTTACTCTTTACT
>DESS01000180.1:26897-32619 GCA_002361335.1 Richelia sp. UBA3308
TTACTCTTTACTCGTTACTCGTTACTCGTTACTCGTTACTCGTTACTCGTTACTCGTTACTCGTTACTTATCTCCCCATAGCGTAGTAAGCGGATTCTCTATTTAAATTGGAAGACAGCATTAATTTATAACATCCAGCATCCTCACTCAATTGCATTGCAGCTTTGATCATTTGCTTACTAATTCCCTGACTCTGAAGTTTGGCACGTACTGTCACAGCATCTAATACTGCATATTTGCGATCTTCCTTGTGCATCATTGTTGGCACATGAAGCAGGCTAAATGTACCTACAGGTTGATGATTCTGGAAAACGAGATAAATATGATAATTGGGTATTTTAACAATTGCAGCAAAAATCTCTTCTGCTAAAGCATTTGGTAAAGGAGACTCACCATCCATTGCCGCACATAATTCAATCAGCAGCGGTACGTCTTCAACACTAGCAGTCCGAATATTGAAAGTCATTGGTAGATTCCTGGCTTACAATAAATTACCTGAAAAAAAATTGACAAATAATAAAAATCTGTCTTTGTCAATCCGTAATTACCGAACTTGATAAATAATGATTCTTAAAATCAGTATTTTCAATTAAGTACTCCAGCTTGGCACAGATGCGCCATATTACGGAACGCCCCGCACCGGCAGATGCAATAACCAACCCCTATCCTTACAGTCAATACTGTTTCACGTACTAACACTAACCGTGCGCGGTAGTCCCATCACCCGATCGTCAGTGAACAAAAATATATCTACTCCCTGGGGATAAGCCTGATGATTTGCTTTCCAACAATCCCAAAAATGACAGGGTAATTTAGGCGAAATTTTCCGATTACCCAAAATTCCGGGTCCCATCAACTCTACTGATTGCCCTCCTTCCCAACTGGGAACTGGTATTAATAACGTTGTTGAGGCTTCTGGTTGTTCTGCTGTACCCAAATAAAAATTTGATAATTCCGGTAAAGCTTCTATATCATCAATTAGCCCAAAATCTGCAAAATTAGGTGTGCTAACAAGATTACAACCAGCATGAAACAGCAACCAAGCTTCAAATTCCTTACTAAATCCTGATTGCAGCCATACCTGAGTTTCTAAATCTAATAGGGTTAAACAAGCTGCTGCATAAGCTGGTTTTACACTCTGAATACTATTACTATTTATTACATCTAGATAAAAACATTTACCAGGCTGCGCCATCGCAGCAAGTAATGCTCGAAATGTTTCCTGAGCATCATGTACAGGATCTCTAAATCCTGGCGATTGCGTAATCTTCATTATCCCTCTCCTCTCATGAGAGTAAAGAAGTTTACTTTTGTTGCCGATACTTGACGCTGTTCGATTTCTTCCTGATGCTGTTTTATTGCATCAAGTGGCTCTATTACTTGCGCCTCAATTCGTTCATACCAGGAAGGACATTGCAACAACCCATCAATTACCGCTGCAAGTTCTGCATGACGGCGCGATCGCCCTGCTACATATCCAAATCCTGTAATCTCATCCGATCCATTCTCTATCTTTACAACACAGCGAGTGATTGTAATTTCCCCCAAGTTAAAATCACTATCAGTACCGCCGATGCGACTCCTTACCATTGCGCTACCAATTTCTGGCGATCGCAAAAAGCTATATTGGGGTATATCGTCCAGAAGATTCACTAATTCTTCCAATTGCTTTAGCTCGGCTTTTGCTAAAGTCGCCATACAGGCTTGTCTCTTTGTCTGGGATACCATAAATAAAAATATGAAATCCGTGAAATCATTTGTTTGACAAGAATTTAATTGTTGAGCAAGCTAACAATCTGTTTTCATTTCCCGGCTACAAAAAATAGGAGAGGTAGAAATAAAACAGACAATTAAACCAAACTGCCGAAAATATGCTTGTAATGATCGTTTGCTTAAACTAGTAGCCCAAATATAAGTATAATTGGTTTAAATTAATACCTATTATCTAGGCTTTAGGGGAACACATTGTATTTTGCTAAGGGAGCAGCCTAAGACATACTTTAAAATTTCGGTCACTTGTCTAGACATCTAGACAATCACTGATATGCTAACTTAATTAGGTCAATCTGACAATAAGAATTTGATCGTGAAATTATGAACCGCGAAACCTTGCCCGTGTATGTTCAGATTGCTACTCAAATAAGAGATAGTATTAACCAGGGAATCTATCAAAAAGGGGAGAAATTACCTTCAGAAGCCAAATTTTCCCAACAATTTGCCGTAAATCGCCATACTATCAGGCAAGCAATAGCCTTATTAAAACTTGAAGGATTGTTAAGAGTCGATCGGGGACGGGGTATGTTCGTAGCAGAAAAAACAATTCGCTATCCGATAAGTAAGCGAGTACGCTACAATCAAGCCTTAAAAGCTCAAGGTCGTCAAGGTAAATATGAGTTTATACGTACAATTGAAGTAGCTGCGGATACTTCAGTAGCTAAAAATTTAGAGATAAATCAAGGGGAACCATTAGCATTAATAGAGCGTCTTGGTTTTGCCGACTCTGAGCCAATTATAGTTGCTACAAGTTATTTTCCCCTCAAGTTATTTCCTGACTTATTATCGTCAGAAAACGTCGAATTATTGCAAGAAATAAAATCAATATCCAAGTTTATGCAGAAAGTGTATAACTGCGATCACATCCGCCGCAGTACCAGCGTTTACGCTCGTTTAATTCAACCCCATGATGCAAGATTACTACAAGTAGCCCTTAACCAACCAATTTTATTAGTAGAATCCGTAAACCTCAACCAAGAAGGTAGTGTAATAGAATACGGTGTAACCCGATTTCGTGGAGACAAAGTGGTATTGGATTTTGATAATCAACTTTGAAATTTAGCAATTGGGCATCGGCAGATGGGGAGTGTGGGAGGTGTGGGGAGTGTGGGGGTTAACTAAAATCTAAAATCCTTTAAGCTGTAATATTTGTTTTCGTAAACTCAAAGGTGAATATCCCAATTCAAAAGCTTTGGAACTATCTAAGGATACATCACTAGGTCTAGGTGCTGCCATTTTTACATCTTCTTGTCGGCTGGCTTGAATTTTGGCAGCAGGAATTTCAAAAATTTCTACAAATAAACGACCAAAATCATAACGAGAAATTCTTTCAATGCCCCCTAAATGAATGATTCCCTGAACTTTGTTTACTGCTAACAATAATCCCTCAGCCGCTGTTAAAGCATTTACTGGGGTACGAAATTCATCTACAAACAACTTTAGTTCTTTTCCTTCTTCAAGGGTTTTGATAAATGACTGCATAAAGCTAGTAGCTGTTGGTGTTGCATTGCCAAACATTAAAGGCATTCGGCAAATTGTAGCTTGGGGATAACGTTCCAATATGCCAATTTCTGCCATAACTTTATGTTCGCCGTAAATATTTACCGGATTTACCCTATCTGTTTCCTTATAGAAGCTCTTCAAACCATCAAAAACTAAATCGGTTGAAGTGAAAACAAAAGGTATTGAAGTATCAGCACATAATTGGGCAATATTCAATGATGCTGTAACGTTTATTAATAAAGATGATTCTGGATTAGTTTGACAATAATTCGGTTGAGATTGTGCTGCGGTGTGAATAACAGCTGATGGCTGGATTTCTTGAAATACTTTTTTCACTTCCGTTAAATCCGTTAAATCAAGTTTTACCAGTTTGATTCCCGGAATTTCCAAACTATGAGAAAAATATGTTCCATACACATCCCACTCACGATTGGCTTGCTGACATAAATACCATCCGAGAAATCCGCTCGCACCAGTTATTAGAAGTTTCTTCATTTTTTATTTCCCAAAGCTTTAGAAATTCCGGCGTTGCTGCTGTAGTCTTTTTGCGGCAAAGTAATATAATTACAAGAAATTAAATAATCAATTATAATCTGGTAAAAAGTAATTTTATATACATAAATATAAAATTTAATTAATGTCGCTTAAAGTCTGACTAACCATAGTTTAATAACTAAAAATAATACATTTAGAATCATGATCTAGTACCGCGCTTGCCTTCGTCAAAAGTATCAAGGTAATAAGTATTATAGGATAGGGTTTTCAAGATGACAGAAACGGGTGCGCCCAATGGTTATGGCGTACTAGGTAAAATCCAGATACAATAAGAATCCTCATAGATTAATCCCATTTAATAATACATAAAGTCTATTTCCCCCGAATCATAAACGATCGCAGTAAATTGAGAAAAAGTATTTGCTATAAAGGTAAGAAATATCACTTTTATTCTTTCTATAAAAATTTCAGAACTAAATTGCCCAGAATGATTACTACTCTGTTGTTTATTTTCAATATCCGAAATCGAGCTGTTGATGCCAAAATGTAATCATGTCAATTGAATCAAACTCCAACCCATCACAGTCTCCTAGCCCCCAACCCCCATCCGAAGACAAATGGCAACCTGATGAATTTGAGAGCGCAATAGATAAAAGCCAGTTACCCAATGGGCTTACCGCTCAACAAATTAACTCCGCGATCGCTTCGGTAAATTCCCAGCAAAACATCACAGCTTTACAACAAGCTAGTCCCTTACTTTCTACCAGCACCAACAGCCGCTTGCAAGTCACACCACGAGCATTATTAACTACTTTATTTGCAACTTTATTTACAATTGTTGGAATAACCATTAATCAACCATTAATAGGTATTACAGGAACTGTATGCACCTTATTTTTATCCGTAATAATACTTTATCCGTGGTTGAAAGCGTTAATAACCGACTTGCTGACACCCAAACAGCGAGCTTTGATTATTGCTTTGTTGGGTATAATCGTGGCAATTGCTGGCTTAGTCAAATTTGTTCCCGGCACAATTGACTGGGATGTTTCGGGTACCCTAGCCGATTGGTTTGGTGCTTTAGGACAAATTCTCATCGCCGTGATTGCGGTTTACATTGCTTGGCGACAGTATATAATTTCTAAAGATTTAACAATCCAGCAAAATTTGCTTACTATTCAGCAAAACAATATTACTCAACAGCAGACAATTGACACTTACTTTCAAGGCGTTTCTGATTTAGTATTAGATGAAGAAGGATTATTAGAAGATTGGCCTCAAGAAAGATTACTTGCAGAAGGGCGTACCGCCGCAATTCTCAGCAGCGTAGACGCTATTGGTAAAGCCAAAATTATTCGGTTTTTATCTCGTTCCAAATTACTAACACCATTAAAACGAGACGGGCATTTAGGTAGAGCAATTTTGGATGGTAGTGGAGGTTATGCAGTAGACTTAGTTTCAGGAGTACGAGTAATCGACTTGGGTGTAATGTTAGCAGGTGCGAATCTTTCCGGTACTGATTTACGGTGGACAGATTTGAGTGAAGCTAATTTAGTGCGGGTTAATTTGAGTAATTGTGACATCGTAAAAGCGAATCTTTGCCGCAGCATTTTATATGAAGCTAACTTATCTGGGGCTGATTTAAACGGAACTCTACTTTTTTGCGGTTCCTTAGAAACAGCATCACCCCGCAGTCGTATACATCCCCCTAATTATCATACTGGGGAACATACAGGTGCTGTAGTCGAAAATGCTGATTTTACCGACGTTAAACGAATATCCGAAGCTAACCGTTATTATTGTTGTACTTGGTGCGGTGAACAAAGTAGAAAAACTATTCCCGGTGGTTGTGAAGGTATTATCAATAAATTAGCCAGATAATATCATGTCCGGTTAAACATTTATCATATCTATAGAGGCAAAGTTAGAATTTATAATTTATAATTTAGAA
>DESS01000306.1:0-17814 GCA_002361335.1 Richelia sp. UBA3308
TTCGGCCCAATGCCCAATGCCCCATGCCCTTTCGGCCCTATGCCCAATTCTGCATTAAACATTCTGCAATCCGTTGTGCTGCACCAGGTTTACCCATCCTTCGCATACCGTTTTTAGCGATCGCATGCAATTTATCAGGATCGTTTAAAAGTGTTTTGACTTCAGATGCGATATCAGTTGGTTGTTCGATTAAAATTACTGACATACCCAAAAGACGACTTTGAGCTTCTGCAAACTGGGGTGTAAATTGGGGTCCTTCTCCTGGTATAATAATCGCTGGCTTACCCAAACCTACAAACTGTTCCGTAGCTGTTCCTGCCATGGCGATCGCAAAGTCTCCTAAATGCAAACTGTCGTTGTAGCTATTTTCTGTTAAAACCATGTATGCATTTTTTTGCTTAAATGTCAAGGCTTGGGAGTCAGCAATTCTGATGGGAGATGATTCGTTGGGTACAATACGCCAGCCTTGAACTTGGAGATTATCAGTTAAGATATTCCAATTGACACCAGGAGCGATCGCACTTAAAAATACGATGTTACCGGAAGTATGTCCGACGAAATCTTGTTGGCGGAACATTGCCATTAATGCAGAAACTGCGATCGCGATTGTTTCCCAGTTGGCGTAAGCTTCTGGGGTACGGGAGCCGGGTAAGAGAGTAACAGCTAAAGGACGTTCAATTTCTTGTCGTCGAGTATCGGTATTATAAAATTTTTGTAATGGAAAACTTGGATTTAAGCCATCCATCATCGGATTACCTAAATCAAAAGCGGGGATTTTCCATTGTTTTAAAATTTCTGTAGTTAAAGAGTCTCTAGGAAATACAGCTTTGCAGCGACTGTGACTCATTAACCATCGTTCCCAAGGTAGATAAACGGAGCCACAAAGCCCTTCCCAACGTGCAGCTTGAGTATTTCGTTTTAACCAGCCAGTTTCATCTCGTAGATAATATTCCGATTTCGCCGTACCGACAAAAGCATAATGACAACCACTCAACCAAGCAAATAATAACGGTACGATATCCCCTACAGCTAAAATTTTTGGTGAATAGCCAGATTTCTTCTGAGTTTTTACCCAGCGACGTACAGCTTTAAATTGATTGAGAGTTAATTGCAGCAAACCACTACGTACATCCCGAGCCAACTGTCGCCCATCCTGGTAAATAAAGCCACCGCTAGGCATGGAACGTACCGAGCCAATTACAGGAATATCTAACTTTTGGTAAACACGCCCTTCACCCACTAAAGGTAAAGCAAAGATTTCCGGTGCATTTGGTTGTTGTTGTAATTCTTGTAAAATGCGAAGTGCAATTACATCTTCTCCGTGCCCGTTGCTTAATACCAGTAACCGCAAGCGAGAAGTTGACGCTGGGGTTTTCTTCGGAAGGGGAATGGGTGAGGATTCACTCATGAGAAACAAAAATTTTTATTAGCTGTCCTAGTTAAACAGGAATATTATTAGTTATAAGTAAACTGGAGAAACTGAAAGTTAGTATTATCCCCATTGGCGAAGCTGATTATGAAAACTCATTATCAAAATACAGATTAACTTTCAGTTATTCAGGCTAAATATTATGCGAGTTTCTTCTGCGGCAATTTTTACTTTAGTCACCATTACGGCTAGCAATGTTAACCAGCAAGCAACTGCTGCAACAAAGTCTACCCCCCCATTGGACGAGCAAGAAGGGGAAAATGTTATAGTTCCAGTAGTTGAGGATACACCCGTGCCAACACAGGTAATTTCTCAACCGGAAACTTTAGTTACTCAACAATTCTCTCAGAAATCTTCTGAACAGCAAAGCACAGTAAGTAACCAATTGAGTAAACAATTATTACTCAAGAGTAAAAACTTAACAACTAAAAATCAACAAACAGTAATTAAAACATCTCCCCATCCCCCCATCTCTTCTTCTGAGATGCCTCCTAAACCAGAAAATGATTTAGTTGTTACTGCTACCGATGTGCGGATAGTGGGAGCAACTCCAGAATTACAGGAAATTATCAAAAGTGTAATTAAGACGCAACCGGGAGGGGAGACTAGCTCAGCTAGGCTACAACAAGATGTGGCAGCGATTTTAGATAGTGGTTTTTTCTCTAGCGCTACAGTTAACAGTCGCAGTAATGAGCAAGGTTTGAGTGTGGTGTATCAGGTAAAACCGATAATTGTACGCTCCCTGCAATTATCAAATGCCAAAGCGCTTTCTTACCAAGTTGCTCAAAAGTATTTTCAATCGCAAATAGGAAAGCCAATTAGTCCCAACGGCATGAAAAAAGCGGTAGAAGATATTAATAAGTGGTATAGCGAAAATAATTATAGTTTGGCACGGGTAATTACAATTAAACCCAACCCTCAAGGGCTATTAGATGTAAATGTAGCGGAAGGTTTGATCGAAAACATTAAATTCCGTTTTATTAACGATGATAATCAGACAGTTGATAAAACAGGTAAACCAGTAAAAGGACGTACTCAAACAGAATTTTTAAAGGGGCAAATACAGCTTAAACCCGGTCAAATATTTCAAGAAAAGCGCGTCAGACAGGACATACAGCGGTTATATGCTACAGGATTATTTCAAAGAGTCAACTTGGAAATCGAAGGCGATGCCAATAAAATTGATGTAATTTACTACATTAAAGAAGGTGGAGCGCGTTCAGTAAACGTTGGTGGTAATTATAACGCCGATCAAGGTATTATAGGTACTTTAAACTATCGCGATCGCAATTTTGGCGGCATCAACGAAAATTTAAATGTTAATCTTCAACTTTCACGGCGGGATTTAAACTTTGACGGTAGATTTACTAGTCCTTATCGAGCAAATAATCCCGATCGTCTTGGTTACAGTATAAATGGTTTTCGTAAACGTCAAATGTCTAATACCTTTGATAGCGATATTAGGCTAGCAAACGGTGATAAAGCCAGAGAAAGAAAAATTGGTGGTAGTGTAAGCCTTCAACGTCCAATTGATGGATGGAATACTAGTTTAGGATTTAATTACACCCGCGTTAGTATTACCGATAAAAAAGGTAAAATTACTGCAAATGATGCTCAAAATAATCCTTTAACCAAAAGTGGTACCGGTGTTGACGATTTAGCTACAGTATCTTTAACCGCTACCAAAGATCGTCGCAATAGTCCTCTTAATCCTACCAAAGGTTCTGTTCTCAAGTTAAGTACCGAACAGTCACTTCCCTTCGGACAAGGGGAAATTTCCATGAATCGCTTGCGGGCTAATTATACACAATATGTACCAGTAAAATTATTTAAATCTTCTCAAAGTCAAGTATTTGCCCTCAACTTGCAAGCAGGTACGGTAATTGGTGATTTACCTCCTTATGAAACATTTAATTTAGGCGGTTCCAATTCCATTCGCGGTTATGATGGTGGTGATGTTGGAAACGGCCGTTCTTATGTATTAGCTTCGGCAGAATATCGTTTTCCCATCCCTATATTAGATTCCTTGGGTGGGGTATTATTTGCCGACTTTGGCTCAGATTTAGGTTCTGGTGATACAGTATTGGGAAATCCTGCGGGAGTACGTGGTAAACCGGGTGAAGGATTTGGTTTTGGTGCTGGTGTGCGATTTAATTCACCTTTAGGTTTAATTCGTGCTGATTACGGTATTAATAATCAAGGAGAAAGTCAAGTACATTTTGGTATTGGGCATCGATTTTAAATCGAAGGAAGAAGAAAGAAGGAGTAATGAGTAATGAGTAATAACCGCCATTTTTTCAATAGGGTTATATAGTAAGTAATTAGCCGGAGTTGATATGACGGTGGGGAATTTTACTCATATGTTTAAGTTAAATTAAACTTAAATTGGAATTGAAAATGGTGCGGTGTTGTTAGATCGATCGCTGGGCAGTTAAATGCTTCATTACTCCTTAGAGCCTGTTTATAAAATATTTCTAAAGTCGGGTGTAGTACGGAATTAGGATTCCATGGGAAAAATAACAACCCAAGACTTGCCGTAACCCACCAAGCGTTATTGGTGCGTTAGATGTATTAAGATTATGTTTTTTAACAGATTGATTGTTGTGCATCTAACACACCCTACAATCATTTTATTTTTTATTTATAAACACCTCCTTACTCCTTACTCAGATCAAATATGATAACTGTTTAATTGGACATAATATCAAAACTCTTTCTCATCAAACAAAAATCGATTTATAAATACGATTATGGACTTTTAAAATTCCTTCTTGCTTGACTACTAATCCAGACAAAAGCAATTCTTTTTCTTCTGAACTATCAACAGCAATAACTTCTTCTTGATCTAAAATTTGTCGATAGAGTTTTAATAGCTTAGCAGATTGTTTGCTGTAAAGAAGTCTATCTCTTATAGTTCTTAAATGCTCCGGCTCATCTTGTGATTCCCAATTCTCAATTATCTTAGTTCGCACCAAATTTTCCACCCATTGGGCTTCTTGATTATTAGGGATAGGGGATGAAGAATTGCGGATGAATTGACAGAGTTTTTGAGTTAAAAAAGGTTGACCACTTGTCCATGCTAAAATTTCTTTGAGTAGTGTTTGAGGATTGCTGACTTTTTCAGTTAATCCTCGAAGTAAAGGTTGTGCTTCATGTTCTTTAAAACCTTCTAGTTGAATCGCCTGCCCAATGTTAAAAGGGGTTCTCTCATGGCTAGTAATTAAATTGCCAGGGGTGGCGACTCCAAAGAGAACCCATGTTAAACGGCGATATTCTGGATTGATACTGCGCTGGTTATAACAAGAGCGAATCACAGCAAAAAAGTCATTAACAGTAAAATCCAAGCCCAAAATGTTGTCAATTTCATCGATAAAAATGACCAAATTTTTGGGTAAATTATCATCAACTTTGTCAATTTCAACCAACAAAACTTCTTCAATAAATTGACTCAATCTCTGAACAGGAGAAATGTCACTCCGCTCCTGCCACCAAGTTTTGAGATTAACCTTTCTTAACAAACTAAAACTTCGCCATAGCTCTGCTGTCAAACCTCTATACCATTGCTCGGGAGTTACATTTTCGCTGCCAATGCGAGTTAGATCGATCGCTCCGCAGCTAAATCCTTCATTATTGAGGTACTGCATCATGCGTACCATCAAACTTGACTTACCCATTTGCCGGGGATTAAGAATGTAACAAAACTCCCCACGCTTCAAAGCTTTGTAGAGATAACGATCTGCTGAGCGCACAACATAAGTGGGAGCATCCATGGGTAAACTTCCCCCCACTTGATAGTCAAAAGTTTGAGGTTGTTCGGGATTTTTCAGTAAGTCGTTTTCAAACAGCAATTCTGCTTGGGTGGCTTTAAGAACTTCTAGAGTTTGTGATAGTTCATGAGTACGTTCTGCTACTTTCAATTCTAAATTACGATTATAATCTTCTAACTGCTTGTAGAGACGGGCATTTTCAATAGAAATGGCAGCTTGAGCAGAAAGAATTTTTAAAAGTTCAATGCCATCGCTGGTAAATGCCCCTGTGGTTAAATTATTTTCTAAATATAAAATACCATTTAGTTTGCCTTGATTTAACAAGGGAGTACACAGAATAGATTTTGGTTGAGTGGCGACGATGTAGGAATCGCGGATAAATTGTTCTTCAACTGTTGCGTTATCAATAACTACATTTTCTTGAGTACGAATCACATAGTTAAGAATTGCAACTGGTAAAATTGGTATTTGGCGATCGTCTACAGAATCAATCTTAATTGATTGGAGTAAATTAACATTATCGGAATCGACATTCCCTTCAGCTTCAATTACCCATTTTTCATCTTGTTCAAGAATTAAAAAACCTTTTTGAGCACCTCCATTCTCGATGGCAGTTTTCATTAATTTTGCCAGCAAATTATCTAAGAGGATTTCGCTGGCTAATGTTTGTGATGATTTGATAACACTTGTTAAGTCCAACATTTCTGTTTCAGTACCGGTAGTAGATTCAGTTGGGTTGACTTCAGTAATTGCTTTTATATTACTTGTTCCAACAAACAACTGTGAATATTCAGCTTCCAAAGCTTGAACTTTAGCTTTTGCACCCCAGCGACTGTAACAATGATGGGCATTTCTGAGGTATAGTTGTCCTATTTGTTCTCTACCTAGGGAAAAATAAAATTCTGCTGCGCGTTCGTAAGCGATGGCTTCTTCGTGGATAAATTCCGATTTTTTCGCACCTCCAATTGCTTTTTCATAAAGTTCTTGAGCTTGCCAATTTTGTTCCAAGACTCGTGCTTTTTCTGCTTCTACTAAATCGTATTTATTTTGAAAATTTTCTGGGCAATGACTAGCCCATAATTTCATATCCTGCTGATTGATTTCTACTTGTTCTAATATTTGTTTTTGTTGGTCTAATTCACAATTATGATGATGAGCGAGTAAAGAAAGAGAAGAATAGAAATTGTGTTGTGGTGCAGTTAGATATGCAGCGGTTCCATTTTTATATTTTTCCGCTTTCATGCTGTTTTCAAACGCACTATAATTATCTTTTAAAAAATAAAAATAAAAACTCTTAGAAAAATATGCAAATAATAACAACCATTCATTATTTTGAACTGTCCATTCTTTTAATAATTCATCTTCTGTTTGTTGATCGTTAGCAATAATCATTAAATTGTCATTATTACTTTCTGATAATATTTTTGTGAGATTTTTAAAAATTGTTATATTATAAAAAGCAAACTTTTGTTTGAGACTTTTAATCAAATTAGTGTATTTGTGATAATCCAGAGTCACCTCTTCTAAGCTTTCTCCTCCCAAAAGTTTAATCATACAATAATTTATAACTGTATAACAAGCAAATTCATACTCTCCTGTATCTATACCTTTGCTAAATCCATTCAGTAATTTTTCTTGTATAACTATATTTCTAATATGTTCTTTCCAGTGCCATATTTGTCCATAGTAAACTTGTAATACAAAAACTTCTGACTTAATAGCTTTAAATTTTTCCAATAATTTGAGTGATAATTGACCAAATTTATAACCATAATTAATATCGAATTTGTTTGCACACAAAAGCATTCCATAAGTAACATATATGCTAGATGTTTGGGGGGAATTTCCATATTTTAAACAGAAATCAACTAAAGTTAATATTACCCAAAAAAATAATGAAAAGTTTGTGGTGTGTGTAGCTGACAGAATCTGCTGTAATATTTGTATAGCTGATAGTTGGCGCGGATTAGTTATTGTAGGAAGATTAGCTAAATCTTCAATTTTTTGATTCTTCCAGAGTGATTTAATATATTTCTGTTGTTGTTCAACTTTATCATTAGAATCAATAACTCCCTCGGTAATATCTATTCCTAGTTCTGGTAAAATATCTAAAGCAGTATCTATTGCTTTCTGACTTTGAAATATAGTGTAATAATATGAAATTTTTATTTGATAAAGTTTGACTCTATCCAGAATATTCTTAGTTTGTTTTAAGATAGTTTCAGAAAAATCATCAATGAGAGAAAACTTAGTATTTAAGTAGAGTAATTCTAAAGTTTCTATATAGATTTCAAAAGTTAATTCATACTGTTGCTCCCAACTATTTGGAGCTAAAAATTTTATAGCAGTCTCTAAATATCTCAAACCTGGTTGATAAGCTGTTGATTCTTTGGCTTTTTTACCTGCTCGAAGATTTAATTTAGCTAACTGATTTCTTTCCGATTGCTCAGTAATTAATTCAGAACCTTCGTTTATTTGGTTGACAATATCAAAAATATTTTCCTCTAATTCATTTTCTTGAGTATTTTCCAGTAAAAGACGGCCTATTTGCAGATGAATTGCTTTTTTATCTGTTTTTGGAATCAAAGCATAGGCAGCTTGCTGAACTCTATCATGTAAAAATTTATAGGTGATATCTGAGGGAATTTTAGGAATAAAAGCATGGGATATTTCTGAAGAATCTGTTGAAATTTCTTCATGATTCCAAAGCAGAGGTATTTTATAATCATTACTTTGAGGTAAGATTAGACCGTTAATCAGTGCTGGCTGAAGTTCTCTAGCTGTAATAATTTGAGATTTATGATTGACAACGGAGAGAATTTCTAACTTAAATTGGTTGCCAATACAAGCAGCTAATTGCAAAATTTTTTGAGTATTTTCATCCAGTTTGGTAATCTTGTCGATAGTTAAGTCAACTACATTATCAGTTAGTCCTACTCTTTCAATTTCCTCAATATTCCAGTGCCAATGATTTTGATTGTAGTCAAATGACAAAAGGTTTTCTTTATAAATATATTGGAGTAATTGATTTAAGAAAAAAGGATTTCCTTGAGTTTTATTATTTACTAATTCTGCTAAAGATTTTGATTTTTCTATGGAGCAATTTAAAGTATCGGCAATTAATTGATTGATGTACTTTATTGACAATGGTTGGAGCGAAATATGATTGACTTTAGCACCAAGTTTATCAATTTGCTCTAAGGTTTGCATCAAAGGATGAGTTGGATCAACTTCATTATCTCGGTAAGCTCCAATTATGAATAAATATTGGCTGTCAACATCGGTTATTAATAGCTCAATTAACTTTAGAGATGGTAAATCTGTCCACTGTAAATCGTCGAGGAAGATAACTAAGGGCTGTTCTTTTTTAGTAAAAACGCTAATAAATCTTTGAAAGAATAAGTTAAATCGATTTTGAGCTTCTGTTGCTCCTAATTCCTCTACTGGCTGTTGTTTACCAATAATCTGCTCCAATTCTGGAATCACATCAATGATAACCTGTGCATTTGGCTCCAAGGCTTCTAAAAGTTTCCGTTTCCAAATTTTTAGTGCTACTTCAGATTCGGTAAGTAATTGTCGTATTAAGTCTTGAAAAGCCTTAGTAATTGCTGCATAGGGAATATCTCGCTGCAATTGATCGAATTTTCCACGAATAAAGTATCCTTTCTGGCGTAATATTGGTTTATAAACTTCATTAACTAAGACCGATTTACCAATTCCTGAATAACCAGAAACCAGCATGATTTCAGTGTTGCTTTTACTGACTCGCTTAAAAGTATTTAATAGTTGAGTGACTTCTTTATCTCTACCATAAAGTTTTTCCGGAATGTGAAAGCGATCGCCAATATCTTGAGTTGCTAAAGAAAACTGGTAAATTTGTCCTAATTTCTGTAAGTTGTTGAGACATGTTTCCAAATCGGCTTTTATTCCCCAAGCACTTTGGTATCGCTCCTCTGGGATTTTTGCCATCAATTTCATCACAATGTCTGAAACAGCTATTGGTTGAGGTGTTGAATTTAACGTTTCTACAAGTTCATCTGGGGGAACAGGTTGTTGAGCAATATGACAATGAACTAACTCCATGAAATCAGTGGTTGCAAAAGGCACTTGATTGGTGAGCAATTCGTAGAAAGTGGCACCCAAGGAATAAAAATCGCTGCGATAATCTATGCCTCGGTTCATTCTTCCAGTTTGCTCTGGAGCAATATATGCTAAAGTTCCTTCTAATCGCTCGATATTACCAACTGTTTGAATTTCCCGAGGTAAACGAGTAGAAATGCCAAAGTCGATGATTTTGAGTTGATCTGTTTCTGAGTTATATATAATATTAGATGGGTTAATATCTTTGTGAATAATATTGGCAGCGTGAATTGCAGCCAAACTCTCAGTAATTTTGATGGCAATAGAAAGAAATTCTTTGAGAGTAAATTGGCGTTTATCGCCCATTAATAATTTTAAAGATTTACCTCCAAAATCCTCTAAAAACATCACTAAACTATTTTCATATCGCTGCAAATCATATGCTTTAATCACTCCATCTGTCTTGAGGGAGCGGGTAATTTCATATTCTTGCTTGTATCGAGTTAATTCTGAGGGAGTAGGGTAGTTTTCCTTAAGAATTTTTAAGATAACAGGTAGATTATCAAACTTAAGAATTCCTCGATAAACTAATGAATTAGCACTTTCATAGATTTTTTTTATAATCTGGTAATCTGCTTTTATTATGCCTGCTTCGCGATTCATATGAAACTTGATAAAAACCTGCGATCGTTTATTATACAAACTTTCCAGGTTTTTATCATAATCCCTCGTTCAGGACTTTGTAAGTTCGGTTGCATAGAATCGATGGCCCAAATCCACAATCCATAAGTTGGGATTCCCATCAACATCATCTCTTGAATCTGAGACTCGACATTGTAGAGATTGAAATAAGCATTGGGGTGAGCTGACATCATTTGCTTATTTGCTAAATCGCGTATTTGCTCGGAGAGCATTCCTACAATCTGTTCGCCGTTAATTTTCATATCTGCTGAAGGAGCAAACTTTGAAAATTCTGGTTCGAGATACTCAAGCCACATACCGGGAGGTTCTACTACGTGGGAATCAGCATCAATAATTGAATATCCGTTTAGCATACTTTTCAATTCATCTGTTCAGTTCCAATATTTTGTTAGATTTTAGCTGCCACGAGTTTGCACTCTTATGTTTATAGATCTTAATTACTATATTTGAGGTTTCTTAACCTCATAAAACTCATAGAAAAACTCATAGAAAAACTCATGGAAAAACTCATAATCAAAATATCAATTTTGTTTTCACATTGTCTAATACCAATTCTGGACGGAGGTTGCGCCTTCTCGGTTCACTCTATCTAAGCGTGGAGCTACCTTTACAAAGCCAACCGGTGGGGTGGCTAAATTCCCCGCAAAATGGTATTGGGTAAAACGACGCATAAAAGGAAAAATGCTACGGTGGTTAAAACCTTTTTCCTCCCAGGTTTATAAAACCTGGGTTTACAAACTACCGGCTATTTCTTATGACTGAAATAACCGCTAATTATGATGAGACTTGGAAAGAACTAATTACTGAATATTTTGACTGCAAAATAAATAATCCCGATGGCAACGGATTTGATATTAAAACTCTTGTGATACTGAATAACCCGTAATAATGTACTCATTCAGATGAAATTTGCTGTACTTTTTTGTATAGCAGCTATGATAAGCGTTAAAATTAAGAGAAAATTTAGCTATGAAGGCTACACAAGAACATCTCAAAGATAAATTACAGAAGGCCTTATCTAAAACTTTCGGTAATGAATATGCTAATTGCGATCCAATTTTAGTACCTGCGTCAAAACCTGAGTTTGGCGACTATCAAGCGAATATGGCCTTGTCTTTAGCCAAGAAGTTGGGAGAAAAACCCAGAGATATGGCACAAAAAGTAGTCGAGAATCTTGATGTCTCGGATATTTGCGAAAAACCAGAAATAGCTGGCCCAGGCTTTATTAATCTACGTTTAAAAATATCATACTTAGAAGCTCAAATTCTCAAAGTTAATAACGATCCACGTTTGGGTGTTCCCATCGCCGAGTATCCAAAACGGGAAATTGTGGATTTTTCAAGTCCGAATATCGCCAAGGAAATGCATGTCGGACATTTACGCTCTACTATTATTGGTGATGCGATCGCGAGAATTTTAGAATTTAAAGGACATGATGTACTGCGCTTAAATCATGTTGGTGATTGGGGTACCCAATTCGGAATGTTAATTACTAATCTCAGGGAAGTATCACCAGAAGCCTTAACTACTGCCAATGCTTTAGAAATTGGAGATTTAGTTAATTTTTACAAGCAAGCCAAAAAACGGTTTGATGAAGATGAAGATTTTCAAGAAAGGGCACGGCAAGAAGTTGTAAAATTACAAGCTGGTGCCGAAGATACGATTCATGCTTGGAAATTACTGTGCCAGCAATCCCGTCAAGAATTTCAGGTAATTTACGATTTACTCGATATTAAGCTAGAAGAAAGGGGAGAATCTTTTTACAATCCTCTACTTTCCACAGTTGTGGAACATTTAGATGGAGTTGGATTATTAGAAGAAAGCGATGGTGCAAAAGTTGTTTTCTTGGAAGGGTTTAAGAATAGAGATGGAAATCCTTTACCCTTAATTGTCCAGAAATCCGATGGCGGTTATAACTATGCCACAACAGATTTAGCAGCATTAAATTTCAGAATACAGAAAGAAGAAGCGAAAAGGTTAATTTATGTAACAGATGCTGGACAAGCAAACCATTTTGCGGGTGTTTTTCAAGTAGCAAGAAGAGCAGGGTGGATTCCTGAAGATGTAGAAATTGTTCACGTACCCTTTGGATTAGTATTGGGAGAAGACGGGAAGAAACTGAAAACTCGTGCTGGTGATACGGTAAAATTGCGTGATTTATTAGATGAAGCAATTTCCAAAGCTCGTACTGACTTAGAAAATAGATTAAAAGAAGAACAAAGAGAAGAAACAGAAGAGTTTATTGCTAACGTTGCTAAAGTTGTGGGTATCAGCGCGGTGAAATATGCTGACTTGAGTCAAAATCGTACTGGTAATTATAAATTTAGTTTTGATAAAATGCTTTCCCTCAAAGGTAATACGGCTCCTTATATGCTTTATGCTTACGTGCGTACCCAAGGTATTAGTCGTAAGGGAGAAATTGACTATGAAAACTTGGGGGAAAATGTCAAAATTATCCTCAAAGAGGAAGCCGAGTTGATTTTGGCAAAACATATATTGCAATTAGATGAAGTAATTGCTGAAGCTGAGCAAGAATTGCTTCCCAATCGTTTATGTGAGTACCTTTATCAATTGAGTGAAAAATATAACCAATTCTTTGAAAAATGTCCGGTTTTGAAATC
This sequence comes from Richelia sp. UBA3308, assembly GCA_002361335.1. GTDB lineage: Bacteria > Cyanobacteriota > Cyanobacteriia > Cyanobacteriales > Nostocaceae > Rivularia. The sequence goes on from DESS01000306.1 coordinate 12,600, forward strand.
CGAAGAGCCGATAAAAACATCGCGTTTGGCATTGTGTGATTTAACAGCGAGAACTTTGAAATTGGGTTTATCGTTGTTGGGAATTAAAGTTTTGGAGAGAATGTAGAAACTATACAAGTCACAAACCCGGTTTATTGTAAGAAGCCGGGTTTAATATCAAATCCGTTGGCATAGGAATTACAACAGTTTGTTATGTACTATATTTTAAAACTCTTGTGAAACATGAAGCAGCCCGTTTAAATGTACCTCATATTCCTATGCCGGCTTTATGATTACTGGTATTGATTGAGTTACCAGGAGCAGGGGGAGTAGGGGGAGAAATTTTATGCGGTAATCTTAAAGCGTGAAGGGAGTAAAAACGCCAATTTTTGAATAATCAAGATTTTAGAAACCTGATTTCTCAAAGAAACTGGATTTCTAAAATACTTGGGTTTCACTACTCTTGTAAATCTATCTATTTAATTTCAAGTTTTCTATAACTCCTAAGATTAACTGTATTGCTTCAAAAAACTCTCGTAAAGGAGTAAATTTGAGTATACTTTTAAATAAATTAGGCTGGAATATTCCTTCTGGGTATTCTATGGCAATATAGATTGTGTCATCGATAAATGAAAGGTAAATATTTTTGTTTGTTTTTTGACGAAACTGGATAAGCTTTTCTATCAAGCTGGTAGATAGAATATGTCTTGCTTGTACTTCGTCTGAACTGTAAACTGTAAAAAAATAGTTAAATTTAGGGTATTCCAGTTTAATATTTTTTTTTTGAGCGTAATCAACGGAGTTTATATTAGTTTTTAATAGCTTTGGTTGAATAATAGTTATTCCTTGAAATATTTGATTAAATTTAGCGGTAAAGAATAAGCCTTTAAAAACTTTATTATTGTAAATTTCATTTTTTAAAATTTCAGTTTGGAAACGTCGAAAATCTATATTTTTACCATTTTTAATTCGAGTAAATACATAAGGTATTCCTTTCAAAAAAAATCTAAAAGTGAATAATATTATAATTTTAACAACTGAAATTATAACTACCAATGTATTTATATCTCCCATCAAATAATTTATATCGAAAATCTTTCTCCAATAAGAATTAATATTAATACTGGAATTAATATCAACGGTTGTAAATTTGATATCTATATTATTTATATTTCCATACATTAAATGATTTTGTTTTATAGAATTGGGTTGTAGTAATAAATTGAATAATTTACTGTTGCCTATATCAGAAAGAGTTTGATTTACTTCTATTTCTGAAGATACCGTTGATATAGTTAAATTTTGGTTTTTATTAATAAATTGATATATTTTTTGAACTATTTTTTCCTCAAATTGATTGGCAAAGCTTTCAAATACAAATTTATAAAACAAGCAATAGATGATAAATAGTAGCGCAATGCTAATGAAATAAATCAAAGAGAATAAAAATATATTTATGATATTCCAATAACATGAAATATCAGCAACAGAAAGAAATACGATATCATTCTGACTCCAAATAAATTTAAAAAAAATCATTGGAATCAATTGTAATAAAAACAAAAATATTACAAAAAAAGTTATATTTAAAATGATTATTGTTGCTAAACCTTGTTTCCGTCGGTTTTCAAATACTTTTAAATCAACCAGTAAATTTTGCTGATAAAATCGCTTCAATTCATCAACTGTCTTGAAAATAAAGCTTTTTGAAACAAATTTTTCCCCTGAATTTTGAAATTGATTTTCTGTGACAACAAGTGATTTCTCCGATTTATCTATATCTAATAATAAATTTGATTTTTTTTCTAAGTCAAGCTTTGACTGAATATTCTTGAACTTTTCCACTGTATCATTGGGTGAAACTTGGTTAAATAAATCAGTAAATAATAATTCTCGCGCCCATCTAATACTGGATTTATGCTGAGATTTGATTAATTTCAAACAAAGTAAACTAGCTTTTTCCAATTCTCCATTTTTTTGATAATGATCTACTAAAAATTGACTCGCTTGTAAATATTCTCTTGTTCCCGGTAAACTAGTTTCACAGTAACTTTCAAATAATCTAACAGCTTCAACATAGTCTTTATTTATCAACGCATTATATCCTTCTTGATAAATAACCGATGCTTGGGTAGAAATTAATAAATTTATTGTGTCTGACTCAAAATTTGTATTTACTGATAAAAAAGATAGATACTTATTTACAAGTAGTCGAATAAAATAATGCTCACTGTAAATAAGTTGATTACACAGAGCTAATGCATTTTTAAATTGTCCATTACCATAATAAGCTTCAATTAATAATACTTGTGCATGAAGATGTTCTTTTGTATGAAATTTTATACATTCACAAGCTGTTTCTAAAGCTTCTACAATAGATGAATCACTTCCGAATTCTAAATACTTATTTACTGAATCCAATACCATTCTTGCTGATACACTATCCCAAACTGGTTGATTATTATTTTCAAGTATTTCCTTCGGTAGTGATTGAAAAGTTTCTGGAGATAAAGTAGCAAGTACACCCTTAGCCCACCTTCTTACTTGAGGATATTCGTTTATCGTTAATTCCTTAGTAAGTTGAATTGCTTTAGTTTTTTCTCCTAAATAAACATAAGCTTTTACAATATGATCCAGTGCATAAATATATTCTGATAAATATTCTGACAACTTACCATCGGAATTGTTTTCATAACCTTTACAGAATTCTTCTAATAATTCGATCCCTTGAGAAAAATCTCCACGTTGAATTGCACTTACGCCTTCGATAAGTGTATTTAAACTAGATGACATGGTTATTTAAATTTGTTGTTAAATTAATTGAATAAGTTATAATTAACCCTAAATTATAATCCCTTCTGGCAACCAGTGAGAGAAAATTTAATTTTGGGAAGTTGATTTAATTAAAATTATTTTATGGTAATTAATTTATGATCATTAATTAAATATTTACGATCTGAAAATTTATATTAATAGTATATAAACTGTTATTTCGACGTTATAAGGGTATAATCACGCAATTCAATGTCGGAATATAATAGTACTACGTCTCTACCAATTGTAATTTTTATGAGATAAAAAATATTTCTTTGATTAAATTTCAATAATTCAAAAATTTTAAAAAAGTTTTTCAGGATTATATTCAAATTTCTATCAACGAACTTATTTCAATCTAATCTTGTCGTCAGAGCATTTCCGACTTGATAGTTATAACCAATATTCTACCGATACTGTATTTAGTTCCTGACTTTAAACTTTGATTCATCAACTTACTGATTTTATAACTTCCGGATTATCCTCTCCTTTAGGGAACATCACGACAATATTTCTAATAGTTAGTTTTGCTGATGTATTGCTGTAGGTTAATTTATAAGCAAAACTCTATTTACCTTATATAGAGGAATTCCGCCCTAATTTTAATAAAGTCTTGAAAGATAAATAGGGATTTTTTCTTGCTGTTTAAAATCTCAAGCGATCGCCGCAGCAAAGCTGAACGCGAAGCGTATGCCCGTTCACCTTTATGTGTTGCCGTTCCCACGGGTTCTCGTTCACCGTCAGTTCTGTAGGGTAGAGTCGGGTAGGGCTTATCACGATGTCTCCCTAAGTGGCCGAAAAAATAGAAACAACAGCTAGGCCGTCTTGCTGTCTTGCACTCATGCAAAAGGGATAAGAGTTTTAGCTTTTAAATAATATTCCTAAATATACAACTTAAATGCGTAGCAGCTTAACTCAATTCCCAAACTCACGAAAGATATTCCCAGAAGAAAAAAATAATTCATAAATCCCACCATGAGTAGGAAATATAAGCTTCGATATATAAAATCGATAAAATCGACGAAAATTCATCAAAATTTTGTATACATAATTCGTCATATTTTATTTACAACAATTTACAATCCCGAATAATTAGAAAAAATTCCTATTTACGAACGAGATTACAGTCCATTTGGGTGTAGTATGGAATTTGTACAATCTGTAGAGCCGTATTTTATTAATTTTAACCATCAAGGGAATAAGTGCATATTATCTACTAATTAACTATAAAAACAGATAAAAAACGTATTACAAACTTAGAACTACAAAATTTTAAAAAACGTAAAGTGTTAAGTTTAGTAAAAAACATAGTCATAAAAGTTACTTTCAAGAGAATTAGATTCTCGGTGATTGACAAAAATTACATTTTATGCGAATTGATAAAAATTATTTTTTATGAATCTGTAATTAATCTCCTTTGTAGAGACATGAAACAAAATCGCGTCTCTACAACTATGGGTGGAGAATGGATCAAAATAAACCGCGATAATGAATAAACACTAAAATAGCAGCCCAGGAACCCAAAGCGACTTTAATGGCAACCAAAAAATTTAATAAAGGCAGAACTCCACCGCTGAATAATGTATTAAAATCTCCTTGAGGTAATTCAAAACCAGATAGCTTAATAACTGCCAATACAATAAAAATCAACACCGAAACCTTTTCCCATTTTGAGGTATGCCAGCGTTTGTAGATTTCTTGCATCCATTGGGATGAGGAAGTAATCGCAATCAGTCCAATCGCCGTACCACCAGCTACACCAGCAGCAAAACCACCACCGGGACTGAGATGTCCGCGAAGTGCGAGTTCTATACCTACTAACGCTGCAATTGTCGCACCCAAACGGGCCAAAATGATCGATGGGCGATCGCTAAAACTGTCGATGGCGCAAAATGGTCTTTCATTGGCTAACAGAAAGGTGACTCCCATTATGGCAATTGTAAACACCACCACTTCAAAAATAGTATCGTAAAGTCGATTCCGAAAAATTATGCCGGAAACAGCATTGGGTACTCCACTATCTTTGACGACAGCTTCCACAATCGGTATTGATTGCTCTGGTTCTGGATTGGGTACAAGCAGCATTTTTACAAACAGCGCGATTCCGGCGACAATATATATCCATTTCATAAATCCTTCTCCTTAAATTTCCTAACACTGTTCAACTAATGCATTTTTTAACGTTTTGTCAGTACCTTCAATCCCCCGGATTTTATGCGTGGGGAGTGTCAAAAAGCTTTTAGTTAAATAATCATAATTTGCCCGCGATCGGGTTTGTTTCATCCTTACAATTGGTGAATTCCCCTGGGCGTTGGTCAAAAGTCTGGCATACAAAAGTCAAAATTTTTATTTTATAAAGGTTTCAAACTTTTGATACAGGTACTTTATTTGGGCGCTCACTGTACTAGTACAACACGGCGTA
>DESS01000306.1:17851-23747 GCA_002361335.1 Richelia sp. UBA3308
AAATAAGGCAACCATTAAAAATGGCTGAAAAGCCTAGAAAATAAAACTTCTGACTTCTTACTTCTTACTTCTTACTTCCGCGTTCCCCGTAGGGGTTCCCGAAGGGTAGCGGTACTAGGTAAATTCTGGAAATATCGGCAAATGACCAAGTTTTTAACTAGGTGGTACATTTACATAAGATAGGGTTGTTTGTGGGGAAAAAAGTTCGGCTTCCATGATGTCGTATATACGTTGAATCCGCGTGGTGGTATGATATACCCGCTTTTCTATATCTAAATCAACTGCCACTGCATTCAAATTTGAACTATTCCCTGCTTCGATTGCTGATAAACGGGTAAAAGTTCCATGGATTTCTTTTTCCATAAACGCCCGTTCTAAAGCCTGCTTGTCGTAATATGGCACTAATTCCAAGCGCATATGACGTTTTTCAAGAATTTTGCGGAACTCAGCCATAATTTCGAGAAAATCAATTTCGCTTTCTAATTGATTTGTGCCATCTTCAAGTACCCCTAGACGCAACACCAATGACGAACGTACTGCTACCGCATACAAAGTAATTGCTAAGAGGGTACCCATTAAAGCCTCAGTTAAAGCTACATCTGCTGCTCCCAAAACCACATATACTAATGCGGCGATCGCACCTAATATTCCTCGCAATGCTAAAGCATGGTAAGGATTGACCTGAAGTACTACCAAACAGGAAGTTAAGGGTAAGAGGGCGATAATAATATAAAGATAAATATCAAGATTATCGTTCATTTTCGCCTCCGGCACTGGAACAGTAAGCCAAAACGTACCCCAACATGGTATTCCAGATTGCCAAGGTAATGATTGCCAGGATAAGTAGTGGCCATTCTCCTGGTCTTTTCAACAGTAGTCCGAAGACAATAGCAATAGAACCGAGAGTATCTGCAACAGAAAGACTATGTAGTTTAAACAATACCGAGCGTTTTCCTAATAAAGGAAAGGTTCCCCAAAACCAGAAAAAAATGCCTATGCCAATACAGCTATAACTAAGTATATTTATCATTTTCCCTCAACCGTTTGAGTATATGTGCTAATAACATTAATCCCGCATTACCCACACTGAGGATAATCACGGCTACTACACCAATCATCCAATCATCTCGCACTACGGATACGAACAAGGCGATAATGGCTGTTTTGGTAGAGATACTGGCAAATGCCAACATTGTTTGCCAAATATTTTCATCTTTCCAAGCTTCATAGATAGGTATGAGTAAGGCTTGAAGCATGGCAATTAAAATTAGAATATTCATAATTTTGGATTAGATTGACGTACCCGGTGTACTTCATAGTATCCATCTTGGCGGTATTTAATCACAATGGTTTTGGGAGTAAAGGTAATCAAGAAGATATCTAGGAAAATTAACCTTGACGATCGCTTTGCTGCAACTCTTTCTAGAATCACATCTTCGTATTTGTGGGGACGGATAATAATTTCCACCGCTTCAATATAAGCTGTGGGAATTGCCACAATAATTTTACCCAGCACCTGCAACCAATCTTTTAATGCTTCTGGGGATGGATTACCACGGGGTAAAAGAAAGGCAATAATTACACCGATGATAATATTTTCTGGACTCAAATCGGATGTGAGCAGAAACCATAAAATAAGTCGTAATATTAAATGTCCAACCATAAAAATGCCATCCAAAATAGTAATATTGAAATCAAACTCATTACGCCGATTAAATGCTCGAATTCTTCCAGTACACGGGGTAATTTCAGGGTTGAGCGTTTAAAAATCAACGAATACACCAACCAACCTACAGCTATGGTCACAAGTGCTTTAACCACACTCTCTAGGTTATAAGTCTTGTAAGAAACAATATTAGCTGTAACCAACCAACCAAGTAAAATTACTATTGCTGCCCAAAAACCCGGTTTTGGTTTTTTTCCTTGCCCAGGAGGTAAAAAGATAAATTTGGCATATACTATTACGGTTCCAATCACCGCAACGTTTAAGGGGATAACTTGCCAAGGCAGCAAATTCTTCATCACCAAGGCCTTTGCTCCAAATCCCGTCAACAAGGGTAAACCCGATATAGAAAGACTTGCTATCACTAATACAATCCAAATCCGGGTATTAATCGGCTTGTTTTCTAATTCTTTAAAATTGCGACTGGGTAAATTTCCTGCTGTCAAAAACAGCGATGATTTTGCTAAACCGTGAGCTAAAGCATAATAACCACCTTCTTCGGGTGCTGCGAGTATCCAACCTAATTGGGAAATCGTACTTAAGGCCAACATCCGTTTGGTGTCATTTTCAAACACGGCGTAAATTACTCCTAAAAACGCCGTTCCGATTCCAAAAATTCTCACAATCGGATCTACTTCTTCCACAATTAACGCACAACGTACCAAGGGATAAACACCAGCTTTAACCACAACTCCCGACAACAATGCCGAAACCGGTGTCTCCGATTCCGAGTGAGTCAAGGGTAGCCACAACCCCGAAACAAACACTCCCCCCTTAACCAAAAGTCCGACAAAAATTAAAGCTAATGCTTCTGGAGGTGCATCCCTCAAACCAGCATAATTAAAGGAATTATTAGCCTGGTAGACTAACACCGCACCCACAAGATAAAACAACATCGCCGTATTGCTGACAAATAAATAGCGTAAAGCTACCCAAATAGAGCGATCGCTGCGGGGATAGGCAATCAAAAGAAACGCTGCAATCCCACTCACTTCTAAGGCTACATATAAACTGATAAAATCTGTACAAGCGAATGCAGCATTGACACTACCATGTACCACAATAGCTTGCGTATAAAAAAAAGCCGTTTTATCACTACGCCAACAGTAAAGAATCACTGCCGCAGTTACTAGAGCATTGGTTAATATAAAGAAACCACTCAACCTATCTACCATTAAGGTGACGCCAAAATTGTCTAGTAACTTTATATTTAGTGGCGATTCTAGGATAAACAATTGCAATGCATATACAAAAGAAGCAATTGTCCCTAATAATGCTAGATAGCGGTCAAGTTTGGGAATCAGATAAATCGCGAATCCTAAAAAAAACGGCAGAGCTGCCCAAGCAATTGTAATCGTGTTCATCTCATGCCTCCGGAGAAAATCTCGACAAGCTTCGCCGTGTCGGTGAGAGAAAATATCACCCATGTAATATTTTGGCGGTGGTACACACCGTTTAAGTCTGTGGAGTTAATGTAAGACCTGATAGGCATAAGTCTAAAGGGGAGTTGTGAAAAGCTAGTAATAGAACGAAACGACAAACCATTATTGTCAAGGAGTATTGTTTTTTTCAATTTCGTTGCTTTCCAAGGTGGGATTATCTCGTGCTAGCTTCATCACACCAACCAGCATTAAGGCTTGAATTGAAAAGCCAATTACAATTGCTGTCAAGATAACTGCTTGGGGAACTGGATCGGCATAAGCGCGGTTTTTTTCATCTAAAAAAATCGGCGTAAATAAACCATTCCGGGATGCGATCGCCACATAATAGGCAATTACTCCGGTACTCATGACATCCATCGCCACGATTTTCATCACCAAATTTTTTTTTAAGATGATGCCAAAAAATCCACATAAAGTTGTTGCGAGTACACAAGCTTCTAACACAATATTTGCTTTTTGGGTAAGGGTTATTTATAATTTTTTACTATTATTTTTATTCTGTTTACTTATAACTGTTTTGTATATCCTAGATACTCAGAATATACAAACTGTTACGATTTAAAATACCTGTTTTAACCGAGGAAAAACAATATTAATGTGGTGGTTAACTTGCTAGTATTCAAAGAATTAACTGCAGGGCAGGTGTTTTCACAGAATAAATTGACATTTTCCCCAACCGAAGGGAAATTTTTGATAAAAAACCGCGACTAAAGTGCAATTGGTATTGATCGAATGATCGAGAAAGCGATAGATTTAGTCATAGATGATTATAAGATACTGTGGTCTTAAGATTTGATTAATATCTTATATACAGAATAGATGCTTTAAGGTGTTCAAAGCAAGAAATTGATTTAGCTCAATTGATTAAATCTTGCTTGGGGGAAGTCTCCAGGTGTAGTTTACGGAACCTGGGGATAAAACTTGGGCTGCTTTTTGATTAGGGAGTGTTTATTTCATTCCTAGGGAGGGGTTTAATAATTATTACTTATTATCTTGATACTTTTGAATTGCGATGGATCGGTTGACTTCCCCCTCTTGGGGCGCTTCCACTCTGAGATGATTTGTAATCTTAGACTGAGAAGAGAGTAATATCTAATATATTAATATTGCTGCATCACTTACACCACGCCATGAATATACTTCCCAACTACATCAACGGTGAATGGCAAACATCTACTACAACCGAAGAGCTTGAAGTTATCAACCCAGCAACAACAGAATTACTGGCTAAAGTTCCTTTATCCCCAGCAACAGTAGTTAACCAAGCAGCTTTTTGTGCAGCAGAAGCTTTTATTAATTGGCGACGCACTCCGGCGACGCAACGAGTGCAACACTTATTCTTACTCAAATACTTATTAGAAGAAAATTTAGAAGATATTGCTCGCACAATTACTCTTGAATGTGGAAAAACTTTGGCCGAATCCAGGGGTGAAATGCGTCGCGCTATAGAAAATGTGGAAATTGCTTGCGGTATTCCCATGATGATGCAGGGAAGGAACCTGGAAGATGTGGCACGAGGAATCGATGAAATAATGATTCGTCAACCTTTGGGGGTATGTGCTGCTATTTGTCCTTTTAATTTTCCGGGGATGATTCCTTTTTGGTTTCTACCATATGCTTTGGCTTGCGGTAATACCTACATTGTTAAGCCTTCAGAAAAGGTTCCCCTGACAATGCACAAAATTTTTGAATTGTTGTCAGAAGCTTGTTTTCCTAAGGGTGTAGTAAATTTAGTTCATGGTGCTAAACCTACTGTAGATGCGATTTTAGAAAATCCCCAAATTAAAGCAATTAGTTTTGTCGGTTCCACTCCTGTAGCGAAATATATTTACAGTTGGGGTGCTTCCAATGGTAAACGGGTACAATGTCAAGGTGGTGCTAAAAATCCGATTATCGTTTTACCTGATGCCGATCTGGAAATGACAACCCGTATCGCTGCCGATAGTGCTTTCGGTTGCGCTGGACAAAGATGTTTAGCTGCTTCTATAGCCGTAACGGTAGGGGAAGCAAAACAATCATTTACTGAAGCGATCGCCACTACTGCGATCGACCGAGTTGTAGGTAATGGTTTAGATGAAGGTGTGGAGATGGGAACGGTAATTAGTTCCCAAAGTAAAACTCGCATTGAGCAGTTGATTGAAAAAGGTGTAGAATCGGGTGCGAATTTATTAGTTGACGGCAGAAATCCCAATATACCGGGTTACGAACAAGGGTATTTTATCCGTCCAACGATTTTGCAAGATGTAAATCCCTTGAGTGAAGTTGCCAATACGGAAATATTTGGTCCGGTATTGAGTTTAATTCATGTAGATAATATTGATGAAGCTATTTCTTTAGTTAATAACAGTCAATTTGGAAATATGGCTTGTTTATTTACTAGATCCGGAGCTGCAGCCCGTAAGTTTCGCTATGAAGCTGAAGCCGGAAATATCGGTATAAATATTGGTGTCGCCGCGCCAATGGCATTCTTTCCTTTCAGCGGTTGGAAGCAAAGCTTTTTTGGCGATTTACATGGACAAGGAAGTCATGCGGTTGAATTTTTCACTCAGACTAAGGTTGTGGTAGAACGATGGAAGGATGAATGGTCAAGAAAGTTTTAAAAAATGAGTATTGGGCATGGGGCATTGGACATGGGGCATTAACCTTTAACTTTTTTACCAAGTCGATTTTTAAGGGTTTGAAGCTCGCAAATCCCATGGGGAATTAATTACGAATTACGAATTACGAATTA
>DESS01000306.1:23830-24998 GCA_002361335.1 Richelia sp. UBA3308
TACAAATTACAAATTACGAATTATTTCGCCAATGTTACTTGTATATGGCAACCAAACGGGGTAACATCCGTCACTGAGAATTGATAATTAACAAGTGATAATTATTTGAAGGTAGTATAGGAGTAAAAGTGAAAAGAGCTTTTATCGGTAGAATATTAACTGCGTGTCTGGGTTTTTCTGCTTTATTTGCAGCTCAACCTGCTGATGCTCAAATTGTATCGGTTCCAAAACCACAACCTTGGATATCTGTCGGTGGTAAAGATGGTGATGTTACTTATGCTGTAGGTGCCAAGTTTTTAGGTTACGGTGTGGAACTCGGAGTTGGAGAAGATGGTGCTGTCGGTGTAGACATTCTACAATTCCTTCCTTTACCTATTGTTTCTCCTTATGTTGGTTTAGGCTACTATACCGAAGATAAAGATTTTGCGTTTTCCGGTGGTGTACAACTTAGCCCTGGCAAGAATTTTTTTGTTGGTGCTGGTTATAATTCTGTTCGCGGTTTTAATGGACAGTTGGGAATTAAGTTCTAGTTTTTTTGATCAAATATTATTAAGTTTTATTTCGATGTTGTTGACTTTTGGGTTGGTGATGTCGATTTTTTTTTGTAAATCACGAGATTTAAACTAAAGTTATATCAAATTCGTTGGCATCGGGATTATATATATTTGCAGCCTCGGGGCGCGGAGGTAACTGCCTCGGGACGCAGAGTTTTTTTAGCTAATTTTTTTATAATTCCGATGTATCCGGAAAGGATATGATACCAAAAGCCTTATTATGATGTTGGAATTCCTCTCCTGTGTCACGCACCCTACAAGAAAAATGTGCCAGTTGGGTAAGTCCTAATAAATTGGAAGGCTAACTAACTTATTGCCATCAGGAGTGAAAACTACAGAGCGTACCCAACCTTTATGTCCTTTGAAAGTTGATATCGGTAGGTTATCACTAACTCGCCATAAAATAACTTGGCTATTAGCATCACCAGTTGCAAAATATTTACCATCTGGACTATAAGCAACTGTGAATACTACACCAAAGGCTTTGGGAAAAGCACAATTGTTTAAATTAGCTTTGGTAAAATTTACACCTCTTAAACTCCCATCACTAAAATCCCCACCCTTAATCACCGTTGCTGATAAATCCTTATCTTCCAAAGCTGTATTATCAACCT
>DESS01000304.1:0-161 GCA_002361335.1 Richelia sp. UBA3308
ATAAAACTATTAAACTTTGGAGCGTAGACGGTTTAATCAATTTAACTTTTTGAGCACAGGAAAATGTAGTTAATAGTGTCAGTTTTAGTCATAACGGTAGAATAATTGCTTCTGGAAGTACTGATAAAACTATTAAACGAGCCGAAGTGCGGAGGCGGAGA
>DESS01000304.1:242-13159 GCA_002361335.1 Richelia sp. UBA3308
CAATTCGTCCACCGTCTTGTGCCGGGGAATTAAACCGATATGTTTAGTTAAACTCTGGAATCGCCAGTTAATACCAATTCTGTATGAGGCTGCGCTTAATTGCCCGCAGCCTAGAAGACTGGAGCTATGGTAAAAAAGCCTACCTGCGTAGGTCCGAAAGCGCACATCTTTATACAGAAACGGTATAACTTACTTAAAAAAAATTTTTGGTCATAACGATGCTGTTTTACAAGTCGCTTTTTCCCCGATGGTAATTTATTAGCTACCGCAAGCAGTGATAAAACAATTAAACTCTAGAATGAAAATGGTAAAAGTATTCTTACCGCTTTTAATTTCAGTGGCGAGAATCAAATTATCACCACGGTAAGCAGCTACGAAACCGTAAAACTTTGGCCTTGGGAAAATGGAGTGTTGTTAGGAACCTTAGAATGTTAGGATAAGGATATAATTATCTAAGAACAAAGTTCTTTGGACCAATCTTGGGAACCTCTACCTGGATAACACTTGTATTGCTTTCCAACCCAAACCATTGTCCATGAGTTATTATCAGCCCCGGATGATTCAAAATCCGCACGATGACGGATTCCATTTAGAGAATCATCTAAAAGACCTGTTTGGGTGATTATCACAGTTTTGAAAGTAGGTTTGACTGCTTCTACTGTTACATCCCTCTTGAAATTTCCTTCTTGGGGCTCTTCGTCAGGTGGAGGAAAAACCCCAATTGCAATTTCTTTAGGATCGCTTCCCGTTAAAGATACGCCTTGAGAAGATAGTTTATTTAAATCTATGGAATTATAACTTTCTCTCTCTTTTACAGCTTTTACATCCGCATCAGCGGAACAGCCAGCCAAAGTAAGTGTACCAAATAGGGCAAGAAAAACTAAATACCGTTTATATTTATTCATCATGAAATCAACAATTAATTTTGCACGTGTCAGTATAAACACATGTAAAACTAAAATGTAAATTTAAAAAGCTACATTATTGTTTTCAAAAATAAACTATGAGTAAAAATAAAATAGAACATGGTGATAGAATATAGCGTAGGATGGATAATACATTACCATTATCCTACGCCAAACAATTAGTGAAGAAATTGTGAATGTGGAATATTCTCCATTCTTCACCTTAATTACTTGTTTCTTCTGGCTCGTCCTCTTCTAGCAGAGGAAACTGGGTTTGTTTTGCAAAAAATTGATCCATTAATTGAGATGTCTGGGGATTGTAAATTCTGAGATAATTCCAATAATTACCAAGCACTTGACGGACGTAATTTTTAGTTTCGGGAAAGGGAATTGCTTCGACAAACTCATCAGGATCGTCTTTTGGTATAGTTTTCAACCACCTAGAAACATTTCCTGGTCCTGCATTGTAACTGGCGATCGCATACAATGAATCATTGTCGTATTGTTTGTGGGTACTGTCTAAATACCAGGTACCGTACATGATATTATCTTCAGGGTCTGTTAAATCGGTACTGCTATAATCAACATTGATTTGTGGTGCAATCCATTTCGCCGTGCTTGGTAGTACCTGCATCAAACCCGTAGCATTAGCAACAGACTTAATTTTTTCTTGAAATCTTGACTCTTGACGTATCAAGGAAACTACTAAAAAAGGATTAAGTAGACGTTTTTCAGACCATCTGTTAATTTTTTCAAAGTAGGGAAATGGATAACGAGCCTGCCAATACATGTTTTGTTTGCTTAATTCTTGATACTGAGCTCTTTCTTCCGGTTTTTCCCTATCTTCTAATTTGGCGACGATGGAAATTCCACCCACATAATTTCCCCTTGCCAACTGCATCAAACCTTCGGTAAACTGTTCTGCTACCGTTGGCTGTAACTTGTTCTGAAATTCAGTTTCCCATTGCTGCCAAGCGTCTCGTTCTTGTCCTAATAGATACAACTCTTTGAAAGTATCGGAACCGGCGGGTGGCAAGGGACGTACCCGATCTACCATTTCCGGACTCATGCCACGCACGGTATTAAAATTACCAACATCTAAACCTAAAGTTGCAGCAGAACGCCATGCGTAATAGGAGTAAGGAAAATTACTAACTACATACTCATAAGCTTGTCGTGCTTCAGCTTCTTTACCAAGCTTAGTTGCCCATTTACCGACCCAAAAACCGGCTCTGGGAGCCAAAATACTAGTAGGATTCTTAACAGGAACAGATTGTGCCCATTCCCATGCAGCTTGATAATCTTTAGCTTTAGCTTTTTGCTGGGCTACTTTCCACTGATATTGTGCAGCTTCTTCGGTGTTAGCAAATTTAGTAATCAGTAACTTTAAAGCTTCCCTGGCACCTGAATCATTTCTTTGTGATTGCAGAATTTTGGATTTACGAATCAGGGCTTTCCCAGCTTGCTCGGGGTAATTAGCAATGACTTCCTCAAGAAAAGGTAAACTTTGTGTACCATTTCTAGTTAATTCTGCCAAACGTAACAAAGCCTTTCCTGTTTCTCTTTCACCTGGAAACTCGCTGAGCATTTGTTGAAAAGCGAGAGTAGCCCTTTCTCTCTCCCCACTAATTTGCAATCCTCTACCATGACGATAGAGATTTTTCGCAGTGGGAGTTGCTTTTCCGTAAGCTGTAGCAGCTTTGCCAAATTCTTTACTTTCCCAATAGGCATTACCAATAATTTCCCAATCCTCTGGTTCGAGGGTTGGTTCGTTAACAAGTGTATCTAACACCGGAACAATTCCGGGTTGCTCAAAAGCGTATTTCGCCAGAATTAACTGTAACTTTGGCTGAATGGGATTTTCGCGCAATCGTCCTCTAATAATTTCCCACGTTAAGGGATGAGAAGGAAAATCAGCGATCGCCTTATTTTGATATTCCTCGACACCAATTAAATATAAAGCTTTAGCAGCAACTGGTTCTGAGGAATATTTTCTTACAACAGCCTGTCTTTTATCGGAAGCTTTACCAGGTTCACCAAGAATATCGTAAGCACGAGCCTGCTGTAATAAAACATAGGGCGCAAGAGCTTTATAATCTTTTTCAAGACCGTTAAGTAATTCTAGGGCTTCATTTGCTTGGTCTTTTACAAGTAAATTATCAGCCAAAAGATAACGAGCGCGATATTGTTCAATTGAAGGCGAACCTTTGGCAATTTCTGTCAATTTCGTAGCACGTGTTTCCGGGGGCTGATTAACCAAAGGTAAAACAACAGATGTGGCTATATTCGCCTCAGTTATAAGCTCAGGCTGACTATTACCATCAAATAACTTCCCCAAATTTTTACCAATTTGAGGAGCCGAAACCATAGCACCAACCAGCAGGGCACAGAATCCCGCACCAGCAATAAGAGAAATTTGTTTTTTCTGTAGCTTCTTCAGCATTGATACCCGCTGAGGATTTCACAAGAATATCTTGCACTTTACCATCACTGGTGGTCAAATTAACCTATCTTAGTTACCAATTTCAAATTTTTTTGGAAATTTTTTTCAAAAAACCTCAATAAAACCTTAAATAACTCCTCATTAACAAGTAATTGCTAACTATATTCCCCCCATCCCCTTGTCCCCTTCTCCCCCCATCCCCTTGTCCCCTTCTCCCAATTAATCTCCCTTCGCCAATTGGGGAATTCTACCTTTCAAGCCAATCATTAATTTGAGGTTAAATATTTTTATCAAAGATACCCGCTGCATGATCCATAAACCAAAGCGCCTTGCCATGACTACTGGTAAAAATTGATTGGAAAATACTCGATCTAATAAGTCAGTAAAACCTAAAATTGCCAGGTTCTCTTTCTTGCGCCAACTTTCGTAGGTTTTGAGTACTTTTACATCTCCAATATCTTTTCCATCACAATGGGCTTGTTTGATTACTTCGGCTAAGGCTGCTGCATCGCGAATGCCTAAATTTAAACCTTGTCCACCTACGGGATGACATTTGTGTGCTGCATCACCAATTAAAGCCAGTCTATGTAATGCATAACGATCGCTTTGCATTAACTGTACTTGAAAAATAAAGCGATCGCCTAGTAATTCCAATTTACCCATTTGATCGCCAAAACGTTGTTGCAATTGCGTCAAAAATTGTTCGTCATCCAAGGCGCACAAGGCTTTTGCTTCTTCATGGGGTGCCGTCCAAACAATTCGACAACGGTTCTGTGGTAGTGGTAATATCGCAAATGGTCCACTAGATTGAAACTTTTCGTAAGCTGTATTTTTGTGGGGTTTTTCTGGCTTGACAAATGCGACAATACATGATTGCCAATATTTCCAACCTCTGGTTTTAATGCCAGCAGCTTGACGAATGCGGGATTTACCTCCGTCTGCAGCTACGATTAAACGACTGCGAATCCGGCGTATCTCTCCTGCGACTTTTACCTCTACTGTGGCCATATTTTGCAAGTACTCTGTACTTACAACTTCCCCAGGACATAAATAAGTGATGTTGGGACTGTTTTTAACAAATTCTTGTAAAGGATACAGTAGCGCTTGATGTTCGGCTACATAACCCAAATCTTGACTACCAATATCGGAAGTACTAAATTCTACTACATTTGCATAATCGGCATCAGAAAGACGCACGCGGTTGTAAGTTTCAATTTGGGGTAATATTTTATCCCAAATGCCAATTCCTTGATAAATCAATGCCGACAGCATATGTATTGCATAGGCTTGTCCCTTGGCTACTGAGGCAGATTGTACTCTTGCTTCAATTAAAAGTATTCTTAATCGAGAATCATACAATGCAGCAGCTAAAGTTAAGCCGATAATTCCGCCGCCGACAATTATCAAATCGTAATCGTACCCCCGTTTTTCGGCGAGGGATTGGGAAGGTATTTGTTGATAAAGCTGCGCTTGCGCCATTGTTAAAATAAATCACAGCATTTTTATTATTGTGACGTAATTTGAAGAATTTCGGCAAGGGGAGAAGAGGGAGCAAGGGGAGAAAAGAATTTTGAGGTTGTAGAGACGTTATATATAACGTCTCTACAGAATTTCAGAAAAAACGAACCAGCCAAAACTAATGGAATGCAACACTAGTACTCCGCCAAGATTACTTTGCGGGCATATACCCCATCCCAATTCCAGGCTTCAGGCTTCAGCCTTTTTAATTCGGGCATTCTAAATTCGGGCATTCTAAATTCTAAATTCGACCATTCCTTTAAATGAACTTTACACAATTACGTCCCGCTGATTTTGCTTTATACAACATCCTATCAGCATCAGCAATTAATGTTTGAGGTGATTTATTCAACTGAGGAATAGTCGTGGCTACCCCTAAACTAACGGTAAGACGATTGCTTACATCTGAACTGATGTGGGGAATATGTAAAGATTCGACTCTTGAATTAATTACCTTGGCTAAATGAATTGCTCCTTCTAAATTGGTATTTGGTAGCAGGATAACAAACTCTTCACCGCCGTAACGAGCAGCTAAATCGGCTGGGCGTTTAATAGTTTCTTGGAAGACGATCGCAATTCGACGTAAACATTCATCTCCAAATTGATGTCCATAAGTGTCGTTGTAATTTTTAAAGTAATCAACGTCGCACATTATTAATGATAAAGGTACTTGTTCTCTTAATAAGCGCTTCCATTCTTGTTGAAAATAATTATCAAAGTAGCGACGATTTGCTAATCCCGTTAAACTATCGGAATCCGCAAGTTGTTGTAATTTCTGATTGGCAATTTGCAGTTTTTCAGCTATTTTGCGATATTCAATCTCATTTTTACTGACAATTTCTTTCATTAACAGACATTCTTTTACTTCTCTCTCTAGTGCTTGATTTTTTTTTTGGAGCTGCTGGGTTTGTTCATCGACTGTTTGCTGCAAAATCTGAATCAAGGCTTGCATTTCTAATGGATCTAAAACTCGCAACAAGCTACTTTGAGTAATAATGCCACATAACTTTTCCTGGGAGTCAATTACAACTAACCTACGGATATTATGCTGCTCCATTTTTTGATGAGCAAACCATAGAGTATCGTCATTTCTAATTGGTTTAAGAGGGGCACTCATCACAACTCTTGCCTGAGTTGAGGAGAAATCATAATTTTGCGCCCGTAATCTGACTATATCAACTTCTGTAATAATTCCAATTGGATTATTTTCACCCTCTGTATTAATCTCACTAATAACCACACAGCTAATTTTATTTTTAGCCATGAGCTGGGTAATATCCAAAACAGTTGTCAGCCCAGAAGCTTGGATTACGTGGGTTTCCATCAACTCCCCCACCAATCTATACCTAATCATATCCGCTGGTTTGAAAACTTTGCGAATTGTTTTGGGAGTCACAATACCAATTAACTGCCCAAGCTCATTTAACACAGGTAAATGGCGAATTCGGTGGCGGCGCATCAAATCCAATATCATATAGATATCGGTGATTTGGGATGTGGTAACATAAATTACATTTTTTGACATGACATCAGCAATGGTAAATCCAGTAAATTCCTGACGTTCTGCTGTCAAGCGAACTACATCCCGCTCTGTGAAAATACCAAGTAAATTTCCTTGTTCTACGATCAAAACATAGCTAACTTTGCTTTGATTTAATAAAGTAATTACATCTTTAACTGATGCACTAGGCTCTGTTGTAAGAGGTTGAAAATCAATAGCTTGATTCCAGGAAAACTCTGACTCTGAGGTCATACATGTAATAGAGTCACACTCAATCCCGATACTATCTCAAGCTTGCAGCAATTAAATCATCAGACATATCGAAATTTGCTGTTACATTTTGTACGTCGTCTAAAGCTTCAAGAGTATCAATTAACCGTAGGAGCAACCGTGCTTGTTCGGAGTCGGTGACATCAATATTATTGCTAGGAATCCAGCGTAATTCGACATCGGTAACCTCAAAGCCATTTTCTTGCAGTGCTTGGTTGAGGTTTTCTAAATCAGCAACTTCTGCTAAAACTTCAGCAATATCATCATCTATGATTTCATAAAATTCTGCACCACCTTCTAAGGAAGCTTCCAGAAGTTGTTCTTCGTTGGAAAAATCTTTGACAACACAAACGCCTTTTTGATCGAACATCCAGCTAACACAACCAGTTTCTCCAAGATTACCGCCATTTTTGCTAAAAGCCATTCGTAAATCGGCAGCAGTACGGTTACGATTATCTGTGAGTGCTTCAATCAAAATTGCTACACCACCAGGTCCATAACCTTCGTAACGTATTTCTTCCAGTTTAGCACCATCATCAGCAAAGGTACCCGCACCTTTGGCGATCGCCCGTTCGATATTATCATTAGGAATACCTGCTGCTTTGGCTTTTTCGATTGCAGTGCGGAGTTGGAAGTTGCCTGCTGGATCTGGCACACCATTTCTAGCTGCAACAATAATTGCACGGGATAACTGAGTAAAGGTTTTACCTCTTTTTGCGTCTACACGCGCCTTCTGACGCTTAATATTTGCCCATTTACTGTGTCCTGCCATAATCGTAACCTATAATATCGATTCAACAACGCCCAATAATGCCGGAGCATTTTTCTCTAAAATTAACATCATATAAAGCATTTATGCTTCAATACAGGGTATTAAAGGAATGCCCGAATTTAGAATTAAAAACTCAGTAGGCTGCATCTGAAGTGTAAAATCATTTACCTAGCTATCTATATTTAACAAGTTAAAAGTTATATTCTTTATTATGGAATTTTTCAACTATTCAAAGTTTTGATTTAGATTGTAGTTATTTTTAGTACTAGAAAGGATTTTTATTAGGTGGGATACATTAAGAAAAATACAACAAATATCACAGCCGATCTCCTTGGTAGGAAAGATATTTTGAGAAAGGTTTTAAATGAAGTTTTACATTTATTATATAAAGGAATATTTTCTCAATTTTTTATTTTACTAATAGTTTGCATTTTTTTAGTCACGGGATGTCAAATTTTCCCTACTTATAAACAAAATAATGTAACTCATATTACTTTATGGCAGGGAGTGAATCCGCCTTCAAATCGGGATGTTTTACAGAAATTGGTAGATAAATTCAACCAAAATCATCCAAATATTCAGGTAGAATCCCTTTATGTAGGACAATCAGACCAACAAATGCCGAAGATTTTAGCGGCAGTAGTGGGAAATGCGCCACCAGATTTATTATGGTTTGGTCCTACAATTACAGGACAATTAGTAGAATTAGATGCTCTGGTACCCTTGGATGAAATGTTGAGTAAATCCTCGGTAAAAGATGAAATAGACCCGGCTTTGTTTGATTCAATGAAGTATCAAGGAAAGATTTGGTCGATTCCTTTTGCGACTAATAATGTCGGAATTTTTTATCGTCCAAGTTTATTTAAAGCCGCAGGAATTAAAGAATTACCCCGCACTTGGGAAGAGTTTCGACAAGTAGCAAAACAATTAACTCGGGATAGGAATGGAGATAATAAAATCGACCAGCATGGTATCTTTTTACCTTTAGGAAAAGGTGAATTTTCAGTCTTTGTTTGGCTACCCTTTATGTGGAGTGGTGGCGGAGAATTAGCAGAATCACCCCAAGAAGTAGATTTAGTAGAAAATAAAGGCGCGATCGCAGCTTTAAAATTATGGCAAAATTTAGTCAAAGACGGTTCGGCTATATTATCTGCACCCGAAAGAGGCTATGAAACCGATGCTTTTATTGCTGGTAAAGCAGCAATGCAGTTAACAGGACCTTGGACTTTAACCTATATTAGTAATGATATTAAAAATGGTGATTTTGGCGTATTTCCGATTCCTAAAAATCAACGTCAAGCTACCAGTATTGGTGGAGAAAATCTGTTTTTATTTAAAACTACAGCAGAAAGACAAAAAGCCGCCTTTGAGTTTATGGAATATGTAGAAAGTGAACAATTTCAAACAGAATGGGCTTTAGGAACTGGATATTTACCGGTAAATTTAAAATCGCGTCAAAGTGAAGAATATCAGGCTTATCTTGAGAAAGAACCAACAGCTAAAGTATTTTTAGAACAAGCCCAATATGGACGTAGTCGTCCTATTTTCACCGGTTACAATAGAATTTCCGCAAATATTGGAAGGGCGATAGAAGCAGTTTTGTTAGGTAAAAGTAATCCTGATGATGCTTTAAAGGATTCTCAAATGAGGTTAGATTTAATTTTTAAATAATAATTTTTAAATAATATCAATAAAGGAAGATTTTACAAATACGGGCAGGATGCCCGTACCACAATATTAAGCCGATAATACAGCTTTAACTTTTCCAAAACGCCGTTCTCTATTTTGATAGCATAATAATGCCTCTCGGAACGCCGCTCGGTCAAAATCCGGCCATAAAATATCCGTAAAATACATTTCTGTATATGCCATTTGCCATAAAAGAAAATTGCTTAACCGCTTCTCTCCACTAGTACGAATCAGTAAATCCGGTGCGGGAACATCTGCTGTATATAAATTACTTTCAATTAAATTTTCATTAATATCTTCTGGTTTAATTTCTCCTTTTTTTACTAATTCCGCTACTTGACGGCAGGCATTGACAATTTCTTTACGACTTCCATAATTAACAGCAACATTAAACTGAACATCCTGATTATTTGATGTTTCTAACATTGAACGCTGTATCTCATTTTGTAATGATTTTGGTAATTCTGATAAATCACCAACAAAATTAATTCTTACCCCTTCCCGATGCATTTCTTCTAATTCATGGCGCAACATTTTTTCAAACAAAAGCATCAGAAAATCAACTTCTTCAGTCGGTCGTCGCCAATTTTCAGTAGAAAAAGCGTAAGCTGTTAATATCTGAATTCCCCAATCTTTACAACATCGCAATAATTCTTTAAGTGTTTTTGCTCCTTGCCGATGACCGGCAATACGTGGTAACTTTTGTTTGGTAGCCCATCTACCGTTACCATCCATGATTACAGCTACGTGTAGTGGTATATTTTCTAAGTTTAAATCTAGGGGTAAGTTTGAATTCATAGGATTTGCGATTTTAGGTTTTAGATTTTATACACGACATTAAGCATTGAGTAAGGGGACTTTTAAATTTGGAATTACCCCTTCTTCAATAGTTCATTTAAATACTCTTTCGTCAGAGCATTATTCCAAATATTCTATTGATGTATTGCAAATGTGACCTTAAATAACAAGCTTGATTTGTTACTAAAACTCCAAGTATTGCATTTGAGCATTTGCATCATCCCTTTTAATGTTTTTATCAGAATATCGGGTATATATTTTGCATGGCGAGTTTTAAGCAACCTTCTGGTTATTTGGATTACATAAGTATCGGGATAAACCCAAAGGTCAAATCCCCATAATTCCCTCATTTGCTTTATTTTGTCAATAGTTCGTTTTACATACTGAGCTATTTATAGAAGTAATTTTTGCAAATACTTCTGACTTGTCTAAGTATATCCTCGTGTAGGTGCTTCAGTATCCATCGCCCCTACTAAAGTAAGTCGATTGCTTTTAGATCTTGGATTGGAGGTTACCGAGCAATGCTGGTAGTGCTGAACCCAATTTTCGACAGGGTAAATGGGTTGAAATCCCTGGGCTTACCGATTTTTGGTTTTGGATGGATCTTCTTTTCCCAAACTTTCCAAGACATTCCTAGCAGCCAGCGTTTGTTTATTAAAGTATGATGATAAGTATTTGTGGTGTTCGTGTAAAAAATATAAAGTCAAGATAATGTTTGATTAAAGAATTGATAAATTGGTAAAGGGGGAAAATAATTTCTGTTTGAAGAAGGTTGTAACTGCCCAATTGACGGGCACCCTTAAAAGTTTTTTACGATTTATGTTGAATCAAGGTATTTATTTTACCCTGGCGACTAGCAGTAATGGTGCCTTACTGGAAAAGTTAGTCAGTTAAAGTAGAGTAAAAAATGCGATCGTTAGATGAGAAATTAAGACTTTATGTGGACAATAAGTAAGTCGGCGTAAAAAATTCAATGTATGTCATTGCGAGTGGAGCGAAGCGGAATGAAGCAATCGCAAGGCTTTTAATCCTGTTTACAATTTGTTACATAGTGAGGTTTATTTGTGCCGACTTACTTATTTAATCATGTGAAGGTTAATCCCCGCATCAATTATGCCAATTCCTAAACCAAGTAAAGTCCCAGCAGCAACCATCAGCCAGCAATAGGGACTAAAATCCTCGCTAATCCGAAGCTGCTGTTTAGAATACTGCTAGCTAAAGCCGTAAAAATATAACCCGTAACTTGACTAAGAAAAAGTAAAGTGATAGGCTGTTGTGCATTTTTAATGCACAACAGCAAGGCAAAAGGCTGTGTTGCACTCATGCTAAAGGGATAAGAGCTTTAGCTTTTACATAATATTTCTAAATATACAACTTAAATGCGTAGCAGCTTATTCGCAGAAGTTAAATTATAAGTTTCGCTAATTGAGGGAATCAATACCCCCAAACGGCCTTCGGCAATATCGATCGCGATCAAAGCCTAGAAAGAAATTAGGATTGCCATAAATTAACAAATGGGGGATGGGGGGATAGTTGATGGGGAGACAATTACCAATTAGCCATTCCCCTTACGAATGACTACAACCAGCTATGGGTAAACAAATTTTAAAAGTAGTTTTTCCTGGTTGAGATTCTAAAGATATAGCTCCTTTGTGACGGTTTTCAACAATTCTTCTAACTGCATCTAATCCCAATCCGGTGCCTTTTCCTACGGCTTTGGTTGTAAAAAATGGTTCAAAAATACGGGATTGTATTTCTATGGGAATCCCTGCTCCAGAATCAGTAATTTCCACTTTTAAAGAATTATCAAATTGAGAAGTTTTTATTTCTAAAATGCCTTTTTCTTTCATGGCATGAATAGCATTATCGATTAAGTTTGTCCAAACTTGATTTAGTTCGCTACCGTAAGCAAGAATTTCTGGTAGGTTTTCTCCATAGCAACGGCGAATTTCAACCCCATGTTTAAGTTTAAAAGAAAATAATCTGATCGTATCTTCTAAACCCTGATGAATATTTACCCATTGTTGAGCGCCACGGTCTAAATAAGAGTATGATTTCATAGATCGGACTAATTCGGAAATCCGTTCGGCACCACGCAACCCATTTCTTATGGTAGACATGACATCAAAGGAAATTGCTAACCAGCGTATTCCCATATCTCTAAGTTCGGTGGTGTCATCTCGCCAACGTTCCATCATAGTTTCGAGGGTTTTCACTTCTACTCCACCCGCAGCTAAAGGTTCAGCTAAATTCCAAGCATTTTCAACTCCGTAATCTTCTAACCAATCGAGTATTTCCTCTTCCTTATCAGCTATAGTCATCGGATCTAAAATGTCATTATTGATTATTTCATAGCCGTCATCCCTAATTTTCAACCATTTTTGAGTATGTTCTTCTTCCACTCGCTGCTGTCCATAAACTAAGTTCATGCGTTGCAATTCTAGCAATGCCGGGGTAACATCTTTCAAAGCCCGAACTAATGCTGCTGCTGGGTTATTAAGTTCGTGGGCCAAACCTGCTGACATGGTACCCAATGCCGCCATTTTTTCCCGGTTGCGGATAAAAGATTCTAGTCCCCGCAAACGTTGTTGAACTGCACGAAATATTGTCCGTTCAAAATCTCTACATTGATGAACTAAATCCAAAAAGTCTTCTGGGGGAATTTCGTATACCCGACACTCACTCAAAGCAATCAAAGTTACCATAATCGGCTCATCTGTCAATATGGGAATCTCCCCCAGAAATTCCGGCGCACTATGTTGTCCTAAGGGCATTTCTACACCTTCGGAATGACGAGTTATGCCAATTTTTCCCGACATGAGGATAAATAAACCTCGCGGTGCATCCCCTTCTGAAACCAGGATTTCACCTTCTGACAATTTGATTTCATCAGCGCGATCGCAAACCCATTCCAAGCGACTCTGAGGAAGTACTTTGAATAATTCCAAGGTTTGCAATTCTTCTATACATAAAACCATTATTAGTTGTTAGTTGCTATTTGTTACTCGTTACTCCTTACTC
>DESS01000304.1:13344-17839 GCA_002361335.1 Richelia sp. UBA3308
ACTCCTTACTCCTTACTCGTTAGAAATTAATTGCCCTAAATCACAAAACCTTACTCAAATAATTGTGAACAAACTGGACGCAAATCGAACCTTCACCGACACCGGAAGCTACTCGTTTTACCGAACCGTGACGCACATCACCTACGGCAAATATACCGGGGACATTTGTTTCCAATAAAAAAGGATCTCGATCTAAATTCCATCCCTTGGGACGATTAATACCATTACGCTTTAAATCTCTACCGGTAAGAATAAAACCGCGATCGTCTTTCTCCACTACTCCATCCAACCATTCCGTACTTGGTTTGGCACCGATAAATATAAACAGTGAACTTGCACAAACAGTTTCTTTCTCATCTGTCAAATTATTCACAATAGTAAGTTCTTCTAAATTGGTTTCACCTTTGGCTTCAATTACACTTGTATGTAACCTGACTTCAATATTTGGAGTAGCTTCAATTTGATCGATCAAGTACTGAGACATACTCTTACTTAATGAATCCCCCCTTACCAACATAATCACTTTACTGGCATATTTAGAAAAATACATTGCCCCCTGCCCAGCAGAATTCGCCGCACCGACAACGTATACTTCTTCCCCTTCACAGGAACGCGCTTCTGTTTGAGCTGCACCGTAGTAAACACCCGCACCAGTCAAACGCTCAACTCCCGGTACGTTCAACCGTCGCCAAGCTACACCCAAAGCTAAAATCAGCCCATGACAACTAATTTCGCTACCATCTTTTAATTGAATTATTCTATACTGCTCTTGAACGCGAATTCCCTGAACTTCTTGGGGTGTCAGAATCTCTACACCAAAGCGTCTAGCTTGAGTTACAGCCCGTCTTGCTAAATCGCCACCACTCAAACCAACGGGGAACCCGAGGTAATTTTCAATACGCGAACTTGTTCCTGCTTGTCCTCCTGGTGCTTCTTTCTCTATCATCAAGGTTCGCAATCCTTCAGAAGCACCATAAACAGCTGCAGCTAACCCTGCAGGACCACCACCAACGATAATTAAATCATAAAAGGGTTTTTCTGCTTGAGTTTGCAAACCGATTTTTTCGGCAAGTTGAACATTTTTGGGTTGTACTAAAGAAGAACCATCGGAGAAAAGCACCAAAGGTAAATTTTGATGGTCGCAGTTTGCATATTGAACTAATTTTTCAGCTTCTTCGGATGATTCAATATCCAACCATTCATAAGGTACTTGATTTCGTGCTAAAAAATCTTTAACTTGGTGAGAATCGGGAGACCAACGATTACCGATAACTCGAATACCTTCAAAGGGTGGACGAAAATGCGCCATCCAATCATCAAGTAAATCATCAATCACGGGATACAAACGTTCTTGCGGTGGATCCCAAGGTTTCATTAAATAGTAATCAACTTGAGTTTTATTAATGGCATTAATTGCTGCATCTGTATCGGCATAGGCAGTCAGTAAAGCACGTTTGGCATTGGGATACATTTTTAATCCCTTCTCCAAAAACTCCACACCCGACATTTGCGGCATTCTTTGGTCAGCTAAAAATAATGCTACCGTTTCATTACGAAGTTTGAGTTTTTCTAAAGTATCTAAAGCTGTTACACCAGAATCAGCACGCATAATCCGAAAGCGATCGCCATATTGTTGACGTAAATCTCGTGCTACTGCTTGCAACACTTGTGGATCGTCATCAACTGTTAAAATTACAGGTTTCATAAAAGGTCTGTATATTAAAGGTTTAATAACTCGATTTTTCCATCCCCTTGTCTCCCCATTTTCTCGTCAAACGAGCATTTGAAAAAGACCAATTAAATTTTCATCTGGATCCCGCAGATAAGCTGTTTTAATTCCATACATGGGATTATTCATCTTTTTTTTGATTCCCCTATATAAATAAATTCAGTAAATTGAGTAAATTCAGTAAAAGGTCGTTGTTTGAATTTAAGTTTTACAAACCTTCAGTTATAACCATCAATCAACCTCTTTGCTTAGAAGAAAAGAGGCTTTGAAATTTATTTAAGTCAGAAGACTATAGTTAATGCAATTAAAATTAACTTTATTTATTGATTTATACAACCCGTTGAGTTTCAAAACCATTTAGCTTGAAACTTCAGAAAAGGTAAATCGGATGATTATTCTGTGATAATACTACTTTATTTTTTATTCCAGTTATCTTAAATACTTTAATTACGCAAAAAAATCAACATATCTATACATAAACATCAGATTTTTCCGTAATTCGTTACAAAAAAATACAAAATTTACCTTTATTGAAAATAATGTCATTTATAATGCAAATCTTTTTTATTTATCTCACGAAGTTAACTTGTTTTTTGGACGTGATCTAGGTCACTTTTAATGTAAAATAAAATTTAAATAAAATCTGTTTGGACCTATTTTTGATAATTTGACCAGGAAATTACAACTAACTTCCAATGGTCAAATATTTCTGAAGTTATATTGCTTTTTTGTAAATGAAAGTGTATTGTGAATAGACAATATTTAAAACTTTTCCACAGCCGGACGTAAATCCATTTCCAGAGTCCAAGCAGTATTATCTTGTTGATGGAGTTGCCAATAAGTTTGGGCGATCGCATCCGGTGAAAGGAGCATATGTTCTTGTTTATCCGGTAGCATACCCCGCACTTGTTCAGTATTGATCATGCCGTCGATAATCACATGAGCAACATGAATTCCCTGGGGTCCAAACTCTCGCGCTAGAGATTGAGAAAGTGCCCGCAAACCGAATTTACCTACTGCTAAAGCAGCAAATTTAGCCGAACCTTTTAGAGAAGCTGTGGCACCAGTAAAAATTATTGTACCGCTTTTACGTTCTACCATGGCTGGTAAGACCTGCTGTGCCGCCACAAATGCCCCAAAACAGTTGACTTTCCAGCAATAATCAAACTGTTCTGGTGTCAGTTCTAAAATACTATTTATCTTAAAAATTCCGGCGTTATAAATTAAAACTGATGGTGCTGACAATTGAGAATTTACCTTTTCAAAAGCAGCTTTTATTGATTCGGCATCGGTAACATCAGCAGCAACTGACAAAGCTTTACCACCGGCTTTTTCAATATCCGAACCAATTTGCGCTAATTTCTCTTTATTTCTGGCCATCATCGCCACGGTGAAGCCCTCCCGCGCAAAACGATGAGCAACAGATGCGCCTAAACCTTCGCCAACACCTACAATTGCTGCAACTTTTAATTGACCCATATCTGAAGCGTTCCTTGATGTAATTTGGAGTTACAACTATTTTAGATTTTCGATTGTAATTGAAAAATGATCAATCCCCATGCCCAATGCCCAATGCCCCATGCCCAATATTAATCACCCCTGGTTGTCACAATATCATTAGCAGCAGCCCATTGAGCAATATCGTGCTTTTCAATCGCCGCAGCCATTAAATCAGGGAATTTATCGGGGCTACAAGCAAAAGCGGGACTACCCATTTTAGCTAATTCTTGTGCTATTGTATGGTCGTACATTGGTGCGCCTTCATCATTCAAAGCCAGTAAAGTCACGAACTGGACACCAGAATTGATTATTGCTGCAACTCGCTTTAACATTTGTTGGCGGTTTCCACCTTCATACAAGTCACTAATCAATACTAAAATGGTCTCTTGGGGTTGTTGAATAAAGCTTTGGCAATAGCTTAGGGCTCGGTTGATATCAGTACCGCCACCCAATTGAGTACCAAACAGTAAATCTACTGGTTCTTGAGCTTCATCGGTTAAATCAACGACTGCTGTATCAAAGACAATTATACGTGTTTGAATTGCTGGTAAAGAAGCCAAAACTGCTGCAAATATTCCGGCATAAACCACAGAAGTCGCCATGGAGCCGCTTTGATCGATACATAGAATGATGTTGCGTAAACTACTGCGTTTCCGTCCATAGCCGATACGAATTTCGGGAATAATTGTGCGGTATTCTGGTTGATAATGTTTTAAATTAGCGCGGATGGTGCGATTCCAATCGATTTCGTTGTGACGGGGACGACGGTTGCGAATGGCGCGGTTGAGGCTTCCCATGACGGCTTGATGGGTGGGGTTTGTCAGTTTTCGTTGTAATTCTTCGACAACTTGACGTACTACTTGGCGAGCAGTATCTTTGGTTTTTTCGGGCATGATATTGCTTAAAGACAGCAAATCGGCTACCAAATGTACGTCTGGTTCGACTGCTGATAACATTTCCGGTTGCAGCAACATTTGACGCAGGTTGAGGCGTTGGAGTGCGTCTTGCTGCATGATTTTGACGACGGATGAAGGGAAGTAAGTGCGGATATCGCCCAACCAACGAGCTACTTTAGGGGATGAACTGCCTAAGCTACCAGAGCGTTCGTAGAGTGCATCTAAGGATTTATCGATTTTGAGATCGGTACCAGTGAGTTTACAGCCAGTACCATCGGCTTTTTTACTTCCGAGGATCAGTCGCCAGCGGCGGAGGCGTTCGTTTTCGGAGGTTTCGGACATTTTCAATTGTAGGGTGTTGTAGTGCACG
>DESS01000020.1:0-37615 GCA_002361335.1 Richelia sp. UBA3308
TATTACTTATTACTTATTACTCACCACCCTTACTAAAATTTTTGTCCAGCAAAAATTGAACGCACTTCTCCGTTGCGACGTATGATGGCTTCTCCGTTGGCAACGTCTACTAATTTCCAACCGCTAGCACCGATGCTTTCGCCTTTTTGGATGCGACGAGTTACGCCGTTAACTTTAAATAATGCCGCTGATTGTTCTCCCAACTCCAGCAATCCTTCTAATACGTGGGAAGATGTTGGAATTGATGCTACTTTTTGTTGTTTTTGTTCAACTGGTGCTGGGGAAGCTGCTGGTGATGGTGCTGCGACGGTTGCTGGCTCTTTGATTTTTGGTAGTTTGGGAACTTCTTTGATGTTAACTGGTTTGGTTTTTACTTCTACTGGTTTGATTTCTTGAATAGAGGCTAAGGCTGTATTTTTTTCTGCTGGTTTGGCTTTGGCGGCTTTTACTGGTGCGGCTTTTTTGGGTTTATTATCGGATGGTTTTGGTGCAATTTGTTTGTCTGCTGTCTTTACTGGTGGTAGGGGTGCTTCCGCTACGGGTGGCGGTGAGTAACGCATCGGTTGTGGTGCTTGATATACGGGTATATAAATTCTTTCTACTATTCTGGAGGTATGGGTGGCTGATGGTTTGGTATTCTTAGCAATGCTGGGCTTAGCAACATTTGCTGTTGATTGCTTGGCGGAGATAGTGGTTGCTCCTTTTGTGGCTACGGGATTTATTCTGGCAATGTTATTGACAGATGTTCTATTCTGTGATTCTTTGCGTCTGTCAATAATTGCTAAGGCTCCGAGCATATACTCAACTAAATCTGATTTAATTTCAGCTTGGGTGGGTGCTGAATTTTCTGGTTGCAATGCTTTCTCTTCTAAAGCTGGTTGTTGCAAAACAAATTGTAGGGTATTGTCGGTGAGTCGATTCAAAAATCCGCTGTTGATTGCCCAATTAATTCCAGCGATCGCTAATCCTAAACCGGCTCCAAGTTTAATTATCTGTCTGAGTGTATACCCTAATTTTCGACGGGTTTTCTTAACTCTTCGAGTTGTTTTAGGGACATTACTCCCCACACTATGAAAATGAGCGGTGATTCGACGTTGCTCAACTTCTGAAATGTTACTAACAATGGTAGGAGGTGGAACTATTTGTGGTAATTTAGTTTTGTTTAAAACTAACTGTTGCTGTGTTTGAACGATTTGAGAACTCAGATTACTGCTTCCATCAAGAATGCCGTCAATATCGGAAAATAATTCGTTCATTAAGTCATCAGCATATGTTTCCATTGTCCAAGGTTCGCTGACGATTAATTCTTCAGATGGTTCTGGTATTAAAAGATTGTTACTGGCTGTTTGAGACATAAGGTTTTTCTGTATTAATTGTTTAAAATCTAAAATTCGGTTATTAGTGAAATTTTTATGATTGTAAATGTGCCTTGTAAATGTGTCATTGTAGATTTCCCCTAGTAGTCTATTGCATTAGAATTGAAGGGTTTTGTTTGTCTACCGACGTAATCTAGAGACGTTATATATCAATCTCTACACAATTTCTGGAAAAACCCGATCGCCCAGAATTTATGAAATACACTACTAGTCAATCAATTTTGGATGCCGGGATGCCGGGATTTTAGATTGTCTTCATAAGTAAAATTACAGATAATCATAGTGCTGTGGGCGACAACGTAATTTTCAAATCTAAAGTCTAAAGTCTAAAATTTTTTTCAGTCATACTAGTTTTCTCTGATACATAATACTACTATACTCCTGCTTCATGAAGATTGTGTTGATGTTAATGCACTAAATTGGCTCTGGTTATGGTTTTTACGCAATTCTAAATATATAAGTAAAGCATTAACATCGGCGGGGTTGACTCCTCCAATACGTGCTGCTTGTCCAATAGTCAGTGGTTTTACTTTGTTGAGTTTTTCACGGGCTTCTTTAGAAAGGGTATTAATAGAGTCATAATCTAAATCCCCAGGTAAAGAACGATTTGTTTGACGGGCAATTTGATCGATTTGATTTTGCTGTCTAGCTAGGTAACCGGAATATTTTATATCGATTTCTGCCCCTTCTTTCTCGGCGCGTTGTAAATCGTTATTTCCTAATCCATATTTTACTAAATCACCATAGTGAAATCCCGGACGACGTAACAAGTCGGCGAGGGTAATGGAACCTTTGATGGCTTGCTTTGTATCTGCCATTATGGCTTTACCAACAGCATCGTTTTCTTTTATCCGACTGCCATATAACCGTTCTTTCTCAGCAGTAATATTCCCTTGCTTGCGAGTAAATAATTCCCAACGGCGATCGCAAATCAAACCAATTTCTCGTCCTAAAGGTGTTAATCTTTGATCTGCATTATCGGAACGCAATAACAACCGATATTCCGATCTACTTGTCAATACCCGATAAGGCTCCCGTAAATCTTTGGTACACAAATCATCAATTAAAGTACCGATATAACTTTGCTCTCGGGGGAAAACTATCATTTCGCGATCGCGCACAAAGAAAGCTGCATTAATTCCAGCCACAATTCCTTGAGCTGCGGCTTCTTCGTAGCCAGTTGTACCGTTAATTTGTCCCGCACAAAATAAACCGGCGATTTTCTTGGTCATTAATGTGGGAAAACACTGAGTCGCTGGCAAATAATCATACTCAACTGCATAAGCAGAACGTAACATTACGCAGTTCTCCATACCCGGAAGACTACGTAGCATACGTAGTTGCAAATTTTCCGGTAACCCTGTAGAAAACCCTTGAATATAAAGTTCGGGAATATCTCTTCCCTCGGGTTCTATAAAGATTTGATGACTTTCCTTATCAGCGAAACGGACAATTTTATCTTCAATGCTGGGACAATAACGAGGTCCTTTGGCATCTACCCAACCGCCATATACGGGAGAAAGATTGAGATTATCGCGAATTAATTGATGGGTTTCGGCTGTGGTGCGAGTGATATAACAAGGTAACTGTTCCTTTTCCACCCATACTTGGGGGTCAAAACTAAACCAGCGGACATCTTCATCACCTGGTTGCAAAATCATTTTGCTGTAATCAACAGTGCGCTTATCTACCCGTGCAGGAGTTCCAGTTTTGAGGCGAGAAGTTTCAAATCCCAGACGTTGTAGAGTTTCGGTCAAACCAACTGCGGCGAATTCCCCAGCACGTCCAGCGGCCATGGATTTATTCCCAACCCAAATGCGTCCTCCCAAAAAAGTTCCGGTGGTGAGGACAACAGCTTTACATTCAAAGGCCACGCCAAA
This sequence comes from Richelia sp. UBA3308, assembly GCA_002361335.1. Taxonomy (GTDB): domain Bacteria; phylum Cyanobacteriota; class Cyanobacteriia; order Cyanobacteriales; family Nostocaceae; genus Rivularia. Next base: position 3,257 of record DESS01000020.1, read on the forward strand.
ATAAGTTTGAACCCCAATAATATCATCATTAGCGCCCAAAACCAAATCCGTAACCATTGCTTCACGGACGCTCAAATTTTCTTGATTTTCGACAATTGCCTTCATAACTGCGGCATATTCGCGCTTATCAGTTTGAGCGCGTAATGCCCATACAGCGGGACCTCGTGAAGAATTGAGAATCCGTTTTTGTACGTAAGTGCGGTCAGCCATTTTACCAATTTCCCCACCGAGTGCATCGACTTCGTGAGTTAGTTGAGACTTAGCAGGGCCTCCCACAGCGGGATTACACGGTTGCCAAGCAATTTTATCTAAGTTAAGCGTCAACAGCAGGGTACGACAGCCAAGGCGTGCAGTAGCTAAAGCAGCTTCACAACCGGAGTGACCTGCACCGACAACTATGACATCAAAAGAGTCTTGAAACTCAACACAATTGTGCATGGTCATACTTAGAGTTTTGCATAATTTGGGATTAATCTAATTTTAACCGATACAGTAATTAAATGATTGTACACTGCACGATAAAATACTCAGCAAAAGTACTGTTATTTTTTCATAAAAATAAAATTATTGTTGTAATTTATAACTTATGTGTAATATTTTTCATTGAGTTTCTCATATAAACTCATATAAGATTAATAATCAGTTTTCGATGTAAATTTTAACACTTTAATTTCGATTATTTGGGATTTTTTGGGATTTATTTGTATCAGATATTACTAAAAAAAATAGATGAAAACAATTTTAAATAAATTTTTAAATAAATTTTTAAATAAAATAGCTATTTTGGCGATCGCAGTTTATATAGTTGTGACTTTAGTTGCTAGCGATCGGATTGCTCATAGCCAGACAAGTAGTGATGTGGAGCAAGTGGAAAACTGTTTGGTAAATAGACTTTTGCATGAGAAATGTACCACAGCGCCAAAACCACAGGCACAACCACAAATTCCACCAATACAAGTTCCTTCATCCACCCCGACTCGAATTTTAACTAATAAAGAAAGATTTATCGCAGCACTGATGAATCTATTCCCTAAAATTCCCCCAGAAGATAGTTACGAATATATATTGCTACGTGCTTATGGTGGCCCATTGATAAATTTAGAACCAACAATTAAACTACCAAAAAAAGTCGTATTTAAAAATAATCAAGAAACTCAACAATTTCAAGCAACCCTGACAATGGGTAAAGTAGCAGGAACGAGAAATTGTTATTTACAAAAATCCGCTGCAGATGCTTTAAATAAAGCCCGGGCTCAAACAAGATTTCGGCTGAAATCTGGATATGGAAAGAGTGACTGTACTCGTGATTTTGCTACCACAGCAAGGTTTTGGAAAAAGTATGCAAACTCGAAAACATTAGATTTAGTTAAAAAGGGCAAAGAAACAAGAATTTTGGGTACTGTTGCACCACCAGGCACTTCACAACATTTATGGGGATTGGCGATTGATTTAAGAGTAACTAATAAAAAACAAATAAACGCTTTAAATCAAAATGGTTGGTATCGCAGCGTCAAATATGATGTGCCTCATTGGAGTTATATCGGTTATCCACCAGAAAAGTTATTGAAATTAGGTTTTCAAAAGAAAGTGATTGGAGGAATTACTTATTGGTTAACACCATTATGATTTGGGATTTTAGATTTGATACAAGTAATAAGTAATGAGTAATGAGTAATGAGTAATGAGTAATGATGAGTAGTAGGTGATAACCGTCATATTTTCGAGCGCCGAATTCAGCCCGTGCAGACGGGCTTTGTTTTAATAGCCCCACCATAGCCTTTTGGAGGGCGATTAAGCTTGACATTATGGATATTGTTTGCTGTTGTAAACCGTTAGATGTAGCGGAAATTTGGGAAAAATAAGTTTATCGTTGCATTATCAGGATTACAGCAATGCACCATGATTTAATACTCCATTTTTTAACACTTATCAGCCAAAACCAAGATATATATCCCCTTTTGATGGAGCATAGAGAAAAACTTGATCATAATTTTGCATCTGAACTACGAAAATTTGCTCGCTTAAAATTTGCAAATCAGCCAGGTAGAGCTGTTAGTATTGCTAGAGTTATTGTTAGGTTTAGTAATTTAATAGAAAAGTTTGAACAAGGTAATTCTGCTTCTAATTTAGAGATTGCGATCGCAGGTTACGAATCAGCGCTTACAGCTATAACTTGGGAGACTTTTCCACAAGGTTGGGCTAGTATTCAACAAGCTTTAGTTAGTGTTTATCAGCAGCGTCAAAATATATTATCGGCAAAAGTTGAAAAGCTAGAAGACAATACAGTTCAACATCAGAATCAAATCAATTATTTAACAGAGCAATTTCAACAAGAAAAGCAGCAAAATAGTAATTTGAAAGCACAACTATTGGAAGTAATACAGTCTCAAGAAGATTCTGGAACAGAAATAGATGTACAAGCTATTGTTTCAGCAATTCAGGAGATTAAAAGTCCTTCACCAAGCTTTAACACGGTGATTCTTTATGATATCGAAAATTTAACGCTGGGTGGTAGAAACCCTCAATTTAATTTTTCGTTACAAGACATCATAGAAAAAATTAAACGATACAATTTAGTAAATAAAATTGCCGGACAATACGCTTATGCTGATTGGAGTAATACTAAATTAAGAAAAATAAGACAAGATATTCAGCAATTTGGTATTGAACCGATGCAAATTTTTGGATTCAATGGTCAAACAAATGCAGCAGATATACAACTAGTAATTGATGCCATGGAATTAGTTCATAGCAAACCTTCCCTAGAAGTTTTTGCAATTGTATCAGGTGATGGTGGATTTTCTTGTTTAGCAAAAAAGCTGCATGAGTATGGGAAAGTAGTGATTGGATGTGGTTATGAAAATCAAACGAATAAAGTGCTTGCTGCTGTTTGTGATTACTTTGTTAGATTACCAGATCCAGTACAACAAAATAGAAGCTTAGCAAATAATTCGACAGCAACAGTTGAACCACCGCAATTAAGAAATGATAGGTATCGATAAGTTCTGGAATATTTGAAAGTCAACCAGCCTTACAAGACTTTGTTAAATGAAGGTGGTGTAGACTTATCTATTATTAGCAATATTTTTCGAGAGCAAATTTCAGGTTTTAACTACCAAGAACTAGGTTTTAATAGATTTAGATCATTTTTGGATTTCATTATTCGGGATACTGAATTTTAAATTATTTTTAAAGGTGAAAATAGAACAAAACCAATGTTAAGAATAATGTCACAGTAACAAGATTTTTTTTCTTTGTAAGGTGTGTGACGCTTTCATAAATTAAAGTATTTACTGACAAACTTTATAGCGTCACGCACCACCCTTAAATTTAGACAATATCCTAAATCCTAAAAATATAATTTTTTACGCTTTATTATCGAATAATTTCCCACGTTCAAAATAATATAGCAAACCCAGATGGTGCGTTAAACCCAATACAGTTTATCGTTTGTAGTTTAAATATAGTCGTGGGTTTAACACACCCGACAATAATTTTTATTTTTTAGCCGAAAATATTGGGTGATTTGAGCAGAAATATTTTTTCTGTTTTCTTTTCCCTGTTCCCCATGTGAAATAAAACTTACTTTCCCATTGCTGATAAGAATCATTACAATAAACCTAAACAACGCGCTATAGTTTGGAGTTAAGGGAAAGTGGGCTTATTTGACGATTTAAGTAAATTTTTGGAAAGTCGTTTAGAAGAATTCCTGCGGAATAACCCGCATTTGGAATTAGAGGCGCTATTAGAACAATTGCGGGAACAAGAAGAAGACACTTTAAAATTGATTGCAGATTTGCAGTTACAAGAAAAACGCAGACAAGACGAAATATTGTCCACAGCCCAAGAAATCCAAAAATGGCACATCCGGGTGCAAAAAGCGAAAAACGCTGGTAGAGAGGATTTAGCAGTAAAAGCCCAAGAAAGAGAAGCCGCATTATTGCGACAAGGAAACCAGCTTTGGGGACAAATGCAAGGTGTAAAAGAACGCATCACCCAAGCCAAAGAATTATTACGAAAAATTCAACAACGGCGACAGGAAGTACAAAACAAAGCCGCACAAGCACAAGCAGCACGTGCCAAAGCCGAAGCACAACAACGTATAAAAACAGATGCAGCCTGGCGGAATGCAAGCAGTACTTATTCTAGCTCTAACAGTTACGATGACTTAGAAGAAAAATTCCGTCGTTGGGAAACCGAAGCCGAGTTGGATGATATGAAACGGAATATGGGCAAATAGCTTGAGACAAGGGGATGGGGAGAGGGGAGAGCTAAAAATTACCAATGCCCAATGCCCCATGCCCAATGCCCATTTAGTGCAATTCAAACAGCTTACCTTATGACTTCGTTGATATTATCGTCGGACTAACTGTAAAATGTTCCGATAAAATCTTGAACCATGGAACGAAATATTTTTTTAGACCTTTTATCGAGCTTACAATTATTATTGGTAGGCTACATTCTGGCTGCTATTGTAGGTATTGTTATTGGGTATTTAATTGGTTTAAATAGATTTGTCTATCAAATTTGTAAGTGGATACTTCAGATTCCAAATACTATTGTTCCCATTGCTTTACTGCCAGTTGCCTTAGTCATTTTTCAGGAAACTGAAGCTGCTGCAATTGTAATTGTTTTTTTCAGCGCTATTTGCTCAATTATGATAAATACCGCTACAGGAATACGACATGGGCGCAAACAAGGTAGAAATTTTCGAGTCGTAATTAATCATATTTTTCAGGGTTTAAGATTTGCTGTTTGGATTGCTTGGTTTAGCGCGATCGCCATCGAAATGTTAACTCGCGATCGCGGCCTTGGTTTTATCATTTGGAATGGTTATAAAGAAAATAAATTTAATTTAATTATAGAAGGAATAATTTGTATTGGAACTATTGGATTGTTATTAGATCAACTTTTAGATTTGACGGGACATATTCTTTCACAACTTGTTTCCGAAGGACAAAAGTCTAAGGAAGGTTAAAACGAACGCCGGACTATCATTAAGAAGGCTGTATTCTCAATTAGACCTAAAATAGTCACATTAAGCCATACTAATTGGCTTACTATTTAGTTTTTTTTTTACTATATATTTATAAGTAGACAAAAGAATCTCGACGGTAAACCTTATTTTATCGTTTGATACACATCCAAGTTCTTGACTCAATAGCCTATGCTCTAAATTTAGATACGTTTGCCCTGGTGCTAAAGTCCCCTTTTTTAAAGGGGCATTTAGGGGGAACTGAAAATTTGTGAGTTATATTTATGACGTATCCTTAAAACCTCTCATCGTAAGTTTAGTTATTTTTATTATGTTTAATAGTTAAAAGCTTATTAACAATAATTTAATGATGAAAAATCAGTATTTGTTAATTGTAAAAATACTTATTTGATAATTTTTATTATTCAATAAAAATATTTATTATTCTTATCATTTAACTTTTTAAATGTATTGCATTTACTTCATTAATTGACTGTATTTCTTAGAGAATGGACATTAGTATAGATGAAGTAATAATGCTAGACCAATCAGTAATTCATAATTTCCTCACAACTTTCGGACCTTTATTTGCAATTGCGAATCCTTTTGGTGCAGTACCAGTATTCGTTGATTTAGTTTCATCTTTTTCAGAAAAAGTCAATGGCAATTCCTATATACGTAAGCAAGCAAAACTCATAGCTATAACTGTATTTATAACTTTGATATTATCTCTGTTCGCAGGGCAAGCAATATTTCAATTTTTTGGTATTAATCTGGGTGTAGTGCGAATTGCAGGAGGTCTGTTAATCTTTGCACTTGGCTGGAAAATGGTGTCATTCGGTGAATCATTAATAGAATCAGAACAGGATCAGGATTGGGTAAATGGGAAGCACGAAAGACAATATGTAAATTTAGTTGTTCCAATGGCTATCCCTTTAATTAGTGGCCCAGGCGCTATTAGTGTAGTTATCGGACAGGCACAAAATTTTACTCAATGGACAGCTTACTTAGGTTCATCCATCGCGATCGTTGTTTTAAGTCTATTAGTTTGGTTCTGTCTAAATGCAAGTGGACGCATCCGCGAAAAATTAGGTAGAAATGGTGTCAAAGGACTCGAACGTATATTTGGCTTTATTGTATTAGCAATTGCGCTGGAGATGCTTTTTCATGGCATACTCGGAGTTCTCCAGGTTTATGCACCCAGACTGATTCAAGCTTTGAGTTAAGCTTCACTTTTATTCTTAATTACAATCAAAGGTAAGACTAGAAAAAGAGTGGGGATTCTCCACTCTTTTCTGAAATTTAATATATTTTTGTATCAGGACTATGTTGTTAGCTTATACCCACGTAATAATTATTATATTTATTTTTTGATAAAAGTATATAGTTGATTGATAAATAATTCTAATAAAACATTTGCTTAAAAAGCTGAATAAAAGTATTTTTTTGCTCATAAATGTTATGCATATACTTTAATTTGCACCTGCTATCAGTTAACAATAGATTAGGATTAATAATGAGAAGTATAATTTTCTGTACAACGTCATAGTATAAATGTAATTCTATTAATAAAATAATCTTCCTTAAAAAAACTAAGCAATTCTCTTTATAATATATTTAAATAAGCATTCAAAAAAAACTATATTACTGAGTATAAATACAATCACAATAGTAGTTCTCTTAGCAGTTATCTGCTGTATGTAATGGTATTTTAAAAATAAATAGAGAATATTCAGTAATAATGAGTCAACCAGAGAACACAGCTAAAAAAGGTATTCCTTTATCACTGCAAATCGTTATCGCTGTAATACTTGCCATAGTTGTAGGAATTTTATTGGGAGCAGGTAATCCTCCCCCAGAATTTATACCCTTAATTAAAAACTTAAAAGTTCCTACTGATTTATTTTTTAAGGCTCTTACAGCTGTTGCTGCGCCGTTGATTTTCTTATTATTATTAAAAACTTTAATTAAGGAAAAAATCTCCGGTAAACAAGGGCTAAATTTACTGTGGTTGATATTACAAAACACTGTAGTATCAATACTAATTGGATTGCTGGTAGTTACTATTCTAAATCCTGGTAATTCTGTAGTTTTGGATCAGGTAGGAGAGCCTATAGTAGCTCAACCAGAACGTGATTTTTGGGAAATTATCTTGCATTTAATCCAACATTTAACTCCAAAAGCTCTCCTTAAGCCATTAGTAGAAAATAATTTCATTTCACTTGTATTGATTGCCCTTGGCTTTGGCTTCGTTTTGCGTGGAATTAAGATAGAACAAGAATGCCTAGGTGATATCGATTTTCAGCCATTAGAGAACATAATTAATGTTTTGTCTAAGGCTATAGAACGTATCCTCAAATGGGTAATTGCCCTGTTACCCATCGCAGTATTTGGAATTGTCACTAACACCGTTGCGGAAAAAGGTTTTGGGCAATTTATATCTTTTGGAGCATTGATTATAGCAGCCCTATTAGCTTTATTTTTGCAAGTTTGTTACTATCTCCTCAGAATCACATTTCAGTCTTGCGTAAATCCGTTGGAGTTTCTGCGTAAAGGTTCCGAGGCTTTCACATTAGCTTTTTTCACTGCTTCTTCAGCTTTGACAATGCCCACTGCTTGGAAAATTTTGGTGAAAAAAATGGGCTTGAGGGAAAATTCTGCTTCTTTGGGAGTATATTTGGGTGGAAATATTAGTAAGGATGCTGTCTCTGCTTTTCAAATATTGTTTACCTTGTTTGTTGCCCAAATACTTGGACAAAGTTTTACTCTGCCGGAGTATTTTATTCTCTTCTTATTATCGATTTTTTCTTCGGTATGTACAGTTGGTATTCCAGGAAGCGCAATAGTAATGATGATGTTTGTTTTCAATATTGTTTTCACTAATCCTGAATCAGCCATAATTTATATCGGTTTACTACTTTCTGTATACTGGTTCCTCGATATGTGCGCCACTGTTATCAACGTTATGAGCTATATGACTGTATCTATCTTACTTGATGGCAAACAAAAAGGATGATCAATTAATTTCTTAGTCTCTAAACAGTGCATGTAATTTGAGTTTGTCAAAACATTTGATCGTCGAAAAAAATCACGTATTCATTATTATAAATTATCACCATCAAACCACAATGAATAAGACAGAAAATACTACTGGTTTTTCGCAAAAAGAAGTTCTCTTATGGGGAACAACCATATTGCTCGCGGTCGTTTTGGGAAAATTTTTAGATGTAAACAACCCACTAATTCAATATTTGACTCTTCCTGCTTTTTTGGTGCTTAGGCTATTAGTTGCTCTTGCCATACCCATGTTTTTTTTAGTAATTATACACAACTTAATTACTCTTAAATTTCCTGGAAAAACATGGTATCGTTTATTGCTTCCATTATTGAGTAATACTACATTTGCAATTTTAATTGGATTTGTAGTTGTCAATCTCATCCAACCTGGTAAATGGGCAGATTTAATTCCTTTTGAATTTGTAGAGCAAACACCACCAACACCAGACTTTGCTAATATTGACAATTTCTGGCATGCAATATTAGAACTCCTCGAAAACTTGGTGCCAACATCTCTTATTGAGCCATTGATTAACAATAATGTGATGCAAATAATTGTTGTTGCTTTTAGTTTGGGAATCGTTCTACGAGCAATAAAATCTGAACAAAAGCAACAAGAACTGTCTGAAGAAACTGAAGAAGACAACCCATGTCCTCAGGGTTTAGAAAATTTAATCCAGGTTTTATTCCAAGCTCTAAAAAGCATTTGGGATTTGGGAATTAACTTTGTACTAAATATTTACGATTGGGTAAAGAGCCTATTGGAAGATAAATCCAAACCAAATCCAAAAGATTGTAAAGATGAGAAAAACAATAACACAGATGGTAAAAATGATGAAAAAAATAACATCGATTTTCAGCCTTTGGAAAATGTGATCGGAGTTTTGTTAGAGGCTGTAAAAAAGATTTGGACATGGGTAGTTGAACATCACCTATTAAAATTAGCAGTATTTGGAATATTGCTGAAAAATATTGCCGTACAAGGTGTCACACCTTTACTATCCTTAGTTCTGTTTGTCTTGACGATGTTAGTAGCCTTGTTTTTACAAGCTTGTTACTACCTGCTTAGAATCAAATTCGGTTCCAACATCAAGCCAATTCATTTTCTACGTGAAGGTAGGGAAGTTTTTACAGAAGCATTTACAACTGCTTCTTCTAGTGAGACATTGAATACTGCGCGTAACATCCTTAAAGATAAAATCCTTGCAAGAGAAGCTTCTGTTCGTTTGTGGTTAGACATCGCGTCTAAATTCAATAGAGATGGCACTATTATTCTGATGGTGACATCTATTTTATATATTTCTCAAATGCTAGGAGAAAATCTCAGTATAGGGCAGTATTTCATCCTTATCCTGACATGCATTTTTGCCTCAATCGGTGGTATCGGTATTCCTAATGCCGCATTAGTGATACTGACATTAGTATTTACCGCAATTGGTAAGCCAATACAAATTGACTACATTGCTCTGATAGTCGCTGTAGACTGGTTCCTCGATAGATTTTACACGGTGATCAACGTCATGGGCTATATGACTGTTACTGTCTTATTAGAGTGTAAAAAATAGGTTAAACGAGGCTTCTTAACAGTAAGTGACATTGGTTTTTCTCTACAATAAACCATAACTAAATATTGCTTCCAAGATTTTAGACGTTGCTCCCAACAAAGTATGATTCTCTATGAACTGTTGAGCGAAGCTTGACTTTTATTGTGAATTACAATCAAAAATAAGATAAAAAAAGAGTGGAGAATGCCCACTTTTTTTTGTGATTTAAGATATTTTTGTATTAGGAATATATTATTAGATTTGATCTTTTACATAATTCCATCCAGGTAAATAATTTACTCTATAATTTCTGATTCCTGAATTTCTTTTACAGATTGAGAATTCAAAGCAGTTGAAACTTCAGGTTGAGAAGCCGCATCTAACTGTTGCTGTTGTGTAAACGTTTCACCAGATGATTCACCTAAATAACTCCCAAAAAGCTTTTCATAATTAGAAGCAACTGCCAAAAATGCTCCACCTAAAATATAAATTGGTAACGGTAGAGTAAATTGCTGTATCCAATCAAATAGCTGTGCTAAAGCAAACAGTACTACAAAACAAATAAACCAAACTTTCATATTTATATCCCAAAGCTACAGTTAACTAAATCTGTAATAGTTATTTGTTGCATGATACTTTATCGATCGCAGCTGCAACAACAAGGGAAGATACCATGAGTGTAAATTCATTTTAGGTGAAGCCTGATTATGCCAGTTATTAGCCCAAAAATTTAACTCAAGCTGGATTCAGAGGATATTAAAGGATCATTAATAAGTATTATTTTTAACCCAATTCGATCATGATCCCCGCTTCCCCCCTTAAAAAGGGGGATAATGGGGCTATCCATCCCCACCTGCTCCGAGGGATGGGGAATTCCGCCGTCTTGTTAAAATTAATGAAAATTCTGAGTAGTAATGTGGGAATCATGTAGTTAGCAGATATCCCATATCAAGGTGCAAACGCTCTCAGACGAATGACTTATCCTCCCCCAAAGCATCAAATTTCCCAAGCGGATACCCATGAAAAAACTTCTGGGATTTCATCAGCATCCCTTTCTAATCCTGCATCCTGGATAATTAATCGCCTCACTCTGCAAAAAAATATTTGTTTGGGATATGCTCTTGCACTTGTTATCACTATAGGGGGTACTGCTTTTGGTTTGAGTATCGGCAATTCTTTGGTTGATAAGGCAAATCAGGAGAGGAAAAATATTCGTCAAGAATTGAAGCTGTTGAATAACTTACTAAATACGACTTTAAGTTTACAACCAATTAGCGAGGTTTCTCCTTATCTACAAAAACCCCAACAGTTTCAACAAGCAAAAAAAAGGGCGATCGCCAAGCTAAGTAATTTTCAACTTTTGTTAGTAAAAGTTAGCACAAGTGATTTGACAAATTTGAAGCCGTTAATTAAGAAATATAAAGCTAACTTAGAACAATTTGCTCAAGATTCAGAAAATACATTAAAACAGATTGACTCTAGTAAATTAAAGTCAAATTTTGTTGAAATAAAACAGTTATTAGCAAATTTAGCAGCAAGGGATTCTCAAATAAAAACTTTAGATTTTATAGAAGATTTACAACTGTTGGTGAAAACTCTACAAGCGGAAGAATCAAAGGCAGAAAATGATTTAAATCAAAAACAAGTGCTGCGATTGGTAATTGTAATTTTTAGTATAATTTTGTCTTTAAGTATCACTTTTTTGATTGCTATTTACAGTAGTTGTATGATTACTACACCTATTTTAAAAATTAGTGATATAACCGAAAAAGCTTTAGAAGAAGCCAATTATGATTTACAAATACCTGTAGCGGGTAATATAGAAACAAGAAAACTGGCAACTTCTATAAATCAACTTTTTCAACGTATAAAAACACATATTAAATCCCTTGAAGAAGTCAAAATATCTGCTGATGCTGCTAGTTACGCTAAAAGTGAATTTATGGCAAATATTAGTCACGAACTCCGCACGCCATTAAATGGTATTTTGGGTTATACCCAAATCATGCAAAATTCCTCGAATCTATCACAAAAAGAACAGCGGGGTATAGAAATTATTCACCGCTGCGGTAAGCATTTATTAACATTAATCAATGATATTCTTGATTTTTCTAAAATAGAAACACATCAAATACAACTTCACCCTACTGACTTTCATCTTCCTTCATTTTTACAAGGTATCGTAGAAACATGTCGTATAAAAACCGAACAAAAAGGATTATATTTTATTTACTTAACTCCAGATAATTTACCATCTGGAATTACTTTTGACAAAACACGTTTGCGACAAGTATTGATGAATCTACTGAACAACGCAATCAAATTTACTGAAACAGGCTGTGTTACCTTACAAGTGGAGTTGTTAGAAATAAAAACAGAATCTTTTTTAGAAAAAGTTAAATTACTTTTCCATATTGAAGATACAGGTATAGGTATAAATCCCGAATTCTTAGATAAAATTTTTTTACCCTTTGAGCAATTAGGTACAACTAAGAATAAACCAGAAGGAACCGGATTAGGATTACCTTTGAGTCAAAAAATAGTTGAAATGATGAATAGTACAATCAAAGTCAAGAGTCAATTAGATATGGGAAGTGTATTTCAATTTGAAATAGAATGCCCAATTGCGGAAAATTGGAAGGAAACAACCAGTATAATTCCTACTGGCAAAATTATTGGTTATGCAGGTGATAAAAAGCAAATTCTAATTGTAGATGATAAATGGGAAAATCGCTCCTTATTGATTAATTTATTATCCTATCTGGGCTTTGAATTAATAGAAGCAGACAATGGTCATGATGGTTTAACAAAAGCAATTGAATACCAACCAGATTTAATTATTTCTGATATCGAAATGCCAATCATGAATGGATGGAAAATGCTTGAAGAAATTCGCAAAATAGATAAAATAAAAAATGTTTTATTTATTTTTTGTTCTGTGACTACATCTGATGTTGAAAAGAAAAAAGCTATTCAAGCAGGAGCAAACTACTTTTTAAATAAACCAGTTAAATCAAAGGAACTTTATCCTGTATTAGCAAATCAATTACAGCTGACTTGGCTTTATAGCAATGAAGAAAATCCAAAATCATTGGTTGATAAACCATTGACAAAAAATAATATACTTATTCCACCTACTTCCGAATTAACAATGTTACTTGAATTTGCTAAGAAAGGTAAAATAAAAGGTATACAAAAAGAATTGGATAGAATTTCAAAATCAGATCAACAATATCAAGATTTTGTTCAGCAACTGGATTCATTTGCCAAATGCTTTAATATCAATAAAATCCGTGAATTCCTGCAAGAAAATATCAAATAAAAATATGATGTATTTAAAAAAGATATATTTGTTTTGAATCAAAGAGATGAATTAATATGATAAATAATTATTCGACTAATATGAACTTATCTTACCAAGAAGAATTTGACACAAATCATAAACTAGAAACAATTTTAGTAATTGATGATAGTCCAACTAACTTAGAAATTCTACATGATGTGTTGGGAGGTGCTGGTTATGAAGTTTTAGTGGAAATGGATGGAGTTAGCGGCATTGAGCAAGTTGAAAACAATCCTCCCGATTTAATATTATTAGATGTAATGATGCCAAAAATGGACGGATTTGAAACCTGTCGTAAATTACAAGAGAATCCATCTACAAAAGATATTCCGATTATTTTTATAACTGCAATTACAGAAGCAGAAGAAAAAGTTAAAGGCTTAAATCTAGGTGCAGTAGATTATATTACTAAACCCTTTGAACAACAGGAAGTTTTAGCCAGAATTAATCTACATTTAAAATTACGAAAATTAAATTTAGAATTAGATAAGCAAAAACAAGAGTTAGAAATACGAGTTAAGCAGCGAACCTTTGAACTATCTCATGCTTTAGAAGAATTAAAAAAAACCCAGTTACAGTTAGTTCAAACAGAAAAAATATCTTCTTTAGGACAATTAGTTGCTGGTGTTGCTCATGAAGTTAACAATCCCATAGGTTTTATTTCTACTAATTTATATTACGCCAACCAATATATTGAAGATTTAATAAAATTGGTAAATCTTTTTCAACAAAATTGCTCAAATCCGGGTATTGAAGTTGAAGAACAAATAGAAGAAATGGATTGGGATCATATCAAAAATGATTTACCGAAGCTAATGTCTTCTATGAAGTTGGGAACCGATACGATCAAGGGAATTATGCAGTCTTTACGCAATTTTTCCCGTAGCGATGGAGAAAAGAAAAAGTTTGTTGATATTCATGAAGGAATAGAAGCAACTTTAATGATTTTACAGCATCGTCTCAAAGCTTATCCCAAACGCCCCGCAATTCAAGTAGTTAAAGATTATAGTATTTTACCTCAAGTACAATGTTTTCCAGGACAACTGAATCAAGTATTTATGAATTTGTTAGCTAATGCTATTGATATATTAGAAGAATCAATATATTGTGAAGATTCTGCTCACAATAATATTATGATTAAAAATCCTGAAATTCGCATAGCAACTACTATAGATAGACACCAAGTTACTGTTAAAATTGCCGATAATGGTAAAGGAATGTCAGAATCAGTACAAAATGAAATTTTTCAACCTTTTTTTACTACCAAACCAGAAGGAAGAGGTACTGGATTAGGACTTTCAATTAGTCACCAAATTATTACCGAAAATCATGGTGGAAATTTACAGTGTATTTCTTCCCCTGGTAAAGGTACGGAGTTTTTAATTCAAATTCCTTTATAAGTTTTCTCTGATGATATATAACAAAAATAATTGCATTAATCACAGAAATATTCAGTAATTAACTACGTCAACGTTGAAAATAGTAATTAGGAATAATGAGTAGTGAGTAGTGAGTAGTGAGTAGAAATAAGGCTTTGTTGAGGCGAAGCGTCTTCTCTTTGAGAAGCCAGTTTACATTCTGTAACATATTTGGGTTTATTTGTACCGACTTACTTGTATTAAAAAATCTAATTAAAAAATCTAATTAAAAAATCTAATTAAAAATCTCATCGAAAATCTCATCAAAAATTCGATCAACTTCAACCCTTGAATCAAGTACCGTAAAATCATATACTTAATCCCTGGTACATTCATGATCTTCCACCCATCACAATGCACTTAGAACAACTTGAGAAAATAAATTCTACCGAATGGGTAACAGACAGCAATGGAAATTTTGCTATATCCATTCGTTTAAAAGGAGAAAGGCTTTTCCATGAAGTATCACCCTTTCAAACAGTAGAAGTATTTGATACTTACAACAGGGGAAGAATGCTGACTATCGATCGCATGGTGATGTGTACCGAAGCCGATGAAGCAGCTTATCATGAGATGATTGCTCACGTACCAATGTTAACTAATCCTAGTGTCAAAGATGTCTTAGTAATTGGTGCTGGTGATGGCGGTACGATTCGCGAATTAGTTCGTCATGATGGAATTGAGCGAATAACTATGGTGGAAATTGATGAAGCGGTGGTGCGTGCTTCCAAGGAATTTTTACCAACGATTTCTTCTGCTTTGGAGCATCCAAAATTAAATTTACTCATAGATGACGGCATAAAATTTGTTCAAAATGCCGACAATAATTGTTATGACTTAATCATAATTGATTCTTCTGACCCTGTAGGACCTTCGGAAGGATTGTTTACAAAATCATTTTATCAAGATGTGTATCGGTGTCTGCGCCCTGGTGGAGTGGTAACGGTACAAAGCGAATCGCCAATCTTTCATCAAAAGGCTTTTGTTGATTTAAATCAATGTCTCAAACAAGTTTTTGGCGTTGAGTGTGTACATTGTTATTTAGTCTTTATTCCCATGTATCCTACGGGAATGTGGAGTTTGACTTATTGCTCTAAAGGGGGAGCGCATCCAATTGATAATTTAGACAATGAAAAAGCAACGCAGTTTGTCAAACAACATAATTTACGCTATTACAATGCTGATATTCATAAAGCCGCATTTGCTTTACCTGGGTTTATTCAGGAGATGATTTCTTAGATTGGTTGTTGCTCAATTCTGATATAAATCGTAAATGTAGAGACGTAATATATTACGTCTCTTCGGTTTTACCTAAAGGTAGCATTACAACTTTTCATGAGCAGCCAAAATTATTCTTTGAGTTTCTTCCCAACCGATACAAGCATCCGTTATGGAAACTCCATATTTTAATTCTTCTAAATTGCCAGGAATTTTTTGATTGCCTTCATTTAAATTAGATTCTAACATCATCCCTAGGATAGATGTGTTTCCATCCACAATTTGTTGCACGACATCTTCTAAAACACTAGCTTGCAACTTATGGTTTTTATTGGAATTACCGTGACTGCAATCAATAACAATTCTTGGAGGTAAATCTGCTTTTTTCAATTGCTCTTCTGTCGATTTTACATTTTCGCGATCGCAATTAGGTTTACCACCGCCACCACGTAAAATTACATGGCCATAATTATTACCTTTGGTTTGAACAATACTTACCTGTCCTTGTTGATTTAAACCCAGAAAATGATGAGAATTTTTTGCTGAATGCAAAGCATTCAAAGCAACTTTAATATTACCATCCGTACCATTCTTAAAACCTACTGGCATAGAAAGCCCGCTAGCCATTTCGCGATGAGTTTGCGACTCAGCAGTGCGTGCGCCGATTGCGGACCAAGCGATTAATTCACTGATATATTGAGGTATAATAGGATCAAGAGCTTCTGTACCAGCGGGTAATCCTAATTCGTTAATTTTTAATAACAAGTCCCGTGCAGTTAAGATACCTTTTTCGATATGGAAAGAATCATCTATATCTGGGTCATTAATTAAACCTTTCCATCCTACTGTGGTTCTAGGTTTTTCAAAATAAACCCTCATAATTAACAGTAGTTTATCTTCTACTTGTTCTTGCAGCTTTTTCAGTCTTTGAGAATATTCTAAAGCTATTTGTGTATTGTGAATCGAACAAGGACCAATGACAATAAATTTTCTTCTATCTCGAAAATCTAATATATCCTTTAGCTGTTGTCTGTATTTCAAAACATTTGCTTCTGCTGAAGATGTTAAAGGTAATTTTGATTTTACTTCTTGTGGTGTCAATAAAACGTGATAATTCTCAATGTTTGCATCAAATAATTGACTACGCATGGATTACCCTGCCGTTATATACTTTTGCTTTGAACACTGAATTCATCTAAATATTGTATATCAAAAGTCACAAATTCAAAAAACAAATATACTGACAAAAATATTGAAATATTTGAACTATTTATACTATTTATGATGACTCAAAATATCTACGCGTTTCCAATCCATGAATTTAACCCGTGACAAATCATAGCACTGAAAGAAGAGTGGAAATTTCTAGTTAAGAGCAGTATAAATTATTTAAGTAAATAAATTTTTGTCAGATAATAAAGTTTCTTGAAAAAAAGTTAATTGAAATCACGATTTGCTAAATTCCACATTCTCAGGACAAGATATATATTAAGGAATTAGGAGTGAGGAGTTAGGAGTTAATCAAATTCCTTCCTAGTCCCCATCTGTTCCAAAGTGTTGGAATAATTTAATCCCTAGTATGAAAATGCTTGAAAAGTTAGGAAAACAAAATAATTCCCAAGATTATTCATGGCGCTTCTGGTTTACTTTGCCAATTTACCCATTTGGTAAACGGCAAACAATCCGTAAGGAAGTAGTCAAAGATAGGATTTGGACTTTCGATCAACTTCAAGGCATTTTCTACGTTGTTGTTCCCATTCGCATGACGGTTGTAAAGCTCGATAAAGGCGGTTTGCTGGTTTATGCGCCAGTTGCACCAACTCCCGAATGCCTGCGTCTGGTTGAGGAATTAGTGGCAGAACACGGCAATATAAAGTATATAATATTACCTACCATTTCTGGTTTAGAACATAAAGTATTTGTTGGCCCCTTCGCCAGATGTTTTCCTAATTCACAGATATTCGTTGCACCCAAACAGTGGAGTTTTCCTGTAAATCTTCCTTTGAGTTGGTTGGGTATTCCCACGAAACGTACTCAAGTACTTCCAGAAGATAGCAGTAAAACACCTTTCGCGAATCAATTTGACTATTGTATTCTTGGTCCCATCGAACTTGGTGCGGGTAGATTTGCGGAGGTTGCTTTGTTGCATAAATCATCAAAAACTCTCTTAGTTACGGATGCAATCGTTTCTGTTCCCGAAACACCGCCAGCAATTATTCAATTAGACTCATATCCCTTACTTTTCCATGCCAGAGACAATGCAACTGATATAATTACAGACACCGAAGAAAACCGTCGTAAAGGATGGCAACGTATCGCCTTATTTGCATTATATTTTCGTCCTAGCGTGTTAGATGTACCCAAATGGGGTGAAGTATTGCGCGAAGCAATGAGTGCACCACAACGTTCTAAAAAAGCTTATTTTGGCTTATATCCTTTTGAATGGAAACCACATTGGCAGCGTTGTTTTGATGCACTACGGGGTGATGGTAGGTTATTCGTAGCGCCTATTTTACAAACTTTGATTCTCAACCGCGCACCAGAAGAAACTATTGCATGGGCAGATAAGGTTGCAAGTTGGGATTTTAATAAAATTATTCCCTGTCATTTTCACGCACCAATAGAAGCAAAACCATATCAGTTTCGACAGGCATTTTCATTTTTAGAAAAGCATAGTACTGGTGTTTTACCTCAAGAAGATTTTCAGGTGTTAAAAGATATTGATGCGACTTTGGATAAATTGGGGATTCCTTCAGCAAAAGAGAAAGTTTAACAGTATTTAGTTGTTAGTTGTTAGTTGTTAGTTGTTACTCGTTACTCGTTACTTGTTACTCGTTACTCGTTACTCGATAGTTAGTTGTTAGTTGTTACTTTTTACTTGTTACTCGTTACTCGTTACTCGTTACTCGATAGTTAGTTGTTACTTGTTACTCGTTACTTGTTACTCGTTACTCGTTACTTATCACCAATGCCCCTGATTAATTTTTCTTTAACCCACTATTAACCTACTTAAAGTGTATTTGGATCGATTCCTTGTTGTTGTAATCTGGTTAAGATATCTTGCAATTGTTCCTCCGGAGTTTGATATCTATTCTCATTTTCATCATACCAAAACAGCCATTCTCGGGTTCTTCCTTGATAGCTTCCTTGTTCTTTTCCGATACCTAAACCTATTTCTGGCATCCAAATTTTATCGCCTGTTTGTAGAATATATTCACCATCAACTAAACGATAAACTTCTAAACGTTGACGCTTGCGACGCAAACGAGTTGGTGCATAAATAACGTAATATAATATCCCGAGAGCAGCATAATCTGTTTTCTTTTCTTCGTATTCCCCGTTGTAAGTTTGGGAAACAACTTCTAAAGCTAAAATTGGAGGAATATTATCTTCTTCCCAAAGTACATAACTAAAACGTCCGTTTTCTCCGACAAAACGTTCTACATTTAAACTTATAAAACCATCTGGAACAATAGCATTTTGACTGGGTTGGTAATAAATTCCCATGTTAATTCCAAAATACCAATCATCGCGGTTTTGCCAAATTGTTGACAAAATAGCTAATAATAAGTTGGGTATTAATATTTGTAATTCGCTATCCACGGGGGTATCATCGGAATCTGGTAATTCTGCCGAAGAAGGTAGACAGTGTAAGGGATTGTATTGATACATTGAATTTAGAATTTAGAATTTAGAATTTAGAATTTAGAATTTAGAATTTAGAATTTAGAAAAAACAATGTTAACATATTTATTTTTTGCAACAAATCAATTATTTACAATTTACCAATAAATCTTTGAAATGAATTAATTTCTATTCTTCATCCAATCATTAAAAATAGTAAGGCTCAAAATTAATTCTTCATTCTAAATTAGAAATTATTTATTTTTTGCCACAAATCAATTATAGCCAATTTCAGTTGGGTGCAATACAGAGAAAATTAGTATAATTCCGACGGGCATCTGGGGCTCGTACCACAAGAATGTATTCGACTCAAATGAAAACCGCTATATTTACAATTTACCAATAAATCTTTGAAATGAATTAATTTCTATTCTTCATGGAATGATTGAAAATAGTCAGGCTCAAAATTAATTCTTGATTCTAAATTATAAATTATTTATTTTTTGCCACAAATCAATTATTTACAATTTACCAATAAATCTTTGAAATGAATTATTAATTTCTATTCTTCATGGAATCATTGAAAATAGTCAGGCTCAAAATTAATTCTTCATTCTTCATTCTAAATTCTAAATTCGGGCATTACCCTCATAAAGTCGTTTTCGAGCTTAAACGAGTAGTATAGTTATTATTCCCAAGCTTGAGCCTGGGAATAATAAGATCAAATTTCACACAGCACCAGCAACAGCACCGACTGCTTGCTCGGGGGCAATTCCTACTAACTTGGCACTTAATTCCCACAAACGTTGTGCTTTATCATCATCCAAGGCTTCGTTAGAAACTTCCTGCACAAAAGACTTTCTTCCTTCCTTCTGACGATTTCCCCAACTATAATAAGAACCGGATTTATTATATTCTGGATCTGCAACTACTGCTGCAACTCTTTCACCAGCCAATTCTTCCGATACATATCCCCCAGTAATATTCTTCTGAAATAAAGGAAATATCTTCTGGAATAAGGAATAGTGATTGCGGAATAAAGCAGTTTCAGCAACACATCCGGGATACAACGAACTAAATACAATTCCCGTGGAATCGTGATAGCGTCTGTGTAATTCCCGCATAGTCAAAACGTTGCAAAGCTTACTATCTTTATAAGCCTTACCTGCTTTAAATTTCTTACCGTTAATCATGGAAATCGGTGCTTTGAAACCTTCTTCAAACCCTTTTAAATCTCCTAAATCTGGAGGTGCGGGAATGGGAATCTTTCCTCCCAATTCTTTGGGATTCGCTGTTACAGTTCCTAAAATTACTAACCTAGCTTCGGAAGCGGATGACTTTTGCAAGTCTTCTAACATCAAGTTGCACAATAGAAAATGTCCGAGGTGATTTGTGGCAACGCTTAATTCATATCCATCTTCGCTACGCATTGGCTCCTTCAACAATGGTAAATACACCGCAGCATTACATACCAAAGCATCCAAAGATTTACCGCTTTCCCGAAAACTATTAACAAACTGACGCACGCTATTTAAAGAAGCCAAATCGAGATGCATAATGGTGTAGCTATCGGATGAGATTCCCACCTCCTTGGCAACTCTTTGAGTTTTTTCTAGATTGCGACAAGCCATTACTACGTGCCATCCTTTTTTCGCCAGAGCTTTGGCAGCGTACAAGCCAACCCCCGAGGAAGCACCCGTAATGACAACCGTTGATTTGCGATCTTGTTCCATAATTTTAAAGTTCTATAAACTCTATTTATCAACGTTGATTGTATTTATGGTCTCATAATTAGTATATTTACTATCGTTTTTGTTAAGAGTCCTTTACGATTATTAAGATTATTAAGCAATGTTTTCGTAAAATAAATTTACATTTCTGCTGATGGTTGCCGATGTAGTTGTTGTTGCTTTTGTTATTGAATGGAAAATTTACAGCACTTTGCAGATTATGGAAGTACTATATTTTAAAACTCTTGTGGTACGGAGAGCAGCGCGGTCTTGGGGGTCTCCCCCATGAGCGACTGCGGAGCATCCCTGCCCGTCCAAATATACCGAGCAAAAGATGAAATATGCTGTATATTTTTTAACGCAAAGTCACGCTAAGGTAAGCGCAGAGGAACGCGGAGTTTTTGAAGTTTTATTGAGATTTTAGTTTAAACTATTTTTAATGGCGATCGCGGTTTTTTTCTGTTGGATTCAACGCTTATAATCTTGTAATCTTCTTCTTCACAAATTTCATCTCACTTGCCATTTCTCCATCAGTTACAATTCCTACAGGAGTCCATCCTAAATGGAGATAGAAACCGTAAGCTCTTAAGTTGGAATCATTACCCGTTAATAACCAAATTTCTTCTATATTTTGGGAGAATAACCAATCTTCAGCTTTTTTCATTAAACCACGACCAGCACCACGTCTTTCAAAAGATGGCATCACAAATACACCGAAAATTGTTTTTTCTGTTGCATTTGCGATCGCAAAACCAACGGGTTGCTCGTCAATTTCAGCAATCCAGGCACCACAATCGGTTTGCAACATCTGAGCAACTGTTTGCGGCGTAATACCTAATTCTGCAATTTCTTCACGAGATTGATAATTTTCAACAACACTAGTTCTAATATCAAACAGCGTTTCAATGTCTGTGAGTTGTGCTTCTCTGATATTCATGTGGATATGTGGATATCGCGATCGCCTCCGGCACCAGCGAAGCTTATCGCCTTACTGCAATAAATATATATTACACAAGTACAATTATTCGACTTAATATAATATTTTCAACATTTTTGACCAATTCTTGATAGAGCGTGCATAACCAAATGGTATGTTGATATTTTCTAAATTATTTATTGGGTGTAAACCAATTTCTTCATGCTCATCGCTTATTTGAGGAGAAAAATCGCCTTTTAATTTACAACCGTAGGTGACAATAAATACGTGTTTTTGCGGAATCACTTCAAATAAATAGCTATCGAGAATTTGCTCAACATAGACATTTACAGAAGTTTCTTCTTGAAACTCTCGAATCAAACAATTCTCTGGAGTTTCTCCCAATTCAATTCTTCCACCGGGTAAATCCCATTCTTCCCGTTCGTTTTTGAGTAATAGCGCTTTACCATCTAAAATTAGTACACCTTTGATTGAAATAGGAAAGTCCATAGTTAAATATATTATTAATTTACACTTTGTAATCTTATCAACATTTTTAGTAAAGTGTCATTTGTAACTTTATATTCGCAAGCAAAAAGGCAATTCTCGTGAAAAAATAATCATAAGGAAACCTCACCCCCTTCCCCTCTCCTTTTTAAGAATATTGCTGGCGAATGGTAGGTAAGATCCCTCGTTTACCCACGAATTGGCTTGTAGAGACGTTATATATAACGTCTCTACATCTACCGAAACAATGAAAAATCTTTGGATAAAGGGTTTTACCCCTGAATCACCAGCAGTATCCTTAGTTAAGAGAAGGGTATCCGTCAGGATGAGGTGAGGTTACTTTGACATCTAAAATTTCCATTATCCTTGCCATGAATAACCCACTGCAAAACTATAACCCCAATGATGTCGGGCAAATCAACGGTAACATCTTCGGTTTACCCTTTGATTACGACTGCGCGAATTTAATTATCATCCCCATACCTTGGGAAGTAACGGTTTCCTATGGTGCGGGTACAGCTAAGGCACCCCAAAGGATTCTTGATGCTTCACCACAGTTAGATTTATTTGATTTTGATAACCCCGATGGATGGAAGCAGGGAATTTTTATGATGGAAATTCCTCAAGATATTTTAGATAAGAATAAATACTATCGACAGCAAGCAGCAATAATTATTGAACGACTTGAACAAGGTAAACCATTAACAGATGCACCCGATTTAACATCATTACTCAGTGAAATCAATCAAGCTTGCCAGAATATAAATCAGTGGTTATTTGATAAATGCCAGCAAGTAATTAACCAGGGAAAAAGCGTTGCAGTTATTGGTGGGGATCATAGTTCACCTTTGGGTTATATGCAAGCCTTAGCAGAGCATTACTCAAATTATGGCATTTTACACATTGATGCTCATGGCGATTTACGTAATGCCTATGAAGGATTTGAGTTTTCCCATGCTTCGATTATGTACAACGCGATGAAACTGCCGCAAATATCTAAATTAGTACAGGTAGGTTTGCGGGATATTTGTCACGATGAAGTAGAAATGATTAACCAGTCTAATAATAGAATAGTGGCTTATTACGACTCAATTATTAAACAAAATCTTTATTCTGGAACTACTTGGATTAATTTATGTAAAGAAGTAGTTAGTCATTTACCAGAATATGTTTATATTAGCTTCGATGTTGATGGTTTAGACCCCAAACTTTGTTCAAATACGGGAACTCCAGTTCCTGGTGGTTTGGAATTAGAAGAAGCTTTTTGTTTAATTCGAGAAGCTGTAAAGAGTGGTAAAAAAATTATTGGTTTTGATATTTGTGAAGTCGGTGATGCTGAGTGGGATGCTAATGTTGGTGCGCGAATTGTTTTGAAATTAGCGTATTTGATGGATTTATCGCAGCTTAGGGAATAGGGAACAGGGAACAGGGAATAGATAATATTGTTATTAAACTTATTTTTTTTTACCAAAAATACTTGGTTAATTAAAATAGTGATATCACTGTATCACTATCTCAAAAGCCATTTATCAAAGCTTTGGGAGTTAATTATGATTGCACAAGTAGAAGAAAACAAAATTTATACGCCGGAAGAATACCTAGAATTTGAGGTAAACTCAGAAGAGCGCCATGAATATATTAATGGTGAGGTTATCTGTGTGACTGGTGCAACCCCAAATCATAATCAAATTGTTCTTAACTTTGGCGGTACGCTCAATTTTGGGCTAAAGCGTCAACCTTATCGTGTTTTTGTCACAGATCAAAGAGTTTGGATTCCTCAAAAACGGATTTACACTTATCCCGATGTGATGGTAGTTCAAGGTGAATTACAATTGCAAGAAGGAAGAAAAGATACAATTACCAACCCGTTAATGATTGTAGAAGTGTTATCAAAATCGACTAGAAGTTACGATAAAGATGAGAAATTTTCAGCCTACCGAACAATTCCAACTTTTCAAGAATATCTTCTGATTGAGCAATACACAATGAAAGTAGAGCAGTATTTTAAGACTGGTAAAAATAGCTGGACTTTTTCTGAATATTACGATCCAAATGAAACCGTTTCTTTAAACTCAATTAATTTTGAAATCACTCTGGAAGATATTTACGATAAAGTTGAATTTGAAAATTCAGAAGTTGCAGTAAAAGAAAGTTAAGTATTTTTAATATCCCACTGCACTGGGTCTAATTTATAATAATTTTGCAATAATTCATAAAGGAACCGATGCTTATTTAATAATTGCTGTGGTTTTTCAAAGAAAGTTTCTGTAGCAACGGCGAAAAATTCAGCGGGATGAGTTGCGCCATAACTATTCATGACAATTTTTCTTCCTTGTTCTACATCTTTACATAATTGCTGATATTCTTGTGTCATAATTTTAGACCAATTAGCATAGTCAGATTGTGTTTGTAAAATCGGAACACCCTCGGCTTTTCCATCTTCTTGATCCAACTGATGAGCAAATTCATGTAATATCACGTTAAGCCCATCATGCCAATTATAAATATCCTGTTGTACTTGTTGCCAAGATAAAATTAATTGGTCTTTATTCCAAGATTCTCCTAATCTTATCACCCGTTTTTCTTCCACAACATAATTGCCGCTGACGGTGGTTTCATTTGCAAAATAAGCTGTAGGATAAATTAAAATAGAACGTAATTTAGGAAAATATTTTCCACGTTCGTTGAGTAGTAACAAACAAGCAACAGCAGCAATAATAACTTTCATTTCTTCCGTTACTTGTAATCCATTGCAACCGATAAATTGTTTTTCTGCTAAGAATACTTGAATATGCCCTTGTAATTGTCGCCGCTGGGTGGGGGAAAGACAGGGATAAACAGGAAGATTGTTTTCAATGATAGAATTCCACAGTGGTGGAAACGGACGTTTTTTTATCTGGTTTCTTTTTTGTTTGATTAAAACAGGGCTGAATAAAATTGCGATCGCAATTAGTAGGGTTATGACTAGGAAAATGATTGTTTGGAGCATTGATAAAAGTGTATCAATTTACTCATGAGATATTTATTATTTTAGACCCAGTTTCCAAACAACGACATTCTTCATCATAAGCAGCAAATTCAGCGTCTAACGATTCTTTATTCGCATAATAATAAGCCAAAGCACTGTATATTCCTGCTAATGTCAAATATGGCTTATCTTCAAGAATTTCTTCAGGTGTAATACCAGCTTTTACTTCCGTAACAATATATTGTACTGTGATACGACTTCCCGGAATACGCCCACCTCCACCACAAGTTCCTGGTGTCCGAACAATCAGCGTTCCAATGTCAGTAAGGGTTTTCATGGTTTGCAATTGTAAATAATTATGACATATATTCCAGAAAAACTAGCCATTCACAATTTCGGTTAGTGCTTCATTAATTACATCTTCACTAACACCGCGTCGTTTCAAACTCTCAACTAAAGCATTAATTGTATTATTTTCCAACCTTTCCAAATCTACACGAAGCCCCTGCCCAATATAAGCACGCATTAATGGTTGATAACCAGAAAATCCCAGTCTTGGTGCAATTCGCTTTAAGTCTTCCACTACATCTTCCGGCATTCTAATTGTTACCGTCGTCATCGGACGGTTTTTGTCTAAGCGTTGTTTTAAAGTTTCAATTTTCATCATCCAAGCCAATTATTATAGAGTCCAGTCTTCTAAAGATAAATTAGGAACTTTACTAAAATCTTTATAATTACGTGTAACAACAATAGCCTCATTTGCTAAAGCAATTGAAGCAATTCTTAAATCTTGGGTACCTATTTTTATTTTCTGCTGGCGCAAATTTTGGTAACAATTATATGCAGCATCGTCAAAATCTAATAAATTTACGTTGCAGAAGTAAACGAAAGTTTTTCGTAGGTTTTTATAAGCAATAGCCAGCTTTTCTGACTGGGTAGCAGCTCTGTTAATCGCAGCAAGTCTACCTCGAAATTGTTCTTCAAGGGTGACAGTTGTAACAAATATATTAGAACCACCTACAGTTTTGGCACGCTGTGCAATTTTGGGATGATTGTGTTGAAATAGAGTTACATGGTCGGTATCAAGAATATATTTACTCACGCTGACTCGTTTTCCTCTAAGGTGTTTTCGTCAGCAGCGATTTGAGCATCTAATTCTTGTCGATAGGTAGCCATATCTTCTACAAATTCATCGAACAAAGGGTCATCTTTGAACATACCAGCAAATTTGACCCAGGGATCTGATTGTTCTACTTTCTGTTGATATTCTAAAATTGGTAAGCAACACAATCGTAGTGTTAACCACCATAGGTACGACATCAGAGGAGTAAGAAAACCATTGTCGTCAATTAAACCATGAGTTGTGAGATGTCTACGATTACTACCGGAATTCTCAATCAGTAAACCCTTTAAATCAAATAGCGTGTCTTCATCAAAAATAGATTCAATTTCCTGACTGTAAAGGGTTGTACTTAACTGATGTTCTTTTTGAATTCCGTAATTATCCACTCCAGATGTTAGCACACCTCTTTGGGAAAGTAGATAACGGATAGAATTCTCGATTTGAGGAATGAGAATGTGAGTAGAGGTAATAAAATCTCCAGTTAATCCAGCATAGAGTCCTTTTGCAAACAAATATTCCCGGTTTGGTGGTACAAAGGGGCTATATGAAATTATGGAAATAAAATCTTGAATGCGTACATTATGTTCTAGGTTTATCTGATATCTCGCTGGTTCAATATACATTTGAGCATGAAGTCTTTGATAATATATCGCATTCCGATACATTTCAAAACGCATTGCATCTTCAATTTTATCGGAATTGCTTGGTTGACGTGCTGTTACCTTACCAGCTTCATTTACTATTACTGCTGGAAAAAAAGAAGATAATCCTACGTTTTCCTGTACTTGTTGTCTAAGATATGAAACTTTAGGTGAAGCTCCTAATAAAGCCAAAGCAAAAATAGCATCATTGAATTCTTTTCCTGTGACATATGCTTTAGCTTGTTCTACTTGCTTACTAATATCAATTTCCTGAGAAAAAGACATGAATTCTTCTGTCGATTCCTCTTGATAATCAAGAAGGATTTTATGTACTTCTTCTGCTCTTGCTTTTGCTGCAATTTTAATTTTATCTTCCTTTTTCCCTGGAATTCTTTTAAAAGCTTCGTAAGCTTTGTGCATAAAATGTGATGCAACAAAGTATTTTGGAGGTGTTTCTTGAAGAGTATCTTCGGCTTCTTTAACATAAGTTTCAGCAGCAGACATTAAAGCATTACATCGTTGTTCCTCATTTTTTTCAATAGAATGCCATTGTGCTTTAATTTCCCAATAATTCCTTGCTCTAGACCAATCTTTGGCTGATTCTACTGATTTTGCAGCTTTTTCGGCTAAAAGAGCGTATTTTGCTGGTTCTCCAAATCTATATTCAAGCAAAAGCTCCATCAACTTAGCTGAAAACAAAGATGTATCTTCCCCTTTGTACAAATCAAGAACTTTCTCAATATGAGCAAAAACTACATCAGTGTGATATTGAATTCTACGTGATAATCGAAGCGCTCTTTCAATTCTTTCATAAGCACAATTCCACTTTTCTGGGTGTTGTAATTCCGTCGCAGACTGTAAATAAGCATCAACCGCTAACTTAGCCATCTCGCGATGGCGCTTTCTTACCCACAGAATATCTGCTACTCGTGCTTGTAATTCTGGATCTGATATCTCAGGAGCAATTTCAGCAAGAAAATTTAGATGCTCATCTGTTAGATTTTGGAAAATTTCAGCAAAAAACTCCTCA
Organism: Richelia sp. UBA3308; assembly: GCA_002361335.1. GTDB lineage: Bacteria > Cyanobacteriota > Cyanobacteriia > Cyanobacteriales > Nostocaceae > Rivularia. Next base: position 31,351 of record DESS01000020.1, read on the forward strand.
TTTGATTCTGCTTTAATTGCAGCGTTACTTACTGCTGCTAGTATCTCAAAAACAGCTTGCTCTTTAACATTACCTGCAACGTTTGCTTCCTGCGCTTTTTTCCAGAAAGCCATACGATAAAAGCGACATTCCTTCCTCTCGCTGTTATTAACTATCTCTTCCCAGCCAGAATTAATGAAATCATCTTTGGTAAGAGTCAGATTAAGTCGTGACATAATTTATAATAATTGACTTATATTTCTACTATGACAACAAGACAGAAAATCATTTTCCTGCATTCTAATACTCAGAACCTAACTTAAGCTTTCTTCACCCTTCAAACTCTCCAACTTCAACTGTCGCAACTCTTCCTCTACACGCTCAAGTCTATCGATCATTTCCTGAAAAGCACTGGCATCTTGAACCACAACTTCCGCTCTACCATTAACAGTCAACACCAAAGGTGATTTAGTAGCCTTAATTCGCTCTATGAATTGCTTCACATTCCGCTTAAAATCCGTCAGAGAGTGAATATTATCCAAATTAATCATAAAATTACCATTATAATTACTCAATTAAACATTTAATAAAATCCTTATTTAATCATACAACACTTTATCCCTTTTCCTCCCCTCCAAAAATCCCCCAATCTACCGTAAAATAAACAGTAATTCAGCATCTACCTCTTGTGTCCCCCATGCTCTGCGACTACCTCGTACAAATCCTCACCGCTCGCGTATACGATGTTGCGAACGAAACGCCATTAGACTTAGCCCCCAATCTCTCTAAACGCCTAAACAACAACCTTCTGCTCAAACGGGAAGATATGCAATCGGTGTTCTCATTCAAACTCCGAGGCGCTTACAACAAAATGGCTCACCTACCACCGGATTTACTACAACAAGGTGTCATCGCTGCTTCTGCGGGAAACCACGCTCAAGGTGTCGCCCTAGCCGCTTCTAAATTAGATACTCAGGCAATCATTGTCATGCCCAAAACTACCCCCCAAGTAAAGATAGATGCCGTCAGAGCATTAGGGGGTGAAGTCGTTTTGCATGGCGATACTTATGATGATGCTTGTGCATATGCCCGTCAATTAGCAATCCAAAAGAATTTAACATTTATTCATCCTTTTGATGACCCTCATGTGATAGCTGGACAGGGTACCATTGGTATGGAAATTTTACGACAATATCAAAAACCCATCCATGCTATCTTTGTGGCAATTGGTGGCGGTGGTTTGATTTCGGGGGTTGCTGCCTATGTTAAGCGATTGCGTCCGGAAATTAAGATTATTGGGGTTGAACCCATCGATGCTGATGCTATGTATCAATCTTTGCAGCTTGGGCAACGAGTGCGGTTGTCCCAGGTGGGTTTATTTGCCGATGGTGTAGCAGTACGACAAGTTGGAGAGGAAACCTTTAAGCTTTGCCAGCATTATGTTGATGATATTATTCGGGTTAGTACTGACGATACTTGTGCAGCAATTAAAGATGTATTTCAGGATACGCGTTCTATAGTGGAACCTGCAGGGGGATTAGCGATCGCGGGAGCTAAAGCTTATGTGGAAAGGGAAGGAATTGAAGGTGAAACTTTAATTGCGATCGCCTGTGGTGCTAATATGAATTTTGACCGTTTGCGGTTTGTTGCCGAACGAGCAGAGTTTGGGGAACGTCGGGAAGCGATTTTTGCGGTGACAATTCCGGAGCAGCCGGGAAGTCTGCGTAAGTTTTGTGAATGTATTGGTAAGCGCAATTTGACGGAGTTTAATTATCGTATTGCCTCGGAGAAGGAAGCGCAAATTTTTGTCGGGGTACAACTTCAAAATCGTGCGGATGGGGTAAAAATAGCTGAAACTATTACTAATTGCGGTTTTCCAATTATAGACTTAACCGACGATGAATTAACGAAAATGCATTTGCGTCACATGGTAGGAGGGCGATCGCCATTAGCTCACAATGAACTATTATATCGTTTTGAGTTTCCCGAGCGTCCCGGTGCGTTAATGCAATTTGTTAATTCGATGAGTCCAAATTGGAATATTAGTTTATTTCATTACCGCAATAATGGATCGGATTACGGCAGAATAGTTGTAGGAATGCAGGTTCCACCGGAAGAAATCCAAGATTGGCAGGCATTTTTAGATACTCTGGGTTATCAGTATTGGGATGAAAATAAGAATCCGGCATATAAATTGTTTCTGGGTTGAAATTCAGTTTTCACCCTTTTTGCAATACCCTTACTAACTCTACCAAGGTTGTTGCCTACCTGGTGGCTGAATTTAGATTTGCCAACTTATATCAAATCCGTTGGCATCGGCGGTTATTGCAAATCAGGCTAATCAGAATAGTGTGTTTAAAGATTGGATGCAGGAATGGGGTGTCAGAAAAAAACGTAAATGGGGACTTGAGAATATATCTTTAATTAAAGATTCCAGCGGTAGATTTAGTCAAGTATTGCGAGTACGTTATCCAAAGGTTCTGTAAATCCTAGTTTTTCTAGAAAAAACAATTTACAAAAAAGGCAGAGGGCAGATGGCAGAAAGTATAAATAAAAACTTTAGTTCTGAGTTTAAAGCTCAGTAAAAAAAGAAACAATATTTTGAGACGCGCAGCGCGATAAATATTGATAGATGATATCAATATTCTTTCTTCGTTGGTATTAATAAGTGATATAGGTTGTTGTCAATACAATTATTTGAATGGATTTTCAAAAATGTAAAAAATACATCTACCATAAGGAAGAGAAATTCCGATTTTAGGACAGGGAACTTGGCGAATGGGTGAGGATAGTAGTCAAAAAGAAACTGAAATTGCGGCATTGCGTCTGGGTTTGGATATTGGAATGACGCTAATCGACACCGCCGAAATGTATGGTGAAGGTGGTGCCGAAGAAGTTGTTGGTGAAGCGATTAAAAATCCTCGCCAACAAGTTTTTCTCGTAAGTAAGGTATTTTAAAGAATTCACAGATTGGTAAGCGCGTGGTTAATTCAACAAGAGGGCATAATAGCAATTGCCAAAGCCAGCAATCCGCCAGATGTTAAAGAGAATAGCGCAGCATGTATCTATTCAACTTACTCAAGAAGATTTAACCGCAAAGTGGATATTGCTTTTCCATCGCCAAATTGTAAAATGGCATGAACAATAAAATGAAAATAACTTGGTAATTACGTTGTTTTGGTTTAAATTAATATTGCTCCGCCAGTAAACTTACCGAAAATTATCCTAAATTACTGTAATTCATGATACAAAAACTGGAAAATAGAGAAGCATTTATTCCCTACCGTCGCAGCGATATTATTAAACTTTGTTTGGAAGATAATCAGTTAAATGCTGCTGATAGTCAAAAGTTTAAGGAATTTTGCGAAATTTTATCGTCATATTACCACTTTCGCTTCCATAAGACTCTGGAAGTCATTAAAGATAATTATGTAGCTTTCAATCCTAATACTGATGTTGAAGCTTTAATTCCATCAAGTTTAGAGCTATACGACGAGATGTATAAGAGTGTAATTGACGCATTTGAGCATATTTTACAAAGAGCAAATTACATTGAATTATCTGAAAATGTCATCAAAAAAGCATTGAGTACAAAATCTCTGATTGATTTAAAAACAGATGTTGATTTTGATGATTTTGATAGGGTAATCTGTTATTACCGGGGTGATTCTTTTAAAACAATTACTTTAAAAAAATTATTCTTCTGGAAACAGGAGAAAAAAATCGATATTTTTGAAAGAATTGTTTTATTGATTAAATTCAAAGAAGCGGCTTATTTTCATGCCCAGAAAGAAAAGATAGAAGAACTTAAATTTCTTCCCGGTAAAATGTATGTTTATTTTTATAAAAATATTCCTAAACTAGATATTGACTTACTCTTTCCTAATGTTACTACCAGCATGACTTGGAAAGACAGACTATTATTTGGAATTCCTGCTATCGGCGCTGCAATTCCTTTAATTTTAAAAGCATTACCAAATATATTATTATTGATTGCGGCAATTTTACTAGTATTAAAAGCAGAACCTTTGATAGAAGAATTGAAGGTAGAAGAATATGAAACTAGAAATGTCATGCCTGTTTTAGTAGCTACTTTATCACTAGGAATGACATTAGGTGGTTTTGCTTTTAAACAATATAGTAATTACAAAAGCAAGAAAATCAAATTCCAAAAAGATGTTACAGAAACTCTTTTCTTTAAAAATTTAGGCAATAACGACAGCGTTTTTCAAATGTTTATCGACTTAGCAGAAGAAGAGGAGTGTAAAGAAATCATTTTAGTATATTATCATCTGTTGATTAGTAAGAATCCACTTACCCCCCAAGAGTTAGATGCTCGTATCGAAACTTGGATGAAAAAAAAGCTGGGTACTACAATTAACTTTGATATTCACGGTCCTTTAAATAATTTAGCAGAAATTCGCGGCAAGGTTATTACCAATGGCGCGGCAGTCGAGAATTCCCTGGAAATACCATTATTAAGTTATGACAACCAAGGATTTTGCAATGTTCTTCCTCTTGATAAAGCCAAAAAAGTTATAGATTATGTTTGGGATAATGCTTTTTATTATAATGGTATCCCTTTGTAGACAATATTAAGTAGACAGCTAATTAACAGCAGATTACTTTAATACTCAGTATTAAAGTAAAAGTATTTTTTGATGAAAAATAAATAAATAAATAAATAAATATACTTGTGGATGGTAAGATAATTTTAAATATAGCTTTTAAGTAAAGCCAGTTAGATTATATTTAGATTTATCTGAATTATGGAAGCTCACGACAATAGAGAAGCATTTATTCCCTACCGCCGCAGCGATATTATCAAACTTTGTTTAGATGATGGTCAATTAAACACTGCTGATACTGAGAAGTTTCAGGATTTTTGCGAAATTTTATCCTCATTTTACCACTTTCGCTTCCACAAGACACTGGAAATTATAAAAGAAAATTATGCACCTTTTAATCCTAATACAGATGTTGAAGCCTTAGTTCCACCCAAAAGAGAGCAATACGAGGAGATGGAATCAAAGGTAATTGATGGATTCGAGCATATTATGGAGCGAGCAAATTACATTAAATTACCAGAATCAGTTGTCAAAGAAGCGTTGGATCAGGAATCTCTGATACAATTAAAAACTGAAGTTGATTTTGATGATTTTGAGAGAATCATTTGCTATTACCGAGGTAGTTCCGATCAAACAGTTTCCGTAAATAAATTGTTTTTTTGGAAGCAGAAAAAGAAAATAGATTTTTTTGAAAGAATTGTTATATTAATTAAGTTTAAAGATGAGGATTATTTTCATACTAAGGATAAAAATATAGAAGAACTTAAATTTATTCCCGGTAAAATGTATGTTTATTTTTATAAAAATATTCCTCAACTAGATATTGACTTACTCTTTCCTAATGTTCATACTAGTATGACTTGGAAAGATAGATTGTTATTTGGAATTCCCGCTATCGGTGGTGCAATACCTTTGATATTGAAAGCATTACCAAATTTATTGTTACTTGTTGCGGCAATTTTATTAGCGGTAAATGCAGAACCCTTGGTGGAACAGTTAGAAGTTGAGCCGTATAAAGTCAGGAATATAATGCCAGTTTTAGTGGCGACTTTATCCTTGGGAATGGCTTTGGGTGGTTTTGCTTTTAAACAGTATAGTAATTACAAAACCAAGAAATTAAAGTTCCAAAAAGATGTTACAGAAACCCTTTTCTTTAAGAATTTAGGCAATAACGACAGCGTTTTTCAAATGTTTATCGACTTAGCAGAAGAAGAGGAGTGTAAAGAAATCATTCTGGTATATTACCATCTGCTGACCAGTAATAATCCATTAACACCCCAAGAATTAGATGCTCGTATCGAAACTTGGATGGAGAAAAAGCTAGGTACTAAAATCAACTTTGATATTGATGGTCCTTTGAATAATTTAGCAAATATTTGCGGTAAGTTAACTACAAATAATTTAGCCGATGAGAATAGTTCAGAAATACCATTATTAAGTTACGACAATTCAGGGAATTGTAAGGTTGTTCCTCTTAATGATGGCAAGAAGATTATAGATTATGTTTGGGATAATACTTTTAGTTATAATCAAATATCTTTGTAAAAAACTACAAGTTATAACCTTAAAGTTATTCCAAGTCATATCAAATAAATTTAACAGTATATAGGGTAAATCAGCTTTATTTTTTTAGAAAAAGTTTACCCTATTTTTTGTTGCTACAATTCCATGACAATAGGAGTAATATCTGTGGGGGCAAAGTAAGAAGTAAGAAGTAA
>DESS01000020.1:37686-45936 GCA_002361335.1 Richelia sp. UBA3308
CTTGGTTATATAGTAAGTAATTAACCGCACTTGATATCAATCGCTACCCGGAAGTTAAAAGTATCAAGGTAATAAGTATTACCTTATTGATAAATCAAGGAGCTTGTATACAATTTATTTTTTGGTAGCATCAAGTTTATTTTATTATTTATAAATAAAAATATTTCTTCCTAGGGCTAAACACAGGAATATAGCCCTTAAGCGCAATTACTAATCGATATTCAACTGTTCATATCAACTTGATACAAGCATATTATTACGCGTATTTATACTTAAAATATCAGTTAAAAACATCAACTGATAACACTAGTCAGTATAAATTCTGAACTCATTTAGTTACAGTATAAGTTATATGTAGTAAGTTATATAGCATCTACTACGTAACAGTGTACTTAATCTTGTATAATCCTGATTTTTTAGCAATTGAAAACTGGTGGTTAAAACTACAGGAATTGTTAATGTCGCCAGCTTTTGATGAGTATTTCCATCGCCTATTGGTTGCTGTTTTGTTGTTAGCGATCGCGATAATTTTTTTTGTTGGAAAAATATTATTGTCAGGGAAGCAGGAATTAAAGCAGGAAAGAATTCAACGCCAAGAAGCAGAGGAAGTGCTAGTTTTAAGTCAAAATCGCTTAAAATTACTGAATATGATTTTGACTGGTGTTCCTTTGGGGATGTCAGTTGATGAGATAATTGAAAATACGATCAAACAACTGAATAAATATTTTCCTGATTTAAAAGTCGGTTTTTCTAGTATGGATAACAACGGTATTTTCAAAGTTATTCATGCTGTAGAAATGGCGAATATGCCACAAATGAAAGGCTTTATTGCTGACTTAAAAGCGGCTCCAGATTACTTTAATACTTTAGTTAATGGTCAAAAATTTATAGTTGAAAATGTTGGAGAAGATCGACGTTTAACATCTTTAATATCTGATTTTGTAAAAATTGGGAATCAAGCTATTTTAGAAATACCCTTACGAGATTCCGGCGGATTAATTGGTATACTTGGTTTTTATTCACAGCGATCGCGAAAATGGAGCGAACATGAAATTACTACAATTACTGAAGTTGCTAACTATTTAATTGTGGTAATTAGAGACGTTCAAACTCAACAAGAACATGAAAAAATAGAAATAGAACTTAGAGAAAGTGAAGCATTTTTACGAGCGCTTTATGAAGTAGCAGCAGCGCGTAATTTTGGTTTTGAGCAACGCATTCAATATTTATTAGCAATGGGATGTCAAACATTTGATTTAGAGTTTGGCATATTGGCGCGAATTGAAGATAATCGTTATAACGTAACTGTGGCACAGGTTCCTTATAGTTTTCTCTATGCCGGATATAGTATAGAATTAGAAAAAACTTTCTCTTGCGAAGTTTTAGAAAATGATGAACCTTTGTTAATTGAACATAGTAAAAATTCTTCTTGGTACAATCATCCCGGTTACCAATTCTTTGGTATGGAATCTTACATGGGTACGCGAGTATTAGTTGGGGGAAAAGTTCATAGTACTCTTTCGTTTTCCAGCCTCAAACCGCGACAGCAACGGTTTAAGAGTGCATACAGAGAATTATTAAAATTAATGGCACAATGGGTTGGCAGCCAAATTGAAAGGGAGCTTGCTGAAAAAGCGATTAAACAACAATTTCATCGGGCTTTGTTACTTAAACAAATTACCCATGAAATTCGTCGAAGTTTGGATGCAAAACAAATTTTTGAAACTACTGCGATTCAAATTGCCAATGCTTTTAAGGTTAATCGTTGTTTAATTCATAAATATATACCTGGTTCAATTTCTAAGATTCCCACAGTGGTGGAGCATTTAGAAGCCCGTTATCCTTCCATGCGACATTATCAAATACCAATCCTTGGTAATCCCCACGCCGAGAAAATGTTATCTCAAGATAGTGCGATCGCTACATCAAATGTGTTTACAGAACCCCTGTTAGAATCTGAGTTAGATATATGTGTAAAAATGCAAATCAAGTCTATGTTAGCGATTCGTACTTCCTATCAAGGTGAACCGAATGGTAGTATAGTATTGCATCAATGTAATTATTATCGTCAGTGGACTAGGGATGAAATCGAATTATTAGAATCCGTCGCGGCACAAGTAGGAATTGCTCTTGCTCAAGCTCGTCTTTTGCAACAAGAAACTCAACATAATCTTGAACTTACGATTAAAAATAATCAATTAGAGCAAGCAAAACGAGACGCTGAAGCTGCCAATATTGCCAAGAGTGAATTTTTAGCAATGATGAGCCACGAAATCCGCACGCCAATGAATGCGGTGATTGGTATGAGCGGGTTGTTATTGGATATGGATTTAACTCCACGACAGTTAGATTTTGTGGAAACTATTTGTAGTAGTAGCGATACATTGCTAGCTATTATTAATGATATTTTAGACTTTTCTAAAATTGAATCGGGTAAATTAGATTTAGAAAAAGTTCCGTTTAATTTGCTCCATTGTGTAGAAGAATCTTTAAATTTATTAACTTCTCAAGCAGCTGCCAAAAACTTAGATTTAGCCTACACCATTGACAGCGAAACTCCAACTACAATTGTGGGAGATATAACCCGAGTACGACAAATATTAATAAATTTACTTAGTAATGCAGTTAAATTTACCGAAACTGGTGAAATAGTTGTTTCTGTAACAGCAAAACAATTAACTAGTAAATTATCAACAAATAATTATCAAATTCAATTTGCCGTTAGAGATACTGGGATTGGTATTCCCCAAGATAAGATAAACCGATTATTTAATCCCTTTACCCAGATTGATGCTTCCATGACTCGTCAATATGGGGGTACTGGATTGGGTTTAGCAATTAGCAAACGCTTAAGTGAAATTATGGGTGGTACCATACGGGTAGAAAGTACACCGCAAATAGGTTCTACATTTTATTTTACGATTGTAGCCCAATCGGTACCAAGTTCGACAGCGATCGATCTAGATAATATTCAACCATCATTTGTCGGTAAACGATTATTGGTAGTAGACGACAACGTCACCAATCTTGAAATTTTGACATTACAAATCCAGAAATGGGGAATTATAGTTTTCACCGCTACACAAGGTTGGCAAGCTTTAGAATTAATTAATTCCGAATCAAAATTTGATATGGCGATCGTTGATATGCGAATGCCACAAATGGATGGTTTAACATTGGCAGAGCGGATTCATTCTATACGGGGTTATGAACAATTGCCTGTAGTAATTGTAGCTGAATGTGATAGATTAACTCAACAACAAATTGCAGCTAAATCCGAATATGTGACTCTCCTGAGCAAACCAATCAAACAATCCCAACTTTACAATACCTGCCTGCGTATTTTATCCGGAAAACAGATTTCTGTTTTACCCAGAGCATCTTCAATGTCAAAATTTGATTCACAATTAGGCGAAAAATTACCTTTACGGATTCTTTTGGTAGAAGATATGCCTTTAAATCGGAAAGTCGCTTTACATATGCTGCAAAAATTGGGCTATGGCGCTGATGTTGCTAGTAATGGATTGGAAGCCCTTGAGAGTTTGCGCCATCAAGATTACGATATCATTTTTATGGACGTACAAATGCCAGAAATGGACGGATTGCAGGCAACAAGGCGTATTTCTAAAGAATGGTTGCCCCAAAATCGTCCATGGATTGTTGCCATTACTGCCAACGCCATGCAAGGCGACAGAGAAGAATGTTTGAATGCGGGAATGAATGACTATATTAGTAAACCCATTCGCATTGAAGCTTTAATTGAAATTTTCAATAACTATAAAAATTTACAACAGTCATTAAATAATGACTCAGATTCTACTGTTGTTTTTAATCGGGAAAAATCACAATATAGTTCATTAGAAGTTATTGATACAGAAATATTAGAAGATTTAAAACATGTGGCAGGAGATGATGCGAGCGACATTGTAGCGGAATTCATTGATAGTTACCTCGAAGATGCACCGCCAAAACTGCAAGAAATTAATCGTGCCACCGAGGCAGATGATGCCGAAGCTCTACGTAATTATGCTCATGCTTTAAGATCATTGAGCGTTACAATTGGTGCCATGTTCCTGGCTCAGATATGCACAGAATTAGAAACAATAGCCAGAAATGGGACTACATACGGTGCTTCTAGTTTAGTAAAAAAACTTCATACAGAGTATCAACGGGTAGAAAAAGCTTTGCAACTACAGTATCCTATCAGGAGGCATCATGATTAATCCCAACTTACAGAATAACCCACCCCAAATTCTCGTAGTAGACGATCAAAAAACTTTACGATTAGTGTTGCATACAGTAATGGAGAAGCAGGGATATCGAACAATACAAGCCTATAATGGACAACACTGTTTAGAAATTTGTCAAAAGGTAACGCCAGACATAATTTTACTAGATGCCATGATGCCTCGAATGGATGGCTTTGAATGCTGTACCAAATTACAAACACTTATGGGGGATAATTGTCCGCCAATTTTAATGATAACAGTTCTGGATGACCAAGAATCAGTAGAACGAGCTTTTCAGGTGGGAGCAAGCGATTACATTACAAAACCCATCGATTGGAATGTACTTGCAAGGAGAGTTAATCGTTTACTAACATCTGGTTGGGCAATATCAGAAACCCGCCGCCAAATTGAAAAGGAATGTCGATTAACAGTAAGTTTAGAAACAGCAAATCGAGAATTACAAAACCTTGTTTATACAGATATTTTAACTAAAGTTGCCAGTCGTTCCTATTTTGACGAATATTTACAGCGCGAATGGAAACGATTGCAAAAGTATCAGTTACCTCTGTCTTTAATTCTGTGTAAAATTGATTTTTTAGAACTAGATTATCCAGCTAAAGATAAATATTTGTGTAAAATTGCTAATATTATCCGTAAATGTAAAAGGCGCTCCACAGATTTTATTGCCCGCTACGATGATGACGAATTTGCGATAATTTCGGCGAATACCAAAACCGAAAAAGCAAAAAAATTAGTCAAAAAAATTAAAACTTATATTAATTTATTAGAGATAGAACACGAACATCTTAACATTAATTTCGCAGCTACCACTATGATTCCTGATTCCGAATCATCTGTAGATAAATTACTTAAAAATGTAAAACAAAAATTATCAATTAATAATGATCAATTAACAATTATCAACTATTCATGAAGTAAGAAGTAAGAAGTAAGAAGGAAGAAGGAAGAAGGAAGAAGGAAGAATAACATTTTTTCCACTGTTCCCTATTCCCTATTTCCTGTTCCCTTTTTTTAAATATTTTTTTAGCATACCAAGTACGGAAGAGCCAAATTTATTTATGTGGATTCCTTCTGATTTCTAAGTCGGGCATGGGGCATTAGACATTGGAAAAGACTATTAATACTTAGATAATTGGTGGTGAAATTTTCTTCATGGGGAGTGCTTTCTTAATAGTTTGATGAATAATTGATTTAACCCAAATAAATAATATACATGCCACCAATATATAAAACAATTAAGCCCAAAACATCATAACTAAGACGTAACCTTGTTGGACATGTTGCACGATAAATTAATCCTACAATCGCCAGAGAAGTCATCATCATTGCTACAACCGCAGTGAAAATATGCACATTGTCTACTTTCGTCCATAAATCACCTTGAACATAAACAACATCGTAAACACCCAAGATTGCCATATTAAAAATATTGGAACCAAAAATATTAGAAATTGCTAAATCAACAGCATTTAATCGTACCGCAGCGATTCCAGCAGCAACTTCGGGAAGCGATGTAGTTATTGCCAGTAACAAAGAACCAATAAAACTTTCTCCCAATCCCGTCTCTTGCACAACTTTGTCTCCCAACCAAGCCAACCATACCCCGAGTACTACTATTGCCAGGGAAGATAAACCAAACAATAGATACGCTGTTCGCGGTTTGACGTGGGAATACTCATAAGCTTCACCTTCTTGCTCTAATACCTCCTTACGCCGATTCATTTCAAACTTAGCAATCAAACGAGCGCTAATTAAGTAAAACACTATTAGCACAATACTGGGAATACCAATCCAACCCAACATTGGATGTATATTCATCTGCCCCAAGAATATCCCAACTCCAGCAACACCCAAAAGCAAACAACCCAAACCAGCCGCCAAACTGTGACTAACCTGGGCTTGTTGAAAAAGTGGACCTCCTCCAGTAATAATATCTAATATTGCCAGAATCATTAAATTAAATAAACAGCTACCAAATATACCACCCGCTGCTAAATCTGGTGCATCGAGATAATTCACCGCACTCACACCCGTAGCTAATTCCGGTAAAGAAGTGCTTCCAGCAAGTAAAATAGCGCCTACCCAATTTCGTCCCAAACCACTCTTCTCAGCCACCATATCGGCGCTTTGCGAAAGTTTTGAACTTACTACTATCACTAGCGCTATACATATAATGACTTGAATCCAAAGCATTTAGGATGATCCTCTTTTTGCTGTTTATCAGATGATATGTTAGTACTTGATGATGCGATTTGTAAGCTGTTTATTCGTAATTCGTAATCAAAATCAAAGTTTACCAGGAGTTTAATTAATGCAGGTTGTTGCATAAAACTACCTCCCACACTTCCCACACTTCCCACACTCCCCACATTTGTCCCCTTATCCCCCCATCCTTCAGTCATTATCCGATCTATTTAACAAACGGGGATAAGGTAAATTATGCTTTGCGAATCCTTGTTTTGCTCTTTTTGTCAAGTCAGTTTTGTAAATAAATTCATCCCGCGCATCTAAAGGATAACTTTTGAGTTGAAACCAAGTTCCCCAAGGTTTTTCTTCTACAATTACTAAAATCGGAAGTTTTAAATAAGTGTATTTACTTGTGTATGCTACTCGATACAAGATTTTGTTTACTAATTGAATATCTACCTGATGAGCGAAGTAAAACTCAGTTATAACTTGAGCTTCCAACTCACCCATGTTGGCATTAGATACGGCATTTGTCCAGATTTTGTTGTGGGGTATAGTAACAACATTATCTTCTGGTGTTTGTAAACGGATTCCCCTGAGTCCATAACTTCTCACTTCCCCATAGTAATCTCCTATTTGAATGCGATCGCCAACTCGGTAGGGTGCTTCAAATAAGCCGACGATTCCGGCGATGATGGAACTTACGTAGTCTTTGAAAGCAAAACCCAAGGCGACTGCCACGGTACCTGTAACTGCAACTAAGTTATCTCGGGATAAGTTTAAGAATAAGTTCATCAAAAATATAATGGTTACAGTTAAAACCATCATTCTCAAAAAGGGCAGGAATTGCTTAACTTGCAATCGCCATTCTTTAGCAACTTGTTCTGACACCCAAATGAGCAATTTGTCAACTACCTTAATAGTGATATAGGAAATTCCTACAACAATCAAACCTTGACTAATTTTCCAAGTTGTAATTTCAGTAATGATTTGTTTGGTTTGTTTTGCTGTTTCTTGTGCTGGATCACCGGCAGATTGAGCTAATACTGTTTTTGTATAAAGATGCGCCAAATCGAGCCTACCCAGGTAGGTTTTATTACCAATTTGCTGGCTCATACAGAATTGGTATAAAATCTCAATATTAGTCAGATTCATAGATAATAAAATTATTATTCGACAATTCATTTTTCAGCCGTGGATAATGAATTGGGTTAATAGTTAATATGCCATTATTTTGCTCCACTAAACCCCCACGGCGTAACATTTGCACCTTAGCTTTAACCAAAGACTTTTCGTCTCCCAAACTCTCGCTGAGTGCTGTTAACGTTAAATCACCGTGTAATAATAAAGAATATAAAATATAGTGTTCATCTGCATCTAAATCCCCTAGATTGGGTAATTCTGGATTTTGTGTTACGAGAATACCATTACCATTCTCATTTTCCATTTCTTTAGCTTCATAGCAGATTGAACGTAAAAAAACTTGCGCGGCTACAGTATTAACTCCTTGACTTACAGAAGCTAACTTTTTAAAATATCTATTTTGATAACTTTCATTTTCTTCTGTATTATAAAACTCTAAGTGAGCTTTATTAAAAGTAATATCAAATTCAGAAACAATTGGTTCAAACCATGTTTGTAATTCTTTGTCTGTAAGTTTTGGTAACTCTAAAGATTCACCACAATAAGCTTTAAAATGAGATACATGATTGAGGTATTCCCAAGCAACTTTCCCCGCACCAATTACCCAAAATCGAGAATCATCTTGAAGCAATACATCTTGTAAATAATCAATTCCTTCCAAACCATCAAC
>DESS01000020.1:46043-49759 GCA_002361335.1 Richelia sp. UBA3308
ACTCCTCTACCTAATTGCTGCCGTAACTTTGTTGTAATATCATCAACTTCATATGGTCTACCTGTCCATTGTAAAGGTCGCAGTGGTATTTTCCGCTCCATTGCCCAATATGATAAACTGTCAGTTAAAATGCGCGACACCGTAGTCACCGGAGAACTTAAAATTACCAAGGAATTATCAGCAGCTCTGGGGTTGCGACACCATTTTTCAAAAGTTTCATCTAAAGTCGAGTGAATTGCTTCCACATCAGGGCTTACGCTGGGTAACTTATCCACAGCAGAAACTAATTCAGATGCAAGTGATGGTGGTAATTCAGTTAGGGATTTCTCCGGCTCTTGTGTTGGAAATTCATTACTTGAAAATCTAGACAGCAGCAAATTACGATTATCAAGCAACCAGGCTTGAAATCGATTAAAAAGTTTACCCATTCGAGCTATTTCGATCGAGGAGGTGGTTATAAGTATCCTACCTTGATAAGCTAATAGTTCAGCAAACCAAAATTACTGGGTGCGGGCAGGCTGAGAGAGAAAAGAACTTTTTTTCTCATTATTAACCCAGGCTCTGTGTGCTTGGTATACCACTAGTCAGATAGTTTAAAGATTGGAAACTAGTTAGAAATGTGATTTAAATGTTACGATGATCCGCTGCAACAAAATTAACGCTCCCCCATAAGAAAAATATTTTCTCCTTTAAATATCCACTTTCTAACCCAAATCTAATTCATCGCCGGGAACACCCCGCACGCCCCAGTTATGTTTTGGTGTTTCAAAGATAGTAATTTCAATATCATTGTCAGAAAGATGAAATTGTTCGCTAATACGTTTAATCAGCAAGCTAATCAAACTTTTCTTGGCTTCAATTGAACGTCCTTCAAACATACTAATTTCGATCATTATATAGCTTTGACTTTTATCCGCAGGAAAGATAAAATCTGATTTATCCATTGGGAAAAAGCGTTGAAAGCGTTTCTCTGAGGGATATTGCAGTGCATCTACAAAACAACTGTGAATTACTGTACTCAGTTGATTCTTAATGGGATTTAAATACTCAGCTATACCGTAAATTTTAGTTTGAGGCATTATCAATTATCAATTATCAATTATCAATTATCAATTATCAATTATGAATTATCAGTGTTCCTATCAATTATCATTTATGGATGTTTGTTGGTAATAGCTTTGTAATAAATTTTCTAGTTGTGCTTCAGAACAACATTCAATCAAAGCTTGAAAAACCTCAAACAACTTTGCGGCACTATCTCCTAACAGTGGGCTTAATCCCCAAACATCTTGTACCCAATCTTGAGGATGAGTATCTTCAAAAATCATCCGTTCTAAAAGTTGCTTCGCTTCAGTTTTTGAAATAGACATAAAAGTTATTTTACACTGAGTCAATTATCAATAGGACTTAGGCTAATGGCACATTTTTTATTG
This sequence comes from Richelia sp. UBA3308, assembly GCA_002361335.1. Taxonomy (GTDB): domain Bacteria; phylum Cyanobacteriota; class Cyanobacteriia; order Cyanobacteriales; family Nostocaceae; genus Rivularia. The sequence goes on from DESS01000020.1 coordinate 47,477, forward strand.
TAGGGTGTCTACACAGATAGATTTGAAAAAAAATAAGGCTTGTGGTGTCACCCACCAAATAATTATTATGACAATATCGTAAGTCCCAATCAATTATCAATCAACAATGAACAATTATCAATTAGCAATCAAAATTTGCTCACCGCTCACTGATTTATAACTAGTATAAAATTACTGCTTATTCGAGCTTCTAAAGAATTTTTCTAATCACTGCCCACTCTCCCATGTGGAAGTCGCGACGGGACAATCTGGGTGTCTGGTTTAATGGCGATCGCTATTTCTAAAATCAAGTAGGTGCACCACGATTTTAAGAAGTTGAACCAGGTTTTTGCGATCGCAATAAACAAAGCCCCATCCAAGGGGGTTTCATAACCCACGTATTATTACATAGCTATAATCTTAAAAAAAAGTATTATTAAGTACTAGTAATTTCCGATATCTTTTTTGAATCTAAAAGTTATTAAAGATAGAAAGTAGATAAAATATTGATTATATAAGATATGTTTTAATAAAAACTTATTTTATACCAAAATTTACGGATTTAATGCCAATTGAGTGGTTTAAGTGGTATCAACCTAGCAATGGTATTTTTTGATAGCTAAATTGAATATAGGCAAAGCGGCATAGACAGTATGCAAGCCAATAACAGAATTTACGGTTGCTGAAGTTATAAATATTTACATTTAACTGGAGAATTGCAACTAATCGGCATTGTGTTCAATATAGCTGCATTATTTAAAATGTTTGACGTTTCTTTAACAAAACGGCGGAATTCCCCATCCCTCTACAGGGTGGGGATGGATAGCCGGTCAAAAGAGGGGGTTCGATACCCCCTATTTTGACAATCTTCCACCGGACTGACCCTGGATGTATTGTTTGACCTTTTCTAAGGGTGCGCCGCCACAAGAAACGATACATTTTGAGTCATGCCATAATTTAGCTTTTCCCCAATAATGTTTATCAATATCTGACTTGTATTTTTCTCTTATCACCCTACTGCTAGCTGACTTGAGGGATGCTACCAAGTCAGAAATTTTATTGTCTGGATGCAAATCTACCAATAAATGTACGTGGTCTGGTTCCCCGTTGCAGTCGGAGAGCTTTGATTTATTTGCCTCAAGCACTCTACTAAACACACCTTTCATGTCCTCAATCATTGCCTCGGTGAATACTTTTCTACGATATTTAGTCACAAATACAATATGCAGGTGAATAGAATAAACGACATGAGAGCCTTTATTCAACTTAGTCATAGAAATAAAAGCGTCAATATAAAAATAATATGTTATTCTGATACTAACATCTTTATTGCGAGTCAAGGAAGTAAAGGAGGTGATATGTATATGGCGACTAGAAGACAAACATTTCGACTGTATCCAAATAAAGCCCAGGAGCGTCAATTATTCAAAGCAAGACGGATGCATCAATACGTCTATAACGCTTGTCTAGCTGGTCGTAAATATGCGTGGGAAATAGAAAGTAAAAGTCTAAAATATTATGACCAGCAAAATAAATTACCCGAATTCAAGAAAGATAACCCAGAATTTGCTGTGCTTGGCTCTCAAACTTTGCAAGCTACAGTAAAACGTGTTGACTTGGCATTTGGGGCATTTTTCAAGGGATTGCGTAAACGTCCTAAATTCAAACCATTGCGTAATTACAGTGGTTGGACTTATCCAGGGTTCGCTGGTTGGAAAGTTTATACCAACGGTAGACATGGGAAGGTAGAGCTAAGAGATTTAGGTTTATCAATAAGGATGCGTGGTAAAACTAAACAATGGGGAATACCTACAACGCTGACTATTGTTTACCGTCCTAGTTCCGATGAATGGTATGCATCTTTTACAGTTGATGTCAAGAGCGTTGAGCCTAAATTCGGTTCTCGTTCAGAATTGGAATACGAATCGATTATTGCTTACGATTTAGGTACAACAACTGCTCTAACTACTTACGATGGCAGTGAGTATAACGAACTATCAAATCCTCGTTTTATTCGTAATTCGGAGCAAGAAATAAAACGTAAATCTAAAATGATGCGGCGTAAAACCGCACCAAACTCGAAGTTAAATACAAAACCTTCCAAACGTTGGAGAAAATCAAGAAAAGCTGTTTCTAAATTGCAGCGTAAAGTCAGTAATCAGCGTAAAAATTGGCAACATCAAGTAACGTCAGATATTGCAAGTCGTTATGACATCGGCGTTACTGAAGAATTACAGGTCAAAAACATGACTCGTAAAGCCAAAAAAGGAAGTAAGATGGGGCGACCCCGCGTCGGCGCAAGAC
>DESS01000277.1 GCA_002361335.1 Richelia sp. UBA3308
GAAGACGACCACACCTGTAGACACTACGTCTACAAATGTGTAACACTGCGTCTACAGTTTCGCACTAACTCATTACACCGCACCAGCACCCACTGTGCTGGTTTTCTTATGTTTGATTATTGAATCCGAGTTGGGCGATCGCACCATTGCTATACCCCGTCTACTCCGCCTACTTTTTATTAAAGTCATAAAGTTCGGTGTAGATGCCCAAAAAGCTTGCTATACAAAGGTTTTAGGCGATTGTAGACAATTTTCGGATATCTCAAAAATTCCTAGAATCCAGTAGCAAAAAAGTTTTGAGCGTCTACAATCGCTTCGTTGTCATTGAAAAAACGAATTATAAAATTAACTGACAATTAATAACTAAAAACAGCAACCAAGGCGGTTGCTGTAAAACTGTCAATTAATTTATTGTTTCAATTTTCAGATGACAGATGCCCCGTGCGATCGTCTGCTATTTCAGGAATCAATCTCCTTGATATATTTTTTAATATTCTTTAGTACAATTCTCCGCTCTTTAATTTTTACGGTTGTAATAAATCTTGAAAGCACTTTTTGGTAATCTGGCTTATTATGTAACTTTCTATGTAACTTATCGCTTTCATTTCTGACGGTAGATAGCTCTACAGCCAGGGATTCTACTTTTTTGATGCTTCTACTAACTCCTTATTCTTACTTTCTAACTGCGCTTCTAGTTCCTGCACTCGTTGCTCTAACTCCTTTACCTTGTCACTGGTTACAGAGTCACTATATGTAACTTCTTTTTTCTTACGTGGTTGAGGGGGGATATTTAATTGTGTTGCAACTTGCTCCAATCTCTCGGTATTTAAGTCGGAAGCTTTACCGATATACCGTTTATGCAATTTACCAGACACTTTTCTGTAACCGTACCAATAATCAGCTTGTCCCCCTCCCTTCTCCCTACGGACGGTAAATGGTGCGTTATCGCTGTTGGGGACGTACCGGAACGAATCAAGGCTTTGTAATTCCTTCTGCCAATTCTTAGATCCTACTTTAATACCGCTTTCTAGCTTTCCCTTCTCAACTACGGGAACCTGCTTCTTACTCATAGCGTTACCTATATCTCTATGTAACTACTATATATGTAACTGATAATGAGTTACATATATTTTACGCAATCTTTATCTGTAACCGATGACGGTTACATAGACAAATGGCTATCATAGTTACATAGATAAGTTACAGATATTTCATTTAATAAACCATGATTACAAAATGCTCTGAATGTCCTTTTTATAAAGCTTCTAGACAAATTAAAAACATCGGCGATTGCAGTTACCACGATGCCAAAGTCAGGAGTTGCGATGCTGCTTGTCCATCTGGAAAGCAAGCCAAATAAAACAATCGCCTCGGAACAAATCCGGGGCATACCCATTACCAATAACCAATGCCCAATACCTAACTACCAGACCATGAATCAACAAACTCAAACAGCACAATTAATTGCATCATTAAACCGTCAAGAGCAACTGTTGCAGCAACTTATCTCAGTGATTAACAAACCGCGTCTAGGTTTTAGCGATAACTTTGGAACTACCAGAATTTACTGCAATCGCTCAAACGGTTGCTTGTGGTACACGCTCGCAAACGGAAGTACACCAGTAGCAATTCAACAAACAGCACTAACTGGTTATCTACGGGAATTGAAGTTTGAACGGGTACAGCGACGCGGTAAAGAAGTTTGTAAGCTACTTCTAACTATTGAAGCGGACGGGATGTATTTATTAGAAAGCGGTCATGATTCTCACTTTAGTAAATGCGTTTTAAGTGCGATTGCTTCTTTAGATCACAAACAGTTAAAGCAACCAGTTACTATCGCTGTTGCTCCAGGGCAGGATGAAGCGGTATTGTTCTCAAGGCTGTATGTGGGGAGTGAGTACATCAAAAGTTCCTACAACGACGCTACCGATTTTCGGGAAACATCCAAACTAGCAATCAATAATGTAAGACAAGCGAATCAAGTAGAGTTTTAGTTTTAGCGACTGTAGGACTTAAAACCAACGAAAAATTATAAAATAACCCCATCGCTTCTATAACAGCGATGGGGTTATTTGATTAAGCATTTTACCTATGGTACCTACTATTCGTATTGATAGATTCCCAGATTTATTTGATTCAGAAAATCTTGATACGCCGTAGAAAGTAGCGAGTATGTCAACTATCAGCTACTTGTTGAGAATAAAGTAAGCTAAACCGACACCTAGCAATCTTCTTGCTCAGCATCAGTCTATGAATCTATAGCTATATAAGGGTTTATTTCTTGAGTAGAGAATTTATTCTTACTTTTAACTTACTTTGACTAGTACTTAGTAAGAAAACTATTGCGTAGTGCCTAACTATTTTTGGTATGGTATCACAACTTAAGTTGTTGCACTACAATATATAAGTTTCAAGACGGTAATACTTATGTTCTTACGTGCAAAGCAAGTTAAAGGTAACTGTTATTACTACATTTGTGAAACGTCAAGGGAGAACGGAAAAGTTACACAGAAAGTTCAAAATTATTTGGGTAATTATCAAGTTGCCAAGAGAAACTTGTCACTGCTATTTAGGGATAGTCCTTTGTTTGGCAAGCTCGTTAATCGGCTAGAACAATTGCATCAAAGAAGCATTGCTTGATTTTTTTTCAGTAAAGGTAGCTCAGCTAGTAGCACGTTCGCTTGTTTATCAATAAAATTAGGCGTTCTCGTTGAAAACGAGTTGTAGTGCCTAACCTTTATCTTGGTTGTGTTAATGTCGCCGCGTCATAATAACGACATTTTGAAAACAGTATTTAAAGTTCAAGACAACATTCGGCAGGCGCGATTGCCGAATTAATTCGTAAAGATGGGCAATTCATGCGGCGTTTTGAAACCTTTATACAGAGCGGGTTTAGAGATAATATGCCGCATAAACCCGCATAAACCCGCACTTATTGCCCACGCATAATACCCACAATTATCAATTTTGGTAAATGGCGCAAACTTTTAAAATGCGATTTTTGGCGAAAATTTGTGACAGTTGCTTCGATTTCTCTGTTCGTTTTGACATTGGCAACAAAAAAACCTTTTTTGGCGATGGGGTATTTGGAGTTTAGAGAAGCGATACAGGTATACTTAGGTTAAGATTAACAGCGGTATAAAAGATATATAGTGAATTAAACTTTACTCCTGTTTAAATAGACAACGAGACAATAGGCAATACAGCCACTAACATATAACTAGTTATATGTTGTAGGAACGAATTATTAGGGTTTTTAGTTCACAACATATAAATAGTTATATGTTGTGAACTAATCATGGCTGTTTGATTATAAGTGTAAAAAGCAACTAGCTATGTAGTTGTACAATCGCCTCAAGCAACATAAACTCTTTAACCGCAATTGGTAATTATCCCGGAAGTCTAATAACGCTTTACCGCTGATGCTGGAATAGTATCTATCAGGTAACAGGATGAAAAGATTTATTTCTAGCATCGTTTTGGGTAGTTTGGCATTTACATCTATGCTTGCTACCTCAGCATCTGCTCAGGTTCCACCCATCAGCGACGGTGTTAGGACAGTTACTCCACTAACAACTAAAACGCCCAATGCTAGATGTAGCGAACTGCAAACAAGAATCCTTAAAACTGCAAACAAGTCGATTTTGAAACCACATTCGCTGCAAATAAAGGGGGTCTCAAAACCAGATTAGCTGCAAATGAAACCACATTCGCTGCAAACAAACCACATTACTGCAAATGAAACCACATTAGCTGCAAATAGCCTACAATCCTTATTCAGTAGTCATTTTAGCTTTTTAAGTACTTTTGGGATGAAACTGTCCAAATTAAAGAGTATTTACTATTACCCCAATAGAAGAAACTTAAAACTCTTCGTCAAACTGGAAAAGGCTTAGGTGTTACTTGCTTACAAAAAACCTAATTCACAATTAAATTAGACGGATTTCGTTCGATTTAAACCATGTTATTCGGGCATAGGCGTTTGGTCAAAAAGTTCGTATTTTTTGGACATTTTTATGAAGATAAATGCCGAAATTATTGCTCTATAAGGTTTATAGCCTATTTGCAGCTAATCTGGTTTCATTTGCAGTAATGTGGTTTGTTTGCAGCGAATGTGGTTTCATTTGCAGCGAATGTGGTTTTGAGACCCCTCTTATTTGCAGCGAATGTGGTTTCAAAAATGGCTTGTTTGCGGTTTGAGGCGTTTATGTTTGCAGTTCGCAAGTGTGATTCGTTCTGTTGAAATGAGTTTATTTTTACTCAGGGATAACAGGCAAGGTAAATAGAAGGGACTATTCCCAACCGAACCTTGACAACTTGATTTTTCGTGATGGTGCAATTCCATTCCTCCAGGTACAGGAGTGACAGCGAGTCCCCTATTTCAACAAGGTGGTTCCTTGTTGGGGTAAAGCGGGGAATCACGGCGGTAACTACTAGCCTAATGCGGAATCCCGCCTAGCATAGCTGGTCATGGATAGGAATACAAATCTCTTGACTAAATCATCGTAATGCAAAACAAGCCAAAAGGCTGGCAGGCTTGTCCCAAAAGGGAAAGGATAAGTGGTTGGCTGATTGGCGACAGACCAACATGTACTCACAATAAACCCGGTGAAGAGAGAGAATCCTAAAACCAGCGTCAAACGAAAAATTGGGAACGAAGTAACCCCTTGATGCGCTCTCAGGAAATGGTCGATTTTCCGAGTAGGTAGCCAACCGTAAGCCTTTAAGGGGAAGGAATGCCTCAGAAGCCAAAGCCTTTGGGAAAGCCAGAGGATATGCAGACGGAGGCACGGTGACTTGGATTGTAGAGGTACCAGTAGCAATGTATACATCTAAAACGAGTTTCAAGACTACGGAGGAATGGAATGCTATCCCCTGGCGAAAGCTAGAGAGGAAAGTATTTAAGTTGCAAAAGCGCATCTACAAAGCCTCGCAGCGTGGCGATATCAAAACAGTTCGCCAACTTCAAAAAACGTTGTTGCACTCTTGGTCAGCAAAGTGTTTAGCGGTTCGCAGGGTAACACAGGATAACCGAGGTAAGAAAACGGCAGGAGTGGACGGGTTGAAAAACTTGTCCCCTTCTTCACGTCTCATCTTAGTAAAATCTCTGAAGCTAGGTCATAAAGCCGCTCCCACTCGAAGGGTCTGGATACCAAAACCTGGCTCAGAGGGAGAAAAAAGACCTCTTTCTATACCCACTATCTTCGACCGCGCCTTGCAATCACTAGTGAAGCTAGTATTAGAACCAGAATGGGAGGCTCGCTTCGAGCCAAATTCATTCGGTTTTCGACCAGGAAGAAATGCCCATGATGCGATTAAGGCAATATTCAATACGATTAAGTTCAAACCTAAATACGTTTTGGATGCCGATATAAGCAAATGTTTTGATAAAATTAACCACAATGTTCTGTTGTCCAAATTAAATACATTTCCCAGTCTTTACCGACAAATTAGAGCATGGTTAAAAACGAAAATAATCGATTTTTCGGAATATGCTTCAAGGGATAAATTGGATAATAAAACATCTATTGGTGTTCCACAAGGTGGCGTGATTTCGCCATTATTAGCGAATATAGCCCTCCATGGTATGGAAAATAGAATTAAACAAGTTGCCCTAACTTTACCCGGATGTAAGAGGGATAAATATAAAGCAATAAGCTTAATTCGATTTGCAGATGATTTCGTAATTCTGCATAAAGACCTTACCGTTATCCAAAAATGTCAGCAGATTATTACGGAGTGGTTAAGCGAAATTGGGCTGGAATTAAAACCAAGTAAAACCAGAATATCTCATACTTTTAATATGTACGAAGATAACATTGGTTTTGACTTTTTGGGTTTCACTGTTCGACAATATCCGGTAGGAAAATATCACAGTGGTAAAAGCTCAAACGGAAAATTACTTGGGTACAAAACTCTTATTACCCCAAGCAAAACAAAGCTAAAAAGACACACGCATAAAATAGGTAAATTGATTGATAGGCATAAGTCAGTACCACAACCTGACTTAATCGCTCACCTCAATCCCATCATCCGTGGATGGACAAACTACTATTCAGGTGTCGTCAGCAAACGCATATTTAATCAGGCAGACACGGTATTATTCAGCCAATTAAAAGCATGGGCAGAACATCGTCACCCCAATAAATCTCGTAAGTGGAGTTGTCAAAAATATTGGCAAACCGTAGGACTTGATAACTGGGTATTTAAACCCCATAACCAGAAAATTCGTCTACTTAAGCACCGTGAAACTAGTATCGTTAGACACATACAAGTGCAAGGAAGCCGTAGTCCATTTGATGGTGACTGGGTGTACTGGAGTGCAAGAATGGGTAAACATCCCGAAGCGCCAACAAAGGTAGCAAAACTTTTGAAGAAGCAAAAAGGAAAGTGTACTCATTGTGGACTATTTTTCAATCACGAAGATTTGATGGAAATCGACCACAAAATCCCCCGCTCAAAAGGTGGTAAGGATAGTTATGACAACCTTCAATTACTTCATGGGCATTGCCACGATGCTAAAACCGCAGCGGATAAAGCCGTTGTTGCAATTCAAGATATAGATGAGGATTATTTTTAACTGTAATCCCTTTTAAATCTGAATTTTTAGGTGTGCTTGACAAGCACCAAATCACCGAGGAGCCGTGTGAAGTTAACATTTCATGCACGGTTTTGTAGCCGAGTCAGGGAGGCGACTTCCTGGCTTAGGCATCCATCTATGAGTAGCATCTGCGAACTGTAGTTTGAGCCATCGTCATGTTAAGCAGGCGAAAAAGGTTGATACGCCTGAGCCAAAAGGCAAAAGATGACACAAGTGTTGATATGCAGAGAAGTATCAACAAACACCCTTTAATCATCTCGGTGGATATACAGGCTCTAAGGGTTCAAACCAATGACCAATAGGAACGAATTAACAAGAGTGTTGGTTCTCAGAAATTTATCTGAGTAGGTTGCTAGCCATAAACCAGGAAGGTGGTGGGATTGTGTCAGAAGCAAATGTCCTTTTGTAATGGAAGGGATAAGCTGACGGACACACGGTAATACAGAAGATAGGGTTGTGATTAGTAATTTATACCATGAACGAGTCCAATCAGGCTACGTATGTATGGCAAAACATTCCCTGGCATAAGCTAGAACGTTCTGTCTACAAATTACTGTCATCGAATCTATCGAGCCAGTAGTCGTGGTGACAAACTGGCAGTCCACAAACTTCAGAGATTGATGCTTAACTCGTGGGCAGCTAAATGCCTAGCAGTTAGGAGAGTAACCCAAGATAACCAAGGTAAAAAGACCGCTCTGTTGGACGGGGTAAAATCTTTGTCCCCAGAAGCACGTCTGAACCTAGTAGGTAAACTAAAACTGGGACACTTTGCTAGACCAGTACGTAGGGTTTGGATACCTAAACCTGGAAAAACTGAGAAGCGTGGGCTAGGAATACCCACCATTTTTGACCGGGCACTACAAGCCTTGGTTAAAATAGCACTTGAACCAGAATGGGAGGCTCAATTTGAACCCAATTCCTATGGGTTTCGCCCAGG
>DESS01000161.1:0-5895 GCA_002361335.1 Richelia sp. UBA3308
GCATGGGGCATGGGGCATGGGGAGACAAATTTCAAACCTTAAACTACTCAGTACTCACTCTTCACTCCTGATAAACTTTAACCTTTAACCTTTGACCTGAATTCATATTTCACCGGATCTGTCAATCCCAATTCGTTAAAGGCGGCAAGACGTAAGCGACAAGAATCACAAACACCGCAAGCAAGATCGCCACCAGTATAGCAAGACCAAGTCAACTCCCAAGGAACTCCCAACCGATTACCTAATTGAATAATTTGAGTTTTTTTGAGGTCAATTAAAGGTGTGACAATTTGAATGGGGTTTCCTTCACGCCCTTGCTTGGTTCCTAAACGAAATACATCTTGCATCGCTTGGATATAGTCGAGACGACAATCGGGATATCCAGAATAATCTAAAGCATTTACGCCAATATAAACCCTTTGTGCGGCGATGGTTTCGGCATAAGAAAGGGCAAAACTTAAAAATATTGTATTTCTTGCAGGAACATAGGTAATAGGAATATTTTCAGACATTTCCTCTAAAGAACGCTCTTGGGGTAAATCAATAGAATCGTCTGTAAGCGCTGAACCACCCCATTGCGTTAAGTCAAATTTGACAATCTGATGTTCAACTACACCAGCAAGTTTTGCGACTTCTCGTGCTGAATGCAATTCTTTTCGATGTCGTTGTTGATAATCAAAACTTATAGCGTAACCTTCACACCCATCAGCTAAAGCTTTGTATAAAACTGTGGAAGAATCGAGTCCTCCCGATAATAAAATCACAGCTTTCATTTTAATAACTAAATCTTTAATTTGAAACTACTTTACCTTAAACCATCAGCACTTGCGCTTCATACCTTTTTTTGACTTCAAAGGGCTAGGTAAACTATGCTATTCTTGTCAGATAAATTATGTCAGGAAAATTTTTGATATTTTTATTTATGGTAGAGTAAATACTTAATATCAACAATTCTTCTTTTACGAATTAATTGCAATCCACTAATAAGTTAAAAATTTGTTTAATCTTTGTTTAATTTGATGATTATCTGTTTGGAAAATTTTGTAGTTATTTATGTGATTAAATCAACACACAACTAATTATTTATTAGTAGTATATACTGTATAAATCGAATCAGACAGCTTTGGGATTATTGGCTGTAAACGGTCCATTAGCAATCGCTTCAAATTATGACCAAAACTTTAAAGCTAATGAAAAGACATTATATATTTATTGTAAAGAGTAAAAAAACATCTATTTTCATCGGAGCATACAAAAAAAAGATAAATATCGGGAACCCACAAGAAACTTTGAAATTCTTCATAAATAGAACCTCTATGTTACCATCTGGATGGTTTTAAGTAGCTACTTTCTTGGTAATAAAGTATAAAAGCCAACTATTGTAGCGTCTTTAAAGTTGGTGGTTGAGGAGAGAAAATTAGAGTGCAAGATAGCAGCATGTCAGCGGGAGAAAAAAATGGATACGGATATCGTCATCAACCACGCCCAATTCGTGTAGGCGTGATTGGTGTAGGCAACATGGGACAACATCATACCCGTGTACTAAGTTCAATGAAAGATGTAGAACTAGTCGGTGTAGCCGATATTGATATTGAGCGAGGGTTAGAAACCGCTAGTAAGTACAAAGTCAAGTTTTTCGAGGATTACTGCGAGCTATTGCCTCATGTAGAGGCGGTTTGTATCGCTGTTCCCACTCGCCTGCACTATGCTGTTGGTATAAATTGCCTGTTAGCAGGAATCCACGTTCTGATTGAAAAGCCAATCGCAGCAAATATTTCTGAAGCGGAATCTTTAGTCAATGCCGCAGCAGAGTCTGGCCGTATCTTACAAGTAGGTCATATAGAACGCTTCAAACCAGCTTTTGGAGAACTGACTAAAATTCTTAAAACTGATGAATTGCTGGCCCTAGAAGCTCATAGAATGAGTCCATATTCAAATCGAGCAAACGATGTTTCCGTGGTGCTAGATTTGATGATCCATGACATAGATCTGCTCTTAGAATTAGCTGCTGCACCAGTAGTCAAGTTAGCGGCTAGTGGCACCTGTACTCCGAACTCTAGCTATTTGGATTATGTGACTGCGACTTTAGAGTTTGCAAATGGTATTGTTGCTACCTTGACTGCTAGTAAAATCACTCACCGTAAAATCCGCCGAATTGTAACTCATTGTAAAAATTCATTTACAGAAGCAGATTTCCTTAGAAATGAAATTTGGATTCATCGATATCCAACTTGTAACTCGGCAACAGATTATCAACAACCGTATAAGCAAGATGGTTTAATCGAAAAAGTTTATACTTCAAATGTGGAACCATTAGGTGCTGAACTAGAACATTTCGTTAATTGCGTGCGCGGTGGCAATCAGCCTTCAGTTGGTGGTGAACAAGCTCTAAAAGCTCTTAGATTAGCTAGTTTAATCGAACAAATGGCTGTATCTGACAAAGTTTGGAACCCATTAGATAGTCAATCGGAGCCAATGGTGCAATCTTTTAGTTCTACTATCTAGAATATTTCACTTGTATGAAAGCAGAATAGGAGATTAAGTACAGCACAAGGCCGCAGGAATAAAGAAGCGATATAAAACGCGGTTTGAAGCCGTAGCAGAAAAACATGGGTGGAATCCTGGTTATTTTTTGCATGAGGTAAGCTGCACATTTTTAACTGATAGTCATAACCGCGTTTATCAAAGTTCTCCGAAAGGGGGGAGTAGTAAGTAGGTATTATCTTACTTGTTGCTCCTTTTTCATTTGGGATAAATTCCTTCAGAAATGATACGAATATTTAACTTTAAGGAAATAAAAATAAATATTATTTAGAGTGTAGTCAATTTATCTTGATTATTGTCCTATAAATAATGCACTTTTTATGAAGCATACAATGAGTATCACTTTCAGCAAAGACGGTGATAATTTAAAAAAACCGAATTGATTTCGGGTGTATCTATGATTTCATGATTTTGTTCGCTGTTGGGGGTTTACTCTAGCATCAAAAATACAAACAAACTATTGTTCAAGAGTATTACGCTCAGAATTCATCGCTTGAGGAATGTAGCAGACAAATCTAGCCATTAAGGGATCTTTGAAAGCAAAAATTTAACTAACCAACATGCTTGAAAAACTATTGATTGGTAATTTTTGCGATATTCATAGGTCTATAAACTTACTGATGACAATTGTAAACTTATAATCATTCAGTCATCAGCGATATAACTTAACTACCTTACCTGTTTTACACCTACATGGTGGCAGTACATGGGTAGGTTTGTTAACATACTCAGAAAAAGTGCGAGGTAGTCATTTATAAAGTAGTAAGGGAACGGTCCCTTGCTATCTGCCGCAAACTTTCTACCTTCAGTTATATGGCTAAGTAGCTTATCATTAAAGCGATGATACAAAAGCCTAATTTGAGAGGAAAATACAAAAAATTGCTTTCTTAAAAATACGAGAAGCAAAAATTTACTACCTCCGGCAAACAGACTGAAATTACCATTTTTCATTCGTACCCTGTTAATTCATGCTGAAAAACCTCTAAATTGCCTTTGGGCCTTTACTGATTCCTTCGAGCAATTTTTGCTGATTCGCCCATAGTGCGCGGGTGTATTTCAAGTAGAGTTGACTCTATCAAAAATAGATGATAGAGCAATGCAAGTAAGATTAGCATGATAACTTGTTAGAGCTAAGTAAAAACTAGGAATTTTCATGACAGACCAACCTTCCGCTGCTACCCCAATGAATGCCGCTGCTATACCAATGAATAGAGTAACGGCATCTACTCCGATTAATACAACTCCCAAACTCACCCATCCCAGTGGTACCAATCCCAGTGGTGGTGGAGGCAAAAACATTCTTAGCGTAGACCTCGGTAGAACTTCCACTAAAACCACTGTGAGTAGAGAGCCGAATAGCGTGATGTTTATCTCCTCCAACGTCAAGCAAATGACCATGGAACAAGTGCGGGGAGGAGTTTTTGAAGCTCGTGCAACAGATCCTTTGATGGATCTTTGGCTGGAATACCAAGGTGATGGTTATGCTGTTGGTCAACTAGCAGCAGACTTTGGAGCCGATTTAGGAGTTGGTCAATCTAAGGTTGAAGCAGCACTAATTAAAGTTTTGGCTTGTGCAGGATACTTCAAGCTTAAGGATGAAATTTCAGTAATTTTAGGTCTTCCTTACCTTTCTCAAGAACAGTTTGAAAAAGAAAAGGCACAGCTAATATCTCAAGTTACTGGTCCTCACGTGATGAACTTTCGCGGTGAATCCGTGTCGTTAAGTGTTAACAAAGTTTGGGTAATGCCAGAAGGCTACGGTAGCTTATTATGGTGTGAATCCCAACCCAAGAAGGGACCTGGTGCACCCGACTTTACCAAAGTTTCTGCAGCGATTGTGGATATTGGACACCAAACTACAGATTGTTTGATGGTGGATAATTTCCGTTTCGCAAGAGGGGCTTCTCAAAGTGAAGACTTTGGAATGAGCAAGTTTTACGAACTAGTAGCTGCTGAAATTGAAGGTGCTGATAGTCAATCTTTATCTTTGATTGCTGCTGTTAATAAGCCTAAAGGCGAACGCTTCTATCGTCCTAGAGGTTCTAGTAAACCCACTAACCTAGATGATTTTCTTCCTAACCTTATAGAAATGTTTTCGCGTGAGATTTGCACTCGCGTGTTAGAATGGCTACCAGAGCGCGTTACCGACGTAATTCTCACCGGTGGTGGTGGTGAATTTTTCTGGGAAGACGTTCAACGGTTGCTCAAAGAAGCAAAAATTAATGCTCATTTAGCCGCACCTTCCCGACAAGCTAATGCTTTAGGGCAGTATATTTATGGAGAGGCACAATTATCTGCCAGTCGCTCTTCTAGGTCTTAAAACTGATGTTCCAATGGTCAAAAAAGGTAGTTAAATCGGTTACGTTCAATCCAGGGGTAGCGGACGAAAGCTTGTTAGACATAGTTGAAAGGCACTTGGAAAAAGAGCCTGACAAGACTTTCAGCGACCTCTGTAAAGAAGCTTTATGGCAAGCTTTGTGCGTACCGGAATCTGTACGACCAGCTCCGCAACCAACAGCAACGGCAACACCAACACCAAAACCACAATCCGAGGTGGAGCACCATGTTGCTGACCTAGAAAGAAAATTCGCTGACCTTGAGAAACGTTTCTTTAATAGGGAATCAAATCGGTTGGTGACAATGGAACAACACCTGACACAGCTTAGCCAACAGGTGGCTCAATTGGCAATGGTGGTTAATCAAGGTCTAGTTGTTCAACCTTCAACTCAATCAGGAGTACCAGAAGTATTTAATAATACTCCTGTACCGGCTTATGAAGTTAAGAACCCTCCTGATGAAGAAGACCCTTTAATCAGCCGCTTGAGCGAACTTGTGGATGATTTCTAAGGGAAAGCAGGGTATAAACGTTTTGTTTTGCTGTCAAACATCCCATAATTCCAATTAATAGAAGAATCAAAGTTTTTTCAGCTTTCTTACTTATTGGAAATGATGTTTGACAGCTATACTTTGTCAGCAGATCTGATTTTACAGGAGTACATTCTCACAGAACACGAATGCCAATTCCACAAAAATTTCATTATATTCCCTTGTACGGCATTTAGTTAAAAAATGCTGTACGTTTAATGTTTTGAATCAGAAAATAATAAATAATAATATATATAAAATATATATTATTATCATTCTTTGTTTGAGCTAAATCCCTAATTATTCTGATGTAAATTTTTGAACAAGAGTTTTATACCTGTATAAGTGCCGCTACTGAAATTGATTGGGTCAATTTCCACAAGTCTAAACGTGGAATAGCCCTCTTGTGGCATGGGCGTTATTTATATCATGTCCGGTTAATAAGCGCCCAAGCTGTGGGGGTGAATGAGTAATGAGTAACGAGTA
>DESS01000161.1:6016-15738 GCA_002361335.1 Richelia sp. UBA3308
GTAAGTAATTAGCCGGACTTGATTTTACACGTCTTATTTGACAAATTTATCTTCTATTGCACTCAACCGAAAATGTCATATATCAAGAAGCATTGGTGTAGGAGTACGAAAAAACTTTGTACAGAATTTAATCCAATTTTGAAATAGTCTTATATCATGGCATAAATAGCATTTTTTGTCCTTGATTAATAAAAATCTTTACTTACTCTTAATAAATTTACGGAAAACTTTTTTTACCCTTATAGGTCGGAAGTGCTAGAATCCATCGAGTAGAATTTAAAGATAGGATAACAAGATGCCAGTTGCCAGTAAACCCATAAAATTCGGTACCGACGGCTGGCGCGGCGTTATTGGCTTAGAGTTCACTTTTGAACGTCTAGCCCTGGTTGCCCCAGTTGCCGCGCAAGTATTATTATATACCTATGGAAAAAATGTAGGCAATCGTACCATTATAGTTGGTCACGATCGCCGATTTATGGCGGAAGATTTTGCTGAGTTTGTTGCCTCCACTGTGAGGGATGTCGGGTTTGACGTAGTGCTAACTGAAACTTTTGCTCCAACCCCAGCTTTTAGTTGGGCAGCAAAACATCAGAATGCCTTGGGGGCATTGGTAATTACAGCTTCTCACAATCCAGGGAAGTATTTGGGATTAAAAGTTAAAAGTTGTTTCGGTGGTTCGGTACCTCCAGAAGTAACAAAAGAAATCGAAAGTTTGCTTACACAAGAAATCTCTTTTGATGCACCACAAGGTAAATTAGAAAGCTTTGATCCCTGGCAGAGTTATACTCAGGGATTAGAAGGGAAAGTTGATATTGCTAAGATTCGAGATGCCATAGCTTCGGGTAAGCTGACTTTATTCGCTGATGCGATGCATGGTGCAGCAGCAGGCGGATTATCAATGCTTCTCGGGGATAAAGTTAAAGAAATTAATAGCGATCGCGATCCCTTATTTGAAGGCGGTGCCCCGGAACCTTTACCGAAGTATATTTCCAAGTTTATAGAAGTAATCAAAAATCACCGTCAAGCTAATCCCGAAGGTTTATCAGTGGGATTAGTATTTGATGGAGATTGCGATCGCATTGCCGCTGTAGATGGCAATGGAAACTTCCTAAGTTCACAAATCTTAATTCCAATACTAATCGATCATTTAACTCAAAGACGTGGGTTTACTGGGGAAATAGTCAAAACTGTCAGCGGTTCTGACTTGATTCCTTTAGTTGCAAAGATACATAATTTGTCGTTGTACGAAACCCCCGTAGGTTATAAGTACATCGCCGATAGAATGTTAGATGCACAAGTTTTGTTAGGCGGTGAAGAATCTGGTGGAATCGGTTATGGAAGCCACATTCCCGAAAGAGATGCCTTGCTCTCAGCATTATATGTCTTAGAAGCAATCGTTGAATCGGGAATGGATTTGGGTGAGTATTACAGTTATTTACAAAACCAAGTTAATTTTAATTCAGCATACGATCGCATAGACTTACCTCTTTCAGGAATGGAAGCAAGGGCACGTCTCTTACAACAATTGCAAAATGAATTACCTAAAGAAATTGCAGGTAAGCAAGTAGTTGATTGTCAGACAATTGACGGTTACAAATTTCGTCTCGATGACAACAGTTGGTTAATGATTCGTTTTAGCGGAACTGAACCAGTTTTACGCTTATACTGCGAAGCATCTAACCTTGAGGAGGTGCATAAAACCTTAGCTTGGGCTAAAGATTGGGCACAGGGATAGTAGTCGATAAGGAGGAGCTGAGGGGCTGAGGGGCTGAGGGGCACAGGAGATGGGGAGACAAAATCATTTTTATTCACCCATCAGAATTAATGAAAAGGACTACTAGTTAGATATAGCGTTTGGGTAGATGGGAGTATGGGAGAATGGGGAGATAAAATTCTAATGTTTAACATAAAAAAATGCATATCTAATTAATCCCTTCCTCCCTTACTCTTAAGTGCTAATTTTTAACCCAAAATCTAAAATCTAAAATCTAAAATCCAAAATCCATAGACTTATGAAATTAGTCGTAGCCACATCAAATCCTGGTAAATTAAGAGAACTAGAAAAATATCTTGCTGATTTGGATTGGGAATTAGTTCTTAAGCCCCAAGAATTAGAAATTGAAGAAACTGGCGACACTTTTGTCAAGAATGCTCGTCTAAAAGCTTCTCAAGTTGCAATTGCTACAAATAATTGGGCGATCGCAGATGATTCTGGTTTGCAAGTTGATGCATTAAATGGGGCACCAGGGGTTTATTCAGCACGCTACGGCGCTACCGATCCCCAACGTATTGGTAGATTATTAAAAGAATTAGGAGATCAAACCAATAGAGGAGCACAATTTACTTGCGCGATCGCCATTGCTCGTCCTGATGGTACTATTGTATTAGAGTCTGAAGGTATTTGTAGGGGTGAAATTCTCGATCAAATTCGCGGTAATGGCGGTTTCGGCTATGATCCAATTTTTTATGTTCCTCCTCTTCAATTAACCTTTGCCGAGATGACAACAGAGGTGAAGCGCTCAATTAGTCATCGAGGCAAGGCACTCGCAGGCTTACTTCCTCAGTTAGAGAAATTGAAACCCTAAAAATGAAGTGTAAAGGATAAAAAATGAATTAATAACGCTTCACAGTTGTAAATTTTATAGCCAAGTATTATATCGACTATAAAATCTATTTATAAGGATTAATCCTTACTGGGAGAGCTGCACTCCCTATACCCCCGAGCCCGAAAGTGGCATTGGGGGCTACTTTTACAGAGCCATTAAATGAACCTTTAAATGTTTTTTGATTTGCTTGCTCGTTAATTTGAGTTTAATTTACGCTCCACGGGCTTTGCGGTAAAACTGTTTAAGCGCCTGTGCGTCAGGACTCTCACCTGTTCAAAATTAAGTCGGTCGCATCTTGGTTCTAAGTCTAAAGTAGAACATATCTGACTACTGTCATACTATAAATTTAATGAAACTAAACAATAGTTCATGCTTCAAACTTCATAATTTAATTAAACAGCTTCTGTATTCTTTTCTCCTGTACGAATCCGCACCACTTGTTCCACTGGCGAAATAAAAATCTTGCCATCGCCAATTTCGCCAGTACGGGCAGCGGAGATAATCTTATCTACTACCATATCAACTTGAATGTCTTCTATGACGATTTCGACTTTGAGTTTTTGGAGAAATTCGACGGTATACTCAGAACCACGATAACGTTCGGTTTGTCCCTTTTGCCGTCCAAATCCCCGTACTTCAGAAACTGTCATACCAACTATACCGGCATTAACTAAAGCAATTTTCACTTCATCTAGTTTAAAGGGGCGGATAATTGCTTCAACTTTCTTCACAAGAGTTAACTCCTTACTTTTATTAACTTTATCTATCTAACCAGATCCCCAGTCTCAGACGGTAACTGGCAAACTACTATAAATTAATATGTACCATTTGCTAGATGCAAAAAATAAAAATGTAAGTACATATCAAACAATTATCGGCATTTTGTCAGGAATAATTAAAAAATTTTATCTGAGCAAAAACTGAGTATATTGAGAACGCCTAAACCAGCTTCTTGTTATATTAAATCTGGATGAATACTTATAAAAGCTTACCTGCTTCCGCTATCCTGTTCATAAATCACCAGAGAGTTTGAATCATATACAGCAGAAACTATAAGTAATTAAGCGGGCATGATGACATTAATTTTTACTCAATTTCCTTTAAGCAAAACTGCTAGATATAAAATCTATCGCTAGATAAAACTAATACGCCTCCAAACGATAATCTTCCTTAAAAGATCCCCTCAAGGAACCCAAAAGATTTTTTTTGATTCATCTGTTTTAGCATGGGAACTGAGTTAAAAGAAAAAAGGAAAGTAATTTTTCACTCCAAACATCATATACTTATTTGGCCATCAGCATTAATTTTATCTCGTGGTATAAATTTATTTAAATTAATGATTCAAAGAGGAAATAAGTCAGAAGGCGGTTGAAACTACCACTCGGAAGTATTAAAATAGGTTTTCCCAACATCCTCTAAGAATCAATCGCAACTCTAAAATATAAATTCTATAAGTTCTAAAATATAAAATACCGTCACCCTCATTATTTAACGAGTGTGATTCTCTAAAAGGGGGCGTACAACCACATAACCCGCGCCAAAACCCATCAAAATAATTAGAACAATTGCAAAAATCAACCACCAACCCCTAACTTCTGAAATTTCTGATTCATCGGCATAATAATAGGTTGCTTCTTCTTCCTCAATAAATACTGTTTCTGGTAAGGGTTCTATAAATTCAGTTACTTGATTCGGCATAGGTGGAGATGCACGTCGGCGTTTTACTCGTCTTGGCGGTATATTTTGCCGTTTAGATTGTGTATTGTGTGGCGAATATCGCTGTTCATTTGCTTCCACTGATGTTTGATTAAAAGAAGAAAATAACGCACTATTGTGGGCAGTATTCGCTTCAGAATTAACTACATTTTGTAGATGTAAAACACTATTAACGGTTTTAGCAATTTCTTGACGAAGCACTTGATTTTCATGAGCTAAATATTCATTTTGTATATTGAGTTGATGTATTGCTGCTTGGGTTGCTTGTAATTCTGCAGCTAGTTGGCGGTATACACTTAAAGGTACGGAAGCTGAGTTACCTTGATTTCCTGGTGTTTGCGATTGGTTATATACAGAATTTGTAATTGTCCGCATAGGTACTTAGTATAAAATATAAATTAAGTTATGGTTTACTACAACAATTATCTTCAAGTATTAAAAAAACATCCTACATACTTGAGAATAATATAAGAAAGCCTTAAATAAACAAAAAAATATGTTTACTGATTGTTACAACGAAGCATAACAGTAAACTTATCATTAAAAAGCAGATTTTCCTGGTATAAAGGTGACATTTGTCACCTTAATAAGTAACTATGCAAAACAATTTTAAACAGAAGATGGATTATTTTTTAACAAAGGAAAAAAGTGACCTACAGGTCCTTGCCCTTTTCCTATATCTAAAGCATAATTTAAAGCACAAGAAACATATTCCTTTGCTTGACGAGCAGCTTTAAATAAACTATCTCCTCGGGCCAGATTAGCGGCGATCGCGGCAGATAAAGTACAACCGGTTCCATGAGTATTTTTGGTAGCGACTAATTGTATGAGTAAGGTTTCAAGGTTTTTACCATCAAACCAAATATCAATTCCGCGCAAACTGCCTTGCATTCCCCCACCTTTAAGCAAAACTGCTTTGACTTTCAATTTTTCGTGAATGGTTTGGGCTGCTGTTTTCATATCATCAAGGGTTTTAATCTCTAAACCGGTGAGAATTTGGGCTTCGTATCGGTTGGGAGTCAAAACGGTAGCTAAGGGTATAAGGGAATCGCGGAGGGTTCTCACAGCTTCATCATCAATTAACTGGGCTCCCGTGCGGGACACCATCACTGGATCTACCACTAAATTGGGAATTTGTAAAGCTTCTATTTGTTTGACAACGCTAGCAATAATTTCCTGATTGAGCAACATTCCAGTTTTGGCTGCTTGCACCCCGATATCTTCGCATACAACCCGAATTTGTTGCTCAACAGTTTCTTTGGACATTGCATCAACCCGGGTTACACCCAAAGTGTTTTGTGCAGTGACGCAGGTGATAGCGCTAGTACCATGAACGCAATGAAAAGCAAAGGTACGTAAATCAGCTTGAATTCCCGCACCACCACCGCTATCGGAACCAGCAATAGTTAAAGCAACGGGCACCTTGGATGTTGATTTGGTGTTCATCAATCTATTAAATAATATGAATTATGAACTATGAACATAAAGTACAAGAAAACTTGTTACTTTATCTCGCTCAAGTCGTAACAATTTCAAATTGGATTTTCTATGATTAACTCTCCAAGTTCGTGATTTTTTTTACTTGCTCCGAACCTTTTCAATCCGTTGTAATTCACCTTGGAGAAACTTTCCCCATTCTCCTGCTAAAGGGATTTCTGTAAAAGGTATGCAAATAGATTTACAATTTTGGGAAAGTACAAATTCTAATTCGATTTTTCCACCTCTTCTAGGTAATTTTTCTATATCAATAGGTTTGTCATCTATCAAAAGATTGATATTTGTAACATTATTCAGAGAAAAAGTTTTAGGATCTACAATACCTTTAACAGTAGGTTTTCCCCAAGTGATATCGTTTCCTTTTTGAGCCAAAACTGCATAAATATCATACTTTGCCCGGTCAAAATTTTCTGCCCAAATACGATAAGCTTCAACTTTTTGATATTCTCTAGAACCTTGCCAAGCTAACCAAAAAAATGCTACTAACAGAGGCAACCATAAAAGTCCGCGTTCCATAAGATAACCAATAATTAAATTACAAATAAAGAATAAACTGAAGATAATCGAAGGTAGATATCATCCATAGCGAAGAGCGCATATGGCTTTGTGTAAGCTATGGTAGTGTTCAAGCTGAGTGACATAGAATTTTAGATTCACATGAAAAAACTTATATTATTTGGCTTGTTTGTCATCGGGTTGAGTTTTGCTCTGTTAACTTTTGTTAATGTTCAGGGACTTGCAACTCGCGGTGAATTTAAGACAATTGTGCTAGATTTCCGGGAAAATATTCCCACTGAACAATTGGAAGAAGATTTGCAAGCGATCGCACAAAAGTATGATGTCAATCCCCGGTTCGATAATAAATTTTCCCAAAAAGATAATGTTTATATTATTAAAGGGGATAAACAGCGAATCAAGGAACTGCGTAAATCGGAATTTGCTCAAGACACAGAATTTATTGAACCAAACTACATATACAAAATTCCAGAACAAGGGTTACCTGAAGAAAATAAAATTGCCCGGCTGGGTGAATATTTACAGCCATCGGACGATATTGTAGAAGAAGTAAAGCCAACCCTCAAAGGTGCTAATGACCCACTTTATAGCCAACAGTGGCACCTACATAATATTAACGTCGAAGGGGCATGGGATAAAACTAAAGGCAAAGGTGTAACGGTAGCCGTAATAGACACTGGGGTTACCAAGGTGCGGGATTTAGTTGAAACCGAGTTTGTCAAAGGCTACGATTTTGTTAATGATAGAGAAAACGCCTCCGACGATTACGGACACGGTACCCACGTTGCCGGTACAATTGCCCAAGCGACTAATAATAGCTATGGCGTAGCCGGAATTGCTTATGAAGCCCGCTTAATGCCTTTAAAGGTACTTAGTAATCATGGTGACGGTACAGTAGCCGATATAGCGGAAGCAATTAAATTTGCTGCCGATAATGGTGCAGATGTAATCAATATGAGTTTGGGTGGCGGCGGTGAAAGTCAATTAATGAAAGACGCAATCAATTATGCTCACAATAAAGGAGTAGTAATAATTGCAGCCGCTGGAAACGAAAACCAAAATTCTGCTTCTTATCCCGCACGTTATCCCAATGTGTTGGCAGTTTCAGCTTTAGCCCCCAATGGAAAAAAAGCCCCTTATTCTAATTATGGTGCTGGAGTAGATATTTCTGCTCCCGGTGGTAGCGATGACGGCAAAATTTTGCAAGCTACCATTGATATGGATAGCAAAGGCGAAGAAGTTTTTCTCGGCTTGCAGGGTACAAGTATGGCAGCACCCCACGTTGCTGGCGTTGCTGCATTAGTTAAAGCCACAGGGGTAGAGCAACCCGATGAAATTGTCAAAGTTATTACTGAATCGGCAAGAGTTATCCAAGATGACGGATTAAACTATTATGGTGCCGGACAATTGAATGCGGAAGCAGCAGTATCCCTTGGGGCACAAGGAACAATTAGTTTCCAAGACTTCTTCCGTTGGTTAGGCGATAGCGGCTATCTCAATCCTGGTTTCTGGATTGATGGGGGAATGGTAGCGCTTTTACCCAAGATTTTAATGGTAGTCGGTTCCTATTTATTAGCTTGGTTTTTGCGAGTTTACTTCCCCTTTACCTGGAGTTGGAGTTTAGCCAGCGGTTTAGTTGCCGGTAGTTCTGGTTTATTCTTCATAAAAGGATTTTATATATTTGACCTTCCTCAATGGCCTTTCCGCCTTTTAGGTAGTTCCATTCCCGAATTAGGTAATACCTTACAAGGTACTAATCCTTTTAACCCATTGTTTGCCAGCGTTTTAGCTCCCATAGTTTTAATGGCACTATTATTAGGACATAAAACATGGAAATGGTTTGCGATCGGCTCGAGTTTGGGTATTGCTGCTTGCTTAGCTGTAAGTTCTGTAACAGATCCAGCTGTTTGGGGATTAGGAAGTGGTATATTAGCTCGTGGATTTCTAATTGCTAACGCACTACTTTGTTTCATCCTGGCTCGTTTTACTCTCAAAAACGAAGAACAAGCCGTTTAGTTTTTAATTGTTAGTTGTTAGTTGTTAGTTGTTAGTTGTTAATTGAAGTTCCTAACTACTAACTTCTAACTACTAACTCTTAACAAACACTTGCTCTAAGGCTTATAAAAACTAGCTTTTTGATTTGCGAGTGTTCATTTCATTTGTAGCGAGGGGTTTAATACCTATTACCTTGATATCTTTGACTTAAGTAAGTTGGTGCAAAAAAATTTCACTATGTTAAGAAAAGTGAATTAACGGTCTTTTGCCTGATATAAACTATAATTTTTCTTGCTGACCTACTTATTACCTTGATACTTTTGACTTTTGACTTCCCCTCGTGGGATTGCTCCTAACCAATAATTACTAACAAAAAACATGAGTATTAAAATTAAAGGAACTGTTGAACGTCGTGATATTGGTATGGGTGCTTGGGCATTAGTTGGTGAAGATGGCAAAACCTATGAAATAATGAGAGGAGCAGATAAAAGATTACTCCAACAAGGACAAAAAGCAGAAGTCACAGGTGATTTACGCGAAGATGTGATGACAACTGCTATGATTGGTCCGGTGTTAGAAGTTAAGTCTTTTGAGATTTCTAATTAAATTTTTAGGCGTTGCTGAATTGGGTTATCAATATTAATGTAGAGACGACCTGCACATTGGAAAGTCTCTTTTAGATTTTGGTTATTCAATAAATAATAAATAAATTAGATCGTTTCCCAAGTCACAACCCCCAAGTCTAACTAATTGCTGTTTTTATCAAGAACTAATTGCAGACGAGT
This sequence comes from Richelia sp. UBA3308, assembly GCA_002361335.1. GTDB lineage: Bacteria > Cyanobacteriota > Cyanobacteriia > Cyanobacteriales > Nostocaceae > Rivularia. The sequence continues at coordinate 15,132 of DESS01000161.1, forward strand.
TCTAAATTCTCCTTTGGGATGCCCTCCTTTCACTTCACCCAAAATTAATGGTTCTTCTTCTGGGGAATCACAGATAATGTAGGTAGGCCATCCCATTTGTGATTTATCGGGATATTGAGTTAATAAAACTTTACGATACTTACGGTAAGTAGCGGTGTCTTGCATTTTTACATCAATAAATTCCAAACCAAGTTCTTCAGCCACTTTTTTGTCATAAAAAGACATTTTGTGACAAATACCGCAGTCTTCGCTTGAGAACTTAATCACAGCTAAAGGCATAATTTTAAGGGTTTAAATTGCTATTTGTGATTTTTTAAGTCTTAAGATGAAATCATATCATACAAAGCAATTAGAATTGAGGGGAACATTTTATCCTCCTGAATCGACAGGTGTGATCAAGTAAGAGATGCTCCGATATTATAGGGATAAATGCCTAAATTAGGCTTATTGTGTTGCGGATTAGTCATCCGAATCAGAAATTTTCCATGTTATTACAATTGCACAATAGCTTTAGGGCGCAATTTACCATTTAAGTCCAGTAATTGACCGAAAAATAAACTGGATACAACGGAACGGATTTATCTGTGGAGAAAAACAAACAGTTCTG
>DESS01000161.1:15862-21728 GCA_002361335.1 Richelia sp. UBA3308
GATTCATCGATGGGGTAATAATTCGGTCATTCTAAATTCACCTTGATCCATGGCATTGGTAGATTCTCACGGGCTTCACAGGGTACCACAAGAGTTTTATAAAATTTTTGCCGAACCTGATTTACTTGCAAAATGCTGTAAGCAAAAATTCGTTAATTCCTTAAATCATAAGAGAAAACTTGGAGATCGGCTTTTAGATTTGTAAATTGTTGATTGCTTCTACCAAAATGACTTAAATTAAAGGTTCTAAGCTTTAATTCCATAAATCTAAATGATTCTCATACCGATGGAAAATTACTGAATAAATGTAAAATTAAATACAACATTTTTTTGTGTGTTGCAACTTAGCAGTTAAAGGAGGTTATACTCTGAGAATGACTAAATAAAAAACTGAACATTTAAGTTATCTTGCTTAAGAAAAAACCCTTAGTAAATATTTACTTTCTTAAGTAAGTTAGGCTAACATGTGTATCTTACTTAACCAGTTTCTTTGGTTCGATTTTAATTGAAACTTCGTATTTGAGTGTGTATACAAAAACCCCCAGTGTGCTTGTAGGCTTACCGGGGGAGGAAGTTATCAGGGTGCATCTACCAATTCTATGTACCGTATCTAACAGCCATTTTCCGGATAAAACAGTATAAATATATTTAGATGCTGATATCGGCATACAAAAATCCCCCAGCGTGCTTGTAGGCTTACCGGGGGAGACAGTTATCAGGGTGCATCTACCAATACTATGTACCGTATCTACCAGTCAATTTCCGGATAAAACAGCATAAATGTCTTTGGGTGTTAATATCATGGCATATAAAAATCCCCCAGCTTGCTTGTAGGCTTACCGGGGGAGACAGTTATCAGGGTGCATCTACCAATACTATGTACCGTATCTACCAGTCAATTTCCGGATAAAATTGTATAAATATGTTTGGATGGCGGTGTATTACCACAAAAATCCCCCAGCGTGCTTGTAGGCTTACCGGGGGAGACAGTTATCAGGGTGCATCTACCAATAAAATGTTCTATATATAACTCTTAACTTCCGGATAAAATATAAAAATTAAAATTTATGGTGGTGGGAAGGATAAAAAAACCCCTAGTGGAAGGCAGTCAACTAGGGGAGTGAGTTATCAGGGTGCATCTACCAATAAAGTGTTCTATAGTTAACCAGTATCTTCCGGATAAAATTTTCAAAATGCTGATAAGAGTTGTATGCCAAGCAACTAATATTGATGCGTCAGTCTTGCGGCATTTGATCGAGGCATTTCTATAAGTAACTTATATGCTTTCAATGATAACGAAGTAGGGGTGCTGTGGTTGTTTGGCAAGATGCTATGCTTATTCAATTTCTGTGAAGAAAATTGCATCTGGTAATTGTTGACGTTTGTTGACAATAAAAAACTCCAACAAATATTAATTTTACTGAGGAATTAAAGATTGAGGTGCATATATAACTAAGTTAGTTCTAGGCACATTTAGTTCAATCCGGATAAAGTTGTAAAAGTGGAGAAGCCAAAAAACCACTTTATTTTCAGAAACATGGAAGCAAGCAGATGCATCTAATGTATCAGGAAGAGCGAAACATAGACTTGAAATTAAAACGTTTCCAACCAGATAAGTTAGGTAAACAGGAGAAATTGTGACCCAGGAATTTCACATTTCCGTAACCCCAGTAGGGCAAAACGACTACTTGGTGCGGACGGAACAAGTCGCCCCTGGGGTACCCTTAGCAGAAGAACTGGTAAGGTGGCCAGTGGCTGATTGGATAGCAGCTGCTGGGAGTTTAATGAACGACCCCTTGCAGTCGGTATTGCAGGGTGATGCAATGGCGCTTAGTGCCAGTCTCGAAGAGACAAATGCAAGGAACTCAGTCAACTTAGTAGCACTGGGGCAGCAACTTTATAATGCGCTATTTCAAGGCACTCTTAGAGACAGTTGGATCACCGCACAGGGTATTGCCCAAAATCACCAACAAGTATTGCGTTTACGTTTGGGTTTAAAGGACACTAAACTAGCCCGCCTTCCTTGGGAAGTGATGCACGCTAGCGATCGTCCGATCGCCACTGGACCTTATATCGCTTTTTCTCGCTATCAAAGTGGAATGAGCGGCACATCTCGTTTACCATCAAGAAATATACCACAGTTATCTAGTGAAAGTGGTATAAAAGTATTAATGGTGATTGCTTCTCCTGCCGACCAAGTGCGACTTAACTTGTTAAAACAGGAAGCTATAAGACTGCAAGCGGAACTTGAACGCAAAACCCAAAATGGCGCTCATCTTCCAGAAATTGAACTTTCGGTACTCGAACAACCCGGAAGAGAAGAATTAACTCAAGCTTTAGAACAAGGAAATTACCACGTTCTTCATTATTCTGGTCATAGTAACTTTGGTGTAAACGGTGGCGAAATTTACTTAGTCAGCGGTAGAACAGGTTTAACGGAAAAGCTGTACGGAGACGATTTAGCTGGATTGTTGGTTAACAACAATATCCAAATGGCAGTATTTAATTCATGTTTGGGAACCTACGCTGCTACTTCAGATGGCAACCCAGATACAGGACAGCGCAACCTCACTGAAACTTTGGTGAAGCGTGGGATAAAAAGTGTTTTAGCAATGTCCGAACGCATTCCTGACGAAGTAGCACTAACATTAACCCAATTATTTTACCGCAATCTATCTCAGGGATATGCCGTAGATTTGTGCGTGAGTCGGATGCGCCAAGGATTAATTTCTGCCTACAGTTCCCATCAAATGTATTGGGCACTACCAATTTTATATCTTCAGCCAGAATTTGATGGTTATTTAGACCCAGAAGTTTACTTACCTCAAAGCGGAGAATTATTTAACGAATACAACCCCACGAACAGTCTAAACTCAACACTTTACGCTTCTACTTCCTCTCTCAACGACCATATGGTGCCAATTGAAGGAGGGATGAATTCCTACGAACAAGAAGCGGATTCTGACTTAGATTGGTTAGGCGAAAATACTTGGGGAGACCTCGTTGATGAAATCGAATACAATGACCCAAGCTATTCAGAAGATTCTGCAATAGTTGCGGATTTGTTCCGTGAGTTAGATGACCAAAAAGCTTTAACGGAACATCCAATGTCTGCTGAGTTAATGCAGTACGTTAAAGACGAACCCGAAAAAAAACAACTATCCCAAGGATTAAATTATCAACCAGAGGATACTTTGATATGGAATGAAACAGAATACTCATCACAAATTAGTTCTGGCAAAGGCACAGTAACTAAGGAAACCTCCGATATAAATCGGGTTACCACTACATCGGCAGCAAAAGCCGCAGCTAAAAAGCAACAACAAAAGCAGCGTTTAACTGTTCTTGGTATTGTCGCTATCGGTGCGATCGCAATTATCGGAGGTATTGATTATTGGCGCACTCAGCAAGAATTGCCTAATACTCCAGTTACTGTTGTAGAGAAAAAAGATGGAGATAATCAGCAATTCGATTTTAAAACCGAAAAAACCGAAGCTGTGACTGAATACGCGAGCAAAAAATTCAACCAAGGCGAGATTGAGGCTGGGCTAGAATCTGTAGAAGAATTACTTAATCGTGGCGCATTAAGTTATGCTCAAACTGCTCTAGAAAATATTGACGAAAAACAAATTCAAAATCCATATGTCAACTTTATAAAAGGACGTTTGGCATGGCAATTTGTCCAAAAAGGAGATAGTAAATACAGTATTGATGATGCCCGTCGTTATTGGGAAACTGCTGTTGAAAATGACCCAAATTCGTTTTTATATAAAAATGCTTTAGGCTTCGCTTATTATGCCGAAGGTAATTTAAACCGTGCCAATGATGCTTGGTTAAAAGCTTTGGATTTAGCTTTTAAAAAGCAATCTACACAAAATGTCTCCAATTCAAATAGTTTTATGTCCGTTCCGCAATTAGTTGATAGAGACGCTTTAACTGCTTATGCCGGATTAGCTTTAAGTTTATATCAATCTTCCCAAAATCAGCCTTCTGAGAAAAAAATGAAATATTTGAGCGAAGCAATCAAACTTCGCCGTATGGTGATGAAGGATGGCTCAGGAAGTTTTCAAACAAATAGCTTAGCTCAAAATTGGCTGTGGACGGAAAAAACAATTCAAGATTGGCAGTCTTTGCTTAAGCTCAATTCAGCAAGTTAGAATAGTTAGTTCTACACTTAGACCAGATTAAAGTTTTTATTTTTTGATTTTCATCCGAATCTATATCTTGAAAATACAATTTATTTTCAAATACAACTACGGCATAACCACATAAAATAATTAATTTCTTTAAATATATTCGGATGAGAAGATGTTAAAGATAAATTCGATTGCAAAAAATAACAGAGTAATATCACAAGAGTTATTACAATTCAAGGTTACTAACCCGGTTTATAGAAGCAACCGGGTTTATTAATTATAACTCATTTTCCTCTCATTAAAAATGAGAATTTAAAAATTCCCCCCAGAAATGTTGATTCCCAGACTTGTATCTGGTGAAAAAAATAAAAATTCAGTAAACCACGCTTAGGAGGGAAATGAAGCTAAAAACAATAGTTTCAACTCTCGGAAGGAGAAAATATTACTCTATTCTAACAGTCGTGTGTCTGATTAATTTTGACCCGTATATCGTAAAAATAAAAAGTTTCGCTTCTTCAGTACATAGGGTAGTTCAAAGTCTTGCTCAAAAGCTTGAAATCCTAAAGCGGGAATGTTAGTAGCTATATAAAATTATTTTAATAGTAAATATTATTTTTTTCCTTGTTCCCTACTCCCTCCACCCAGCATATTTAATGGGATAAACCACTAGTGGGATTCGTTGAAAAGCTGAGTATATCGTGGTTTTATACTAGCCCAGTATTTTACTGAAATATCCACATTGCAACGGTTTAAAAAAATGCTCTCATTGATTTTTTATTTTGAATTGAAAATTCAAAATAAAAAATCAATAATTTGTGAGTATATAAAATATTGCGAAATTACAAACAATAATTTATCAAAATGTAACTCTTGATTATAAAACAATAATTTTTTTTTTAAATGTCTAATTTTGTACTAGATCTTTTCAATAAATCACATGGATAATAGACTGAACTACTATTGAATAGCTCGGTATACAAGGGTGTACTGCCTTCATAATTACCTATCCATAGTTAATTAACACTTATCAAAATATTCAATACTGATAACTGATAAATACTACTAACTGATAACTGTTAAATGTATGCCCAGAAACAATAATACATCCCAACAACAAAGTAAACCCTTTGTTTTTCGATGCCGTGTGCAAATAGATTCTGGATGCTTGACAAGAGAAATTGCTCAAAGAGTAGCTCCGTTTCTCGATGAATCCCAGACAAAATATGTTATAGGAAATTATTTACGCAAACAGAAAAAAGCTGGTCAAACTACCATCGATTTTAAAAGCGATATGGGTATTTGGCAAGTAGAATTATGTGGAAGACGAGGTGGCTGTTATTTGTGGGATTTATATTTTGTTTCACATTATTGTATCGGGGGTTAAATAATTTGTAAATTTACGGTGCAATTCTACCCTAATCCTCTTTAACAACAGTGGACGGAAATCAATTTTTATAACTCTTAGAAACTAAATTAATTACAAAGTTAATTTCAATAAGACAAGTCTTAATACTCTTACCATTTAATCTACTTTTAATTCTAATTCAAACAGATTCAACTCTTAATATATTAATTTTAAAAACTTACTGTTGTCCGATTAGCTTTTTCCACCTCCCCTTTAGGTGCGATTGGCGAAGCCACTGCCTCAAAAGAGGCAATCACAATAGTTTAAAGAAACATCAAATATCAAGGTAAAACTAACTGTTATGCCAACGCAATAGTTTAAATAA
>DESS01000133.1 GCA_002361335.1 Richelia sp. UBA3308
TGTCCAGACTTTACAGAGCAGGAGTTAAGGATGAAAATAATCGTAAATTTCCTGTGCTAAACGTGTTCCAATTCCGGGAACTTCGGCGATTTGGGCCGGTGTTGCTAATCTGATATAATCAATTGAACGAAAATGTGCTAATAATTGTTTTTGGCGGTTGTGTCCCAAACCGGGAATTTCATCCAAGCGCGATCGCCGCAGCTTTGCGGTGCGTTGTTGGCGATGGAAGCTGACTGCAAATCGGTGGGCTTCATCCCGTAAGCGGCGCAGTAGTTGAACTCCGGGTTGTTCGGCTTCTGTTTTTAAAGGTATGGATTCCCCCGGTAAAAATATTTCTTCTCGTCGTTTGGCAAGACTGACAACTCGCACGTCTTCTAATAAATTCATTTCTTGTAATACAGCGACGACAGAAGATAATTGTCCTTTTCCACCGTCTATCATTACTAAGTCGGGAAAATCTGGATTACCCACTCTTGACAATTGGGGATCTTGAGCATATTTACGAAAGCGTCTACCGATAACTTCGGCTAAGGAAGCAAAGTCGTCCGAATGACCGATAGTAACTTCTGGGTTTTTAATTTTATAGTGGCGATAATGCTGCTTTGCGGGCAAACCGTCGATAAACACTACTTGGGAAGCTACCGCATTTGAACCTTGAATGTGGGAAATATCGTAACCTTCCATACGATGGGGTAAATCCGGTAAATCTACTATGGCGGCTAAATCTTGCAGTGCTTGTTGATTGCGATCGCCAAATTTTTGCATTCTTTGCAATTCATAGTAGGCGTTTCGCTCTACCATTTCAATTAATTCTGCTTTCAGTTGACGCTGGGGAGTTACGATCCCAACTTTTTTCCCTTTACGCTGTGTCAAGGCTTCTGCCAAAATTTCTGCATCCGGTAAATCGTGCTGAACTACAATTTCTGTAGGAATTTCTACTGAGTCAGCCGTTTGATAATGTTCTTCTAATACCCGTTGCAAAATAGCCCCAACTTCAGCTTGTGCGTCAGCTAAAAATGCCAATCTTCCCACTAATTGTCCGGCACGAATCTGAAATAATTGAATGCAAGCGTGTTTGTCATCGGCAGCTAAAGCTATGGCATCCCTAGAAATAGTATCATCCGGTAAAGATACTTTTTGATCGGCATTTAACGACTTCAATCCGGCAATTTGATCCCTGATTCGCGCTGCAGTTTCAAAATTTAATTCAACGGACGCTTGATGCATCTGTTGACTTAAGGTATCAATTAATTCACTAGTCCTACCTTGGAAGACCATCGCCACCTTTTGGACAATTTTACGATATGCTTCCGGTGTCACTAATTGCTGACAAACACCAGGACACCTTCCTAAATCATAGTTTAAACAAGGTCTGTCCTTAAATAAAGGTTGTGGTCGTTGTCTAAGAGGAAATATTCGCTTACACAATCGTAATATTCCCCGTAACAACCGAGAATCAGTGAATGGCCCATAATATTTATTCTTATATGAAGCAAGTTTACGTTTGCGAGTGATAAAAATCCGTGGATATTCCTCTGCCCAAGTTATACAAACGTAAGGGTACTTTTTATCATCTTTTAACAGCACGTTGAAATAGGGCTGATGCTGCTTAATCAAATTCGCTTCTAAAGCTAAAGCTTCGGTTTCAGTATCGGTGACAATAAATTCAATATCCGTCACCTGTTTTACCATTGTTTTGATGCGTTCGGTAAGTTTTTGGGACTCCCGGAAATAAGAACGAACCCGCGATCGCAATTTTCGCGATTTACCTATATATATAATACTCTCAGTTGCATCTCGCATAAAATAAACCCCCGGCTCCGGAGGAATTTCTTTGAGACGGTTTTCCAAACGTTGTGGATTTTTGATCAGGGGTAAGGTTTGAGCTGATTTTGTCACAAATAAAGTCAGGGAAATTTTACAAATCTACCCAATATTTACTATTTTAAGTAAAATTACTGTTGTTGTACGCGAATTGGATTTTTTCTCTAGTAATCATAAATAAACTGCGATTATTCCAAGCTTATACCCTTCCACTGTTAGGCTTCGCCATAACTGTTGGTAAGCGTATTTTCCGCAAATCTAAGAGTCTAATCGATTATTATCATTAATCAAAACTGAGAAAAATTAATATTATGGTAAACAATATGAATTCGCAAGAATTTGAATCAGAATATCGTGAAAGGATGAGTGAAGCACTCAACGAACTGCAATCAGTAATCTTACTTTTAACACAAGCACAACGAAAAATATCTATAATCGGCTCTTCGCTTCAGAATCTGAGTCAAAGTGTAGAAGAATATCTAATTAATCAAAAGTCAGAATAAATATCATCATCATCCTTCAAGTCAATATTATCTTTGTTGATAGGATAATTCTATTTCAATCGCTTGGGTAACTTTGGTGAGAATTACAGGTTTAACGAAATAGCGACAAACGCCTAAACTCATGGCTCTTTCGTAATCCGATTTAAAAGCTAATCCTGAAACTACAATTACAGGAATCTTTTGTGTTTGCGAATTTTGCTGCATTCTTTCAAGCAGCAAGTAACCATCTATATCTGGCAATTTTAAATCTAAAATAATTAAATTTGGTTGAAAAGTCTCTACCGTAGAAAAAAATTTTGAACCATTGGCTAAACCTTTAACTTCGTACCCACAAAAACTTAAGCAATCACTCATCAGCATCCGATTTATATCATTATCTTCAACTAGTAAAATTTTTTTTCGCTGATGTGACTTGAATTGCTGGTTTTCACTTATTAGCTGCACTGTTATTTTTACCCATTATCTTAGCTCACAAGTCAATTGTTCGCAAAGTACCGTAACAATCTTTTTTTTATCAGACTAAAGATATAAATTTGAAAAAAAGCAAAATCGCTCCAAGAATCATCATAATAATAATTTAGCTTAATTATTGTTTATGCTTATAGATCTAATTTACAACAGAAACTTAAACTGAAATTAAACTAATCTTTAACTTTTACTTAAGTTTGTATGACAAATTTAATATTGTTTTAATAAAGCTTGATTCAATTTTGGATGGTGCGATTGTCCCTATAAATAAATTTACAAGTATGAAAATACTGGGATTAAAAGCCTTAGGGGATTATCACCAGGGTTGAAATGTTCTTGCTTGAAATTGTTGATAATCCATATGTTCTATATTAGAAACACTTATGCAAATTATGTAAAAACATCGATATTACCCTACAATTCATGTCGTCTTTACTACAGTGCTTTAATTAAATTTAAATATATAAATGAAAGAGTTTTTCAGTTTAAGATGCAAAGCGTGACATTATGGGCATAGTGAATAAAAAAAAAGATGATAAACAGGGTTACCACTGCTCCTTAAAAGTATGGTTAGGTGCCATTTTTTCAGAGAAATTGTAACCCCGAAACTTATGTTAAACTTCCGCCCATTTCCGCAGTAAATTAGCATGAGTTTTGCTAATTAAGTCAAATTCTGGTGTCTTACCATGTTTTTGGAACATGATTTGTTTAGCTGTATCTAAATCAAATAAAATTTCGCGCTGTGTTGATTCGCGAACAAAACTTTGTACCCAACTAACCGCTGCTAAACGCTTACCTTCGACAACTGTTTCAACTCGATGCAGGGTAGTTGAAGGATATACAATCATAGAACCAGCTTCTAACTTAAAAGCCTGTTCTCCCAAACTTGTGTCAATAACTAATTCTCCTCCTTTGTAACTAGAGGGAGAATTAAGGAATAAAGTAAATGACACATCAGAGCGTATTGGTTTTTCATCCCCCATTATTGCATTGTCAGTATGAGAACCATAATACATACCCTGTGAATAACAACTGAAAATCATCGGACGGATAATTTTTGGTTTGACTGCTGATTGAAATAGTCTGTTACGTTTGAGTGCTTTGACTGCAATAGTTCTTAACTCCTTACCAACCTCAGCATTGCCAGATAATTGAGTATTATTTTTGACTTTTTTTGCAAACCATCCCGCCGTTAACTTACCGTCAACAAACTCCCCATCTTTAAGCTTAGAAGTAATTACATCTAATTCTTCAGCACTCAGAACATTTTCTATAGCAAGAATCATAAATAAAAGGTTAAAGATTAAAGGTTAAATCGAAGGAAGAAGGAAGTTAGAAGTTGGCTGGAATTGAGATGGAGATTTGAACCCCAACTCAATTATTTCACCGTAGGTTGCCGGGAAATTAAACCCATATTTAGAGGT
>DESS01000140.1:0-246 GCA_002361335.1 Richelia sp. UBA3308
GCTGTTGTACCGGAAATCAAGCACATTATGACTGTTAACAAAAATACTGAAATACTTCTTTGAGGAGTCATAAAAATAGGTAACATGGTGGAATCAGCTGCGAGTTTATAGAGTGCTAAAGATAGGGTAAAACCAGGAATATAGCCGAATACAGCTAACATTAATGATTCTTGTACTAGCACTCCGATTAAATAGCGATCGCGATATCCCATTGCTTTGAGGGTGGCGTATTGCGGCAGATTGTTG
>DESS01000140.1:297-743 GCA_002361335.1 Richelia sp. UBA3308
GACATCGGAATACATAATTTGATACACCACCATGATACCTACGATAAAGGAAACAATTACCCCTAAGCCAAATATAAAACCAATGGGTGTAGCTTTTGCCCAATAAGCTTTTTCTGCGTCTTCAAAAGCAGAAGCTGTGAAAATCATTACGTCGTTTGGTAAACCAGTTTCTAAGTTGTGGCTAACTTGGTTGATATCGGCATTACTTTTTAGTTTGACTAAACCAAGTTGAACTTTAGAAAGAACAGTATGAGGAAATAAATGTAAAAATGTTGTATCGCTGGTAATTACATTGCCGTATGCTGCAAAGGATGTACCTAAACTAAATAAACCACCAACTCGAATTTTGATACCATTAAGTTCGGTTTCTACGATTGATTGTTGTTGAAATAAAATGGCTATGGGACCAAATGCTGGTAAGGATGTTTGGTCAAATAATACTGTAT
>DESS01000140.1:794-1376 GCA_002361335.1 Richelia sp. UBA3308
AAATATTTTGATTGACTTGGGGAAACTTAAATGCTTGTGTACGGGGATCGGTACCAAAAACTAAAATAGTTTGGGTACGGAGTGTTTGTGGATTCTTCCAACTTCCCAAACCGATGTACAAGGGACTAATAGACTCTACGCCTTCAAACCCCAAAGCCTGATATAATCTTCGCCGAGAAAAGGTTTTGACTGAATACAATGATTCAAAATGGCGATTAACTATGACTAAATCGGCATTCAGGGTTCTGTGTGGTGCGCTTGAACTATTAAACAAAGAAGCTTCAAATCCCATTTGGGCAAAAATGAGAATATTTGCAAAAGCAATACCAGCTACAGCAATTCCCAGACGAGTTTTATCTTTCATCAATTGTTGCCAAGCGATGGGGGTTTTGCTGAAAAAACGGCGAAGCATCTATTGCTGTCTCCAATGTGTTGGGGAAGTCTTGTTATTTCAACTTTTACAGAAGTTTCACAAAACTGCATTTAAACCCCTATAATATTTTGTTTGATATTTTGAAACAGTTACTAGAAAGGTGTTTTAAAACATTTCTCAGAGGATGTTTAATATCATGTCCGGTTAAA
>DESS01000140.1:1553-7939 GCA_002361335.1 Richelia sp. UBA3308
GGTGAAAGTCCCCCTTTTTTAAGGGGAGCCACTGCTCCGGCACGGTGCCCGCAGTACGTAGCAAGTGGCGTGGATTTAGGGGGATCCCTTCAAGGGAGTAATTTGTTATAACTTTTAAAACATTTCTGAGGTATTAAACTAAACCTAGTTGTTTGCGAAATTCAGGATCGTATTCAGCTTTATCCCAGTTATTAGCTGCTTTGACTTGTTCTGGGGTTAAATTTATGACATTTCTAAGGTTAGCGTAACTTAGGTCTGCATTACTCAAGTTAGTATTTTTGAAATCAGCACCCTTGAGGTTGGCAAGGCTAAGGATAGCACGAGTGAAGTCAGCTTTTTGAAGACAGGAATTACTCAGATTGCTATGCCAGAGGTTAGCATCCTTGAGAATAGTACCTTTGAGTTGGGAATTCCTAATATCAGTACGGCACAGATTTGCATTTTGAAGATCGGTACGATTAAGGTTCACACAACAAAGGTTGGCGTTTCTGAGATCTGCATATTTGAGATCGGCAGCAGTTAAATTAGCATAATTGAATTTAGCATCAATTAAGCTAGCATACTCGAGTCTGGCACCACTTAAGTTAGATCTTCTAAGATCGGCATTTACCAGTTTAGCTTTTAGAAGATTCGCTCGGGTGAGGTCTACTTCTTGAAGATTACTGTTTCTTAGTCTAGCACTGTTAAGGTTAGCATGTTTAAGATTGGCATTGTTGAGATTAGAATTATCAAGATAAGTATTTCTAAAGTTTGCTCCCAATAAATGTGCTTTTTTGAGGTTAATACCTTTAAGATCGGCACGGAAAGCTGTTAAACCAGCTAAACTCTCTTGTTCTCGATTCAAATATTCTAATGCTTCTATACGCCCACCGCTTCCTCCTTGCCCTTGTGCTGAATTAATTACTTGCCATGCTTCATAATGAATGCGCTTACGTTGGTTAGGGGCATCCCAAGTCAAGACAATTAGTCCAATAATTGCAACTAAGGTTTCTGCATTCGCAAGTTTTTTGTTAATCTCTTCTTTAATAAAAGGAGTAGCTTCTACAACCGCAACAAAAACTAGAATACCAACAATACATCTGAGAGTTAAATATCTTAGCCAACGAAAATAAAAATCCAAGTTGATTTGATTTTTCACTCTTATGTTTTAAAAATAGTTTTTCTTTACAATTTTGCTTGAAATGAATTCAAGAAGCAAGTATATTGATTACTGATGGATAATGATGTTCAAAAATTTTTTTTTTGAATAAATGTATTCAGGATACCTTAATTATTTTTTTTTGATATGGATTAATGATATTGAATGCATGAAATTCATGGTGATATTATGCCGAGAAAAGTAATTAACGAACCAATTAAACGGTTAACAATAGAACTACCTGAAAGTGAATATCATTTACTAGAAGAATATTGTCTCAAAAAACAAGAAACAAAAAGGCACGTAATTCGTTTTCTGATCCAAAGTTTGAGAAATAAATAACAATCAAAAAAAAATATTAGATTTAATGTTGTTTTAAATTTTTGTTTGATCAATTAAATTACAATATCGATAAATGTCGATATAATTTACTCTTGATAATTTACTTTTTATTATTTCCCCTTAGAGGATGTTTAAAAAGTACCGTTTTTAACGAAAAGGCTTTATCCCCCCTCTCTCACGCCACTTTCTACAGGGCGTGCGTGTTCCTCCGCAACGGAGTGGCTCCCCTTATAAAGGGGGGTGAAAGTCCCGCTTTTTAAGGGGAATTTAGGGGGTTCCCACCATGAATGTATCTTAATTTATCACCTTCTAAACATCCTCTTAAAGTGATTAATAATCATAAGTAAAAATTATATCAATAATTGAAAATTATATTCATAATTGAGGAAGCATCTATGAAAAAAAAAGCATTATTAGTTGGAGTGAGTAAATATCACCCAGAATTTGAATTTCTACCGAGTGCTGTTAAAGATGTGAAAGCAATCGAAAAAATATTACGAAATTCGTTTATAGGTCAATTTGCAGAAGATGACATTACAATTTTAACTGATGAGTCGGAACAAAAAATACAAGCTGAAATATATGAATTATTTGTGAATCGGAATCAAGATGATTTATTACTGTTATATTTCTCAGGACACGCTCTCATAAATAGTAAAGGTAATCTTTTTTTTGCAGCGACTGATACTAAAAAATATGAATATGGCGGAGAATTAATTGAAAGCACGGCTATACCTGCTAGTTTTATTCGCGAAAAAATGGATGCTAGTAAATCTGAGAAAAAAATAGTAATTCTCGATTGCTGTTTTACTGGAGCTTTTAAAAATGATAATACTACAAAAAATACGGTAGATATTGAAGCTGAATTAGGTGGTGAGGGACGGGCAATATTTGCATCTTCTAGTACGATTGATTATCCTTTTAAAGAGGATAAAGAATTGTCAATATATACTAGTCATTTAGTGGAAGGAATCGAATCTGGAGCTGCAGATTTGAACCAAGATGGTTGGATTAATTTAGAAGAACTACACAATTATGTAACTTCTGAGGTGAAAAAAAATATTCCTAATATGACACCTCAATTTTATGCTATTCAAGATAGTCATGTAATTGAATTGGTAAAAATAGATACAAGATTATTTGGAAAAAAATATATTTCACGAACCTCTCCTTTATTTAAAATAGTACTACGAACTGAACAAGAGGTTGATTACACCAAACTACGAAATTTATTAGCTACTCAAAATTGGAAAGAAGCAGACTTAGAAACTTGTAAAGTCATACTTCAAGCCGCTGGAAAAAAAGAAAATGAGTTACTTCTTGAAGAAGATATCAATAAAATCTCTTCTTTAGATTGGCGTACCGTGAATAGTTTATGGCTTGTGTCAAGCGATGGACATTTTGGCTTAAGTATTCAGAAAGATATTTGGAAGGAACTTGGTAGGAAACTTGATTACGAGACTGAGTGTGAATTGGGAAATCGATTAGAATGGAGAATTAATAAAACTTGGTTAATACATTCTCAATTAAGCTTTAATCTTAAAGCAGCAAAAGGACATCTTCCCTGTCTGGGTGTATCTTTAGTTCGCCTTCCGGGAGATATTGGAGGATATGGACGCTTTCCTATTTCCTCATATATCGCCAAGAGATTTGCACAATGTGAATGAGATGGAGTTCGTAGATTTGGAGGGGTAGGAATGCCCGTACCACAAGAGTTTTAAGATATACTAACATCTGCAAAGTGCTGTAATCATCGGAACTTGACATAGCATCAGGTTCACATGTTCACTCTGAATATTCATTTATAGTCAAATAACTTATAATTATGTGCTGGAAAACTTTCTTAAATCGTTTTGTTGTAGCCTATAAAAATCTGACACAAAATTATCAAAATAATATTCATTATGAGTATATTCAAGAATTAACTGTCAATTTGGATTCCAGCTTTCAACAGATAAAACAGATAAACGATCGACGAGATAAATTGAGCAAACAAAGAGCAGCAAAATTAGAAGTCCTAAGTGATAAATCATTGCTAGATATTCATTCTTCTTCTGGAAAAATTTTAATGCTTGTTCGTAAAAGTACGGACAAAATTATCAATGTAAATTATTTATTTTATCGTATTCTAGAATATTGTGCTCAAGATGTAATCGGTAAAAGTTTTACTAGTGTAAATATTTGGTTTAATAATCAAGATCCTATTATAATTAAAGATTTTTTACAAAATAGTAAAATTATTAAACAACAAATATTTCAGTTCCGTACAAAGTTTGGAAAAATCAAAAATTTTCTCTTATCAGCAGAAGAAATCGATATAGACGGAGAAACTTTAATCTTTTGTATGGCAAGGGATATCACTAACATCACGCAAACTTCATGTTGTATATCTTATCGCTGTTTAAATGACCAAGATTGGACAATGAAATTTATAAGTTCTCATTGCGAAAAACTAACAGGTTATAAAGTCAAAGATTTTATTGGTAATAATACACTTCCTTATGCGGATACTATTCATAAAGATGACCAGAAATTAGTGTGGGATCGCGTACAAGAAGCTTTGAAAAAGCAAATAACATATGAAATTTTATATCGAATTAAGACGAAATGTGGAGAGATAAAATGGGTTTGGGAAAAAGGTCAGGGAGTTTTCTCCTATAATGGTAAATTGTTAGCTCTGGAAGGATTAATTGAAGATGTTAGTGAACTGAAAAAGTCTGAAGATGAACTTTTTCAAGCACGGGAAGATTTAAGAAAACAAATTCAACTTACAATTAAAGGATTACAAGATACTAATTCGGCATTAAAGTTAGCAGGGGAAATTCCAGTATTACTGAATGCGTTGAATGTTGAAACTATTCCAGATATCGCTGTATTAGCTAAACTGTTAATACCTGAAGAAATAACCGATAATATTGAACCTGAATTACATCTAATAATTATTGCTCTTGGTAAAGTCGCGGTGACAATACAGTTATATCAAGCAATGACTGAACCTGTGATGCAACAGAAAACACTATTGACGGCAAAGCAAGAACTAGAAGCTATTTCACAACAGCTTAATCATTTACCACCATCGTTACGAGTGTTAATCAGTCAAATTATCATCCGTTGGCAATCAATCCTTAAGGATGTTTGGAATGGGAATTAAATTTGAATTAAATTTGAATTAAACAATCAATATTCAATGTAGAGCTGATTTTATTTTAATCAAGTAGATTCTGACGGGCCTTCTCTGCCCGTACCACAAGAGTTTTGAAATATAAAACTGTACCTCAGTTACCTGCTGCTGTATGTATTTTCTGATGCCTCAATTAGGATTGCTATATAATTACGATAGGATAATAAATAAAAATATTATGAGCTAATTATAATTACCTAATAATAATTAGCTAATTTTCTTTATCGGTTAATAAATAGGGATGAACCAAAGATTGATATTTGCCAAACAAATTAAACAAAAAATACCTGTGACAATTATTACAGGTTTTCTCGGAAGTGGTAAAACTACTTTATTAAATCATATTTTGAGTAACCGGCAGAATTTAAAAGTAGCTGTTTTAGTCAATGAATTTGGGGATATTAATATTGATAGTCAACTGCTTGTGTCTATCGATGAAGAAATGATGCTACTTAGTAATGGCTGTATATGTTGTACGATTAATTCTAGTTTAATTGATGCTGTTAATCAAGTTATAGAAACTAGGGATATCGATTACATTATTATCGAAACTACCGGTTTAGCTGAACCAATACCTTTAATGATGACTTTTACCAGCAGTTCTTTAAGGGATGTTACTCGTTTAGATTCTATTTTGACTGTTGTTGATGCAGAAAATTTCAATCCCGGTAATTTTGAAAGTAAAATTTGTTTAGATCAAGTTATTTATGCCGATATTGTTCTACTGAATAAAATCGATTTAGTTGACTCTGTAAAAATTCAAGAAATTGAAAAATTTATTCATTCAGTGAAGGTGGGTGCTAAAATTATACGTTCTGAATTCGGACAAGTTTCTTTACCTTTTATTTCAGATGTAGGTATACATAATTTTAAAAATACCTTATATTCCTCTTTGAAATATAATGTGAATTTATCTTCAATTAATCGGTTAAAAACGGACGATTTTATGTTTGTGTCCTTTGAAAGCGATCGCCCTTTAATTCTGGAAAAATTTAGTAAATTTTTAGATGAACAATTACCGCAAACAGTGTTTAGGGGAAAAGGAATTATTTGGTATCAAGGAAGTCAAATGCGACATATTTTTCAACTTAGCGGTAAACGTTGTAATTTTCAGAGGGATGAATGGACTACAAATCCATCCAATCAACTGGTTTTTATCGGCAGAAATTTAGATCGGAAAAAAATCAGAAGTCAGTTACAAGAGTGTCTTGCTATTATTTAGATTTGCTTGATTGAATTCCAGGTAATAACCCTGTAATATCATGTTCGGATGAACAGTTGTCATTGCGAGGGGAACGGAGTGGAGCGAAGCAATCCCAGTCCTTGCGATTGCTTCGCTTTGCTCGCAATGACAAATCGTAAGCGATTTAGCGAACATGATATAATTTTTTGGTTATCCTGACAAATGTAGAGACGCGATATATCGGGTTTCTAATACATCGCGTCTCTGATATATCCCGTCTGGGACAAATTAATTTGTGGTTAAACGAAAGTTCACGATCGATTCAGTGATCGATCGCAGTTTTGTTTAATCAGCTCTATTAAAAAGTAAAGGTAGTTCTAAGAGTTCCAACTACCGCATCATCATTGGTACTGTCGTTATCGGGTGCTGTTACCCAAATAACTCCAGGAGTAATGCTGATATTATCGTTGACTTTATGCTGATAGAATCCTTCGATGTGATAGGAAGTATCTTGGTCTTCAATTAAACTATTAATGCTAGAA